>JAIRYI010000085.1 GCA_031267815.1 Desulfarculales bacterium | reverse complement strand
GCCATAAGAATCCCCTCCTTGAGGCTGTGGGGGCGCTTTATCCGTTATGCGCCCGCGCTTAAATTTTTTTAAGTTCCCTTTTTGCCCGTGTGCGAATGGACCAGGCCAAGGCCGTCGCCCTTGCCAATGGTTTCAATTTCTACAACGGCAGGATAAAGAAGCTTCTTGAATTTAAATCGGGGAAAAATATGATTTTTATTTTTAACAGACCGCCAACCCGCCAGGACGCCGGCCATGACAGCGGCCAGAACGTCCCCACTTGCCAACATGGCATTTTCTGGCCTTTCAGGCGGCTTAAAAACCAAATTTATACCAGCCCTAACCTCCTGGTGTTTTATTTTTAAGCCAAACAGCCGGAACCGTAGTTTGAACCCGGCGGCTCAGGCTGCCAAGGTGTACATTTTTAAATGTTACATCGTCCTCGGGGGCGCGGTAGCCGCCGGAAACAATTTGCGCTGAGTCCCCTTATTTGGAGATGACAAAATCCGGATAATATGGTTTTATTAATCATAGGGAAGAAGTGAATAAAAGTGGAAGCTGTGAAGGGGGAAGACGGAAACAAATAACTTAGCCGGGTAATTTTTATGAACAAAAATCCGCCGGACCTGTCGCGATTAACTACCCAGGATTACTATGACGCCCTGGAGTCGCTGTCTGACGCTATAGTGTGTGTGGGGAGCAAGTATCAAATCACCCATATCAACTCGGCGGCGCGGAAGCTGTTTGGCGCCGATGGGGTGCAGCAGATTTTGGGCCATCACATTGATATGGTTTTACCCCTCTCCTACCGCCGCACCCACCGCCTTTATCTGCGCAGTTTTCTGGAACGCAACGCCAGCAATATGACCGGCCGGGTTTTTCGCCTGAAGCTCATGAATCAAAGCGGGCAGCTGTTTCCGGCTACGGTGAGCATCAGTCAGGCCCATGCCCGCGACGGGAATATTTTTATTATTCTCATCCGCCGCCGCCTGGCCAGCAGCTTTCTTACCATTACCGAATACGCCACCAATTTTTTGGGCACCAGCATTTCCGCCATCTGCCATGAAATAAGAAATCCCCTGGTGTCTATCGGCGGCTTTGCCCGCCGGGTGGGCAAAGATCCTCTCATCAACCCGGCTTCCAAGGAGATGCTGGATATTGTTCAGTATGAAGTGGCCCGTTTGGAAAGACTGGTCAAGAGTTTAAATGACCTTTCCAAAACCGCCAATTACAATTTTGAATATGAAAACTGCGCGCTTTTGCTGCAATACGCCTCCGGCCTGATGAACGAACAGGCTCAAGAGGAGGGCAAGTCCATTGTCTTCAGCGGCGCCAGCCGCCTGCCTCTGTTATGGGTTGACAAAGACAGGCTCAGCCAGGTGTTAATCAATATCCTGCGCAATGCCCTGCAGGCCAGCCCCGAAGGGGGGCGGGTGCTGATCAGTCTGAGCCGGGCCGATAAACCGGGCTATGCCATGATCAGCGTCAAAGATCAGGGCCGGGGGATTGCCCCTGAACACTTGCCGGAGATATTCAAACCTTTTTTCACCACCACCCAGGGCGGCACCGGTCTGGGGCTGGCCATGGCCCGGCGCATTGTGGAGGACCACGGCGGCTATATGGCTATAAAAAGCGAACTGGGCCAGGGCACGGAAGTAATGATATACCTTCCCCTCCAGCCGACCGACAATTAATCCCCGGGCGGTTTCAGCCTATTTTAGTAGACCCTGAAAAAGTCGAAGATGACTTTTTCAGGGAAGAACGCTTACTTTCACCGCGCCGCTCTTAGCGGCCGCGAGCCAAGTAAATTGCGGCAAAGCCCTAGACCAGCGCCCGTTCGATAAACAGTACAATCAATGACTTCAATTGATCAGCGCGCGCTCGTCTTCTCTCTCCCGTTTTTCTCCCGGGGCCGGAGATTGTTCCGGGGTCATAAGTTCTTCCAGCACTTCGCTTAAGAAAGAGAAATTGATATTGGAGATTTTGCGCACTTTGCCGTAAAGCATGGTGACCAGGTTGAACACTTCCGGATCTTTACAGACGTTTTTATCCGAACCTTTGGTGTGGAAATATTCAAAACGGTTGTCGCCTTTGCCCTGAATAGTGAAAAAATACTGGATGACGCTGGGAAGCGTACTTTTACCCACGCAGATGCTGGTGGAGTTTTTCCGCAGTTCGTATTGATCCAGGCCGGTTTTTCTTTCCCAGACTATTTTGTTGGTGGAAGTCAGTTCAATCAGATTAGTAAGAATGTCTTTCAGAGTCTTGTTATTTTTGACGTCAATAGGATTGCTCATTATTTTTCCCTCCCGCTGCCAAGAAGCGGCATTATCCGCCGCGCGCATCCTTTACCCGCCTGCCAAGCGGCGCTTTTGTTTCGTATTTCGGGCGCAACGGCCATAGTTGTCCGGCGTTGGAGCGTGTTCACTTTAAGTGTCAACCCGCTCGGCTTTGGATTTGCCGCGCAAATCATTGCCGCGAACTGCTTGCCCTACGGCGGGCGCTTTACACCTTTTTAAACATAGCACGGAAGCGTAAATTACACCAGAAAATTGGTCAGCAAAAGCCACAGCCACAACAGCGCGTTGCCGGCCACCGCTATGGCGGTGGCCGCGCTGGCCAGATCTTTGGCCTGCTTGACCAGGGGGTTGAATTCCGGGCTGACCAGATCGCACACCCTCTCCACCGCCGCGTTCAGCAGCTCCAGGCTCAGAACCAAGAACCAGGCCAAAGTCATAAGCAAAAAAGGCAGCGAAGCGAACCAGCACAGTAAACCCAGAAAAATCACCAAAATAACCACTACGTGGACAATGGCCTGTTCGGTCCGGAGGGCGTGTTTAAGCCCTTCCCAGGAATAGAAAGCCGCGCCCAAGGTATGTTTGGGATTGAGTAAAAACATCGTAAACGCTCCTATAAGGAAAAGCCGGTCAGGCGCACGCCGGCGATTTTTTGCGCCCGCGCCAGCATGAGGGCCACAACTTCTTCTTCTTTCATCCCGGTGCTGTCAATGATTATGGCCTCAGAGGCCGGTCTGAGCGGGGCCAGGGTCCGGGATAAATCACGGGCGTCGCGCCCGGCCATTTCCCGCCGGACTTCGGCCAGAGTCAATTGGGGATCACGAAGGGCCATATCCTTGAAGCGCCGTCTGGCCCGCTCTTCCTCGCTGGCGGTGAGAAAAAATTTAAGTTCCGCTTCAGGGAAAACCACTGTGCCCATATCCCGCCCTTCCGCCACCAGATTGCCTCTCCGCCCGGCCGCGCGCTGCCGGCCCAGCAAGTATTCCCGTACTTCGGGCAGAGCGGAAATATGGCTGGCCGCGGAGGCAACCGCCCCGTTGCGGATAAACGCTTCCACCGGCCGCCCGTCCAAAGCCACGCCGCCGGGCAATAACTCCAGTTTTATTCCTTCCAGCCAGGTTTTGCGCCGCTCCGGGTCCAGGTCCGCCAGGGCCGCGTCTTCACCCAGGGCGCACAGAGCCACCGCCCGGTACATGGCGCCGGTATCCAAAAAAGCGAAATTGAGGCGGGCGGCCAGATTTCTGCTGACAGTACTTTTACCCGCCCCCCCCGGCCCGTCAACGGTTATCACCATACTCGCCTCTTTTCTTTTTTTAAGTAAACCGGTTTCTCCAAAATCACCCTCAAGGTCATTTAAGGAACTAGGAGCATATACGCTCATATACGCTTGAGATGCTTGCCGTGCGGGTTAACACTTAAAATGAACACGCTCTAACTCCAGGATCCGCTCCAGGTCCGCCAGGCAGCGGATGTTTTCTTCAGGTTTGCCAATGCTTACCCTGATGAATTCAGGCAGGTTGTAAGCGCCCATCCAGCGCAGGATAACTCCCCGGGCCAGCATTTTTTTAAAAATGTCTTCCGCCCGCGGGCCAAGGTGAAACAAGACGAAATTGGCCTGGCTGGGCAGAAAAAACAGGCCCAGGCGGGTGAAGGCGTCATAATAGCGCCGGCGTTCGTTTTGCACCAGAGCCACATGACGCTCATAAAATTCCCCATCCTCCAAAGCGGCCAGAGCCGCGGCCTGGGCCAGGGAAGAAGTGTTAAAAGGCTGCCGCACCCGGTCAAAATAATTGATTATCTCTTTGTCCGCCAAGGCATAGCCAATCCGCAGTCCGGCCAGCCCGGCTATTTTGGAAAAAGTGCGCATGACCACCACCGGAACGGAGTGGTTTAAAAACTCCTCTCCCCGGGCGCAGGCCCGGTCGGAGTTGAAATCAATATAGGCCTCATCCAAAACCACAATTATTCCCGGGGGAATCTGATCCAGAAATTCTTTCAGTTCCGTCCGGGTGACAACAGTGCCGGCCGGATTGTTGGGATTATTGACAAAGACGAGCCTGACGCGCGCTCTGACGGCTCCGGCCAAGGCTTTGAGATCAATACGATAATCCTTATCCAGAGGGATTTCTTCCAAAATCCCCCCTGCCACCCGGACCAGTTTCTGGTACATAAGAAAGGAAGGGGAGGCGGCCAGGGCATAGTCGCCCGGCCGCACAAAAGCCCGGCACAGCATTTCAATGATTTCATTGCTGCCGTTGCCCAAACATATGTTATCCATGTCCAGACGGTGGCGGCGGGCCAGGGCCTGCCGCAGATCAAAGCCTCCCCCATCCGGATAGCGGAACATATCCGCCGTTGCCGCCCCCACCGCGGCCATGGCCCTGGGGCTGGGCCCCAGAGGGCATTCGTTGCTGGCCAGCTTGATCACATCGCTTAAGCCCAGTTCTCTTTTTACCTCGGCAATGGGCTTGCCCTGCTGATAAGGCAGCAAAGAAGCTATGCTTCCGGGTACGGGGGGCAGAGTTTTCATGGATAACCCTTCAATGGTGATATTTATGAATTAAAATTACCTATAATTTACCGCCGGAAAAAGAGCCGGTCAAGGATTGATCTTGGGCTTGAGTTGGGGCTTGAAGCAAAAACTGCCGCTCCCTTGAGTACGCGCAACACTTAAGGAAGCGCTGATTAAATGGGTCATTTGCGATCGTCATTGGTCTGATTTTTTTGTATACTTTCTTTATTCTCAAGGGAGGTAGACTATGCATCAGCCTAATTTCAGCGACATTGAGT
>JAIRYI010000054.1 GCA_031267815.1 Desulfarculales bacterium | reverse complement strand
TGCCCATGATTAACCCGGATATTATTACGATCAATTTGTAATTTTTTGATAAAATTTAATCAGTTACACAAAAAATTATCTCCTCATTTTTTAGTCAGAACAATCGTATATTCACAGTCTCCAGCCGTAGTTATAATCACGGCTTTGCAGGGCATGCTGTCGCCCTGGGCGCATTCCATTGATTGTACTGCTGCCAGCGGTTTATCATCATTGCCGCAGAGGTCAGGGGTGGCGCATAAGAGATGGCCCATATCGAGAAACAGGTTCATGTGTCTGATCCTGGGTCTACTCCGGGTCTTGGGCCTCCCCTGCCTGAACCTGGGTCTGCTCCGGGTCTTGGGCCTCCCCTGCCTGAGCCTGGGTCTGCCGCGGGTCTTGGGCCTCCTCTGTCTGAGCCTGAGTCTGCTCCGGGGCCTGAGCCTCCTCTGCCTGAGCCGAGAATACAAACGTCTGAACCTGGGCTTGCTGCGGGGCTTGCGATCCCTCTGTTTGAACCTGGGCTTGCTGCGGGGCTTGCGATCCCTCTGTCTGAACCTGGGCTTGCTGCGAAGGTTTACTTGTTTCTGTCCGGCCTGATGCTGATCTGGGAGGCCGGCTAGCCTCCCTCCGCTCCTGGGTTGGTTGGGTTTGCCGGGCCTGGGGCGGCCGGTCGGTAATGGTATACCTGCGCATTGGCTGGGGCGGAGGATCCTGGCTGCTGGGCAGCAGATCGCCCAGATTCAGGGGCGGCGGCTCTTCTCCGGTTTGCCGGGGCAGTTGTTCTCCCCCGGCCCGGCAGATAAGCGCCCCCCAGGGCCAAGATAAAAGCACGGCCAGCAAAGATACAATAATTATTCTTTCCAGCTTGTCCATAAAAGGCGTTTTTAAAAAATCCATCTTTATTTTCTCCCTCCGCCCAGATAAGTCTTTTGCACCTCCGGGTCTTTGAGCAAATTGGCCCCGCTGCCGCTCATGACCACTTTGCCCACATCCAGCACATAAGCGCGGTGAGCCACTTTAAGGGCGACAAAGGCGCTCTGCTCCACCAGCAGCACCGTCACCCCGGCCTGATTTATAGCCTTGATGGTGCTGAAAATGGGCTTGATCATAATAGGCGCCAAGCCCAGAGACGGTTCGTCCAGGAGAAGCAGGCGGGGACCGCTCATCAAGGCCCGGCCGATGGCCAGCATTTGCTGTTCCCCGCCGGACAGGGTTCCGGCCAGCTGTTCCCGGCGCTCGCCCAGGCGGGGGAAAAGGTCCAGCACCTTCTTCAGCCGGGAGGCCACCGTTTTTTTGTCCTTACAGACAAAGGCCCCCATTTCCAGATTTTCACCCACGGTCAAGGTGGCGAAGACTCTGCGCCCCTCCGGCGCCTGCACTACCCCGCGCATGACAATTTCATGGCTGGGCAGGGAATGGAGAGGCTGGCCGGCAAAAAGGATTTCCCCGGATTTGGGCCGGTGCAAGCCGCTTATGGCGCGCAAAGTGGTGGATTTGCCCGCCCCGTTGGCGCCCAGGATGGCCACAATTTCTCCTTCCCTCACCTCAATGTCAACGCCGTGCAACGCTTCCACATTGCCGTAGGCCACCCGCAGGTTTTTTATCCGCAAGAGCATTACAGATCGTCCAGATCCTGGCCCAGATAGGCCTCTATAACTTTGGGGTCGTTTTTGATGACCTCGGGCGGGCCGGCGGCAATAACCCCTCCATATTCCAGCACCACCAGTTTTTTGCATACTTCCATGACCAGGCTCATGTCATGCTCAATGAGCAGAATGCTTATGCCCCGGGCCTGAATGGCTCTTATCAGATCAATTAAAGAGCCGGTCTCCTGTTCGTTCATGCCTCCGGCCGGTTCATCCAGGATAAGCAGGCGCGGCTCCGTGGCCAGGGCGCGGGCAATCTCCAGCAGGCGCTGGCTACCATAGGCCAGATTGCGGGCCAGATTCTGGCGCTGATCCACCATGCCCACAAAATCCAGCTCTTCCAGGCAATGTTTCAGGGCCAGCTTTTCCTCCCGGCGCTGACGGGGCAGGCGTAAAAGGGAACTCAGCATACCCGCCCGCATGCGGCAATGGCGGCCGGCCAGCACGTTTTCCAGGACGGTCATGTTTTCAAACAGGCGGATAGTCTGAAAAGTGCGGGCAATGCCATTGGCCACAATGCGGTGGGGCGCCAGACCTTTGATGGAATGGTTGGTAAAAAATATTTCGCCGGCGTCAGGCGTCAAATTGCCGGTGATGAGATTGAAAATAGTGGTTTTCCCCGCTCCGTTGGGACCGATTAACCCCACTATGGAGCCGTCTTCAACATCAAAGGAGGCGGAGGCCACCGCCACCAGACCCCCGAAAGTCTTGACCAGATTGCGCAGAGAAAGGACTATCATGGCCGTTTATCCTCCCCCGAGCGGGGATTAGGCGCCGGCCCGGCCAGTTTTTTCATGAATTCGGCTACATTATAGTCGCCGGGGCGGGAGGGCAGGAGACCTCCCGGCCGGAAAATCATCAGCAGGATTACGGCCGCTCCGTAACAGAACATGCGCATACCCTCAAAATCGCGGAAGGCCTCGGGCAGGCCGGTGACCAGAAAAGCGCCCAATAGCACGCCTTTTAAATTGCCGGCCCCGCCCAGGATGACAATGACGAACAAAACCACTGATTCCCAGAAAGTGAAAAACGCCGGGGAGACAAAAGTCATTTTGCTCACCAGGATTGTACCTACCATGCCGGCCCAGAAAGCTCCCAGAACAAAGGCTCCCAGTTTGTAGGCGGCGCTGTTGATCCCGATGCCGTCGGCGGCCAGATTGTCCTCGCGGATGTAATTGAGGGCGCGGCCAAAACGGGACCGCTCCAAATAGCTGAACAATACTATGGTCACACCGGCCATGCCCCATATAAGCCAGTAAAAGTGAGACGGCTTGTAGATTCTGAAACCGAATATGTAGGGACGGTCTATGCCCGCGATGCCGTTGGCCCCGCCGGTCAGGCCAAAGATATCCTGAGTCAAGGCTATGCGGACTATTTCCACTATGCCGATGGTGACCAGGAGCAGATAGTCTCCGCGCAGATGAATGATGGGCCGGGCCACCAGCAGGGCGAAAAAACCGGCCGCCATGCCGGCTAAAGGCATGGTCCACAGGACCGGCGTCCCCAGCGCGGTATTCATGATGGCGGTGGTATAAGCGCCCACCGCGCAGAAAGCGGCGTGACCCATATGAAACATGCCGGCCTGACCCACAATCAGGTTCAGGCTGAAGGCCAGGATAGCCGAAACGCCAATGGCGTTGAGTACATCCAGCCAATAGTTGCTGCAGACCAGGGGAGGCAGCAGAAGGAGGAAGGCAACCAGGGCCGGGGGCAGGGCTTTTATCATATTTTTTCCGCCACCCGTTCCCCCAGAAGCCCGGTGGGCCGGCAGATAAGGATCACAATAAGCACCAGGAAGGTAATAGCGTCCTTCCAGCCCGCGGAAATATAAGCGGCGGCCATGGATTCCACCATTCCCAGGAGCATGCCCCCCAGCATGGCCCCGGGTATGTTGCCTATGCCTCCCATAATGGCGGCGGTAAAGGCCTTGAGCCCGTAGATCCAGCCCATGGTAAAGGTTATCTGCCCATAATATACCCCCACCATAACCCCGGCCGCTCCGCCCAAGGCCGCTCCAATCATGAACATGAGGGAGATGATCTGGCTGACGTCAATCCCCATCAGCCGGGAGGCGTCTTGGTCTATGGCCACCGCCCGGATGGCTGTGCCCAGACGGGTGCGGTTAATAAAGAAGTACAGCCCCAACATGAGCATAACCGAGGCCCCGAAAAGGAAAAAACGCATCAGAGGAAAATTGAGCCCGAATATTTCCACAATGACATTGGGTTTCATGCCGGCGGGAAAGACCAGCACCTGGGGCCCGTAAATCAGCATAATGGAGTTCTGGATGACAATAGAGGCGCCTATGGCCGAAACCACCGCGTTAAGACGGTTGGAGCGGCGTAAGGGGCGGTAGGCGCAGCGTTCCAGGACATAACCCAGAAAAGCGGCCACTCCCATGACCAGGAGTACCACCAGCAAAATGGCTCCCACTGTGCCCGCGCTCTGGCCCAGGGCCAGGCTCACCAGAAAAGTGTAACCCAAAAACGCTCCGGAAGTGAAGAGATCGCCGTGAGCGAAATTGATCAGCCTGAGTACCCCGTATACCATGGTGTAACCCAGAGCGATGAGAGCGTATATGCCTCCGATGGCCAGCCCGTTGCTGAATTGTTGAAAAAATACTTCCATATTCAATTTATGTCCCCGGCGTAATTTCAGGACCCAAGACAAACGCTCCGCAACAATCATGTCCGCCCTGTCCGCCGGGGATATATTGCGGAGCGGAGCCGGGCGGAAAGCCGCTAAGGCTGAAGCACGAATTTGCCTTCGCCGTCAATCCGGTAGAGCCGGAATAAATCGCCCACCCGATCGCCTTTGGCGTCAAAGGCGATTGGCCCGGTGAAACCGTCAAAATTTTTAAGATCATTGTGCAGATAAGAGGAAATGGCTTCATAATCGGAACCGGCCTCAGTAATGGCCTTGACCAGCGCCTTGAAAGCGTCCCCGGCCAGGACCGCGAAAATGGATCCGGGCATCTGGCCGTATTTGGCCTCATATTCAGCCATAAAAGCTTTGGCTTCCTCTCCGCTCAGATCCTGGGGGCCGGGAGGAGAAATGAAATAATAGCCGGCAGCCGCCTCCCGGCCGGCAATTTCCACGATGGTCAGATTATTGGTGGCGTCGCCGCCTATGATCGGCACTTTCCAGCCCATTTCCTGCATCTGGCGCAAAATCATGCCCGCTTCGGGATAGTAGCCGGTAAAGACCACCGCCTCGGGAGACAAGGTCTTCATTTTAGTAATGATAGTGCTGTAGTCGCGCTCTCCCGGGGTAAGGGCGTCATAGTAAACTATCTCCACTCCGGCCGCTTGCAGCAAAGGCTCTACTTCCACCGCCAGGCCTTTGGCGTAAGAACTGTTGTCATGCACCAGGGCTACCTTCCGGAAACCCAGACGCGTCACCGCCCGGGCCACCGCCCGGCCCTGGAAGTCATCGCGGGTGCAGGTGCGGAAAAACCCTGTGAAGTGTTTTTCGGTTAAACGGATGGCGGTGGAGCCGTTGGCTATCTGCACCACTTTGGCCTCATCGTAAATGCCCTGGGATGCTTCGGTGACCGCTGAACCGTAAGTCCCCACCACCGCTGCCACCTGGGATTCCACCAGGCGCTGAGCGGCCAGGTTGGCGGAACGGGGGTTGCCGCCGTCATCAGCCACTATCAGCCGCACCGGAATCCCTTTAATGCCGCCGGCGGCATTGAGATCCTCAACCTGCATTTCTAAAAAACGCTGCATATCCCGGCCTTCCTGGGCCCAGTCGCCGGTAAGAGGGCACATCAGCCCGATTTTAATTTCCTGCGCTCCGCCCGGCCCGGCCCAGGCCAGCAGCGCCAGCATAATCATTGCCGCTATTTTTTTCATTATAAACCTCCTTGGGAGCTGTTTTTTGAGAATGGGAATATTATATGGAAAAAAATGTAATTATTCAAACATGAGAGATGAGACCTGCTGCATATTTAAATATGCAACAGGTCTCGAGATGGATCAAACTGTCAATTCAAGATTATACGGCAAGCCGCCGCCAACAGGCCCGCCGCGTCTTACAACTGTACAACCGGCCGCAAATAAAAGTAAGCGTTCTTTCCTGAAAAAACCGGCTTCGTCTTTTTCTCAAACAGTATCGGCAAAGCTGCGGGGCAGGCGGGCGGGCATGAACAAATCGCGGCAGGCTCGTATGAAATAACTGTCGGTCATGCCGGCCATAAAGTCACGCACCCGCATGGGCGGAGTGCTGGCGTCCAGATAGGCGTCTCCCATATTATCCAAGAAGTCCTTGTAAATAATGGAATTTTTATTTTCCCGGCGCGCGTCCGCCAGCAGGGCGTCGAAAAGACGCGCGAACAGGTCTTTAATTTTATGATGCTGGGCGCAAACCAGAGGATTTTTGTAAATACGCGCGCGATTGAAATCTTTGAGCAGAAGCAAAGCCCGGCGCACGGGAGGGGAAAAGCCTATTCCCTCCTGCTCCAGGCTGTGGGCGATAAGATCGGAGACCAGGCGGTAGACTATGGTGCCGTTGCTCTGGCCCAGCACTTCTTTGACCGGGGCGGGGAGTTCCTCTCTCTTGATCAGCCCCAGCAAAATGGCGTCTTCCATATCCCGGCCGGCATAGGCCACCGAATCGGCCAGACGCACCAGACAGCCTTCCAGAGTCATGGGCACAATTTTTAACCGCGCGTCAAAGGCCTTGCGGGCCAGCAAATCATCAAATTGGGAAAAGGAGCGGTCAGCGCCGGGCAGCAGATCTTCCAGCAGAGCCTCGCCGTCATGCCCCAGCACTCCGTCCAGCACCTGCAGGCTTAAATTAAGCCCCCTGCCCTGTTTTTCCAGACGTTCCAGGGCATTGACCCCGGCCAGATTGTGCTGGAAAAAACCAAGGCCGTGTTCCTGGCATTTAAGACTTAAATAACCTTCTCCTTCATGGCCAAAAGGAGGATGGCCGATATCATGGGCCAGGGAAATGGCTTCCAGCAAATCCTGATTGAGATTCAAAACGCGGCCCGCGCCGCGGGCGATTTTGCTTACCAACTGCACATGCAGCACCCGGTGGGTTATGTGTTCGTTATCCAGCAGGGAAAATACCTGAGTCTTGTCAATATAGCGGGTATAGGCCAGAGAGTGCAGCACCCGGTCGCTGTCCAGAGCAAAATTCAGACGGAAATCGCCGGCGGCGGTTGCGTCCGGACGGCGGCGCAAAGCCTGAATGCTTTTACAGGCCCGCGGGCTGAGCTGCCCGGCCTCCAGCCTTTCCATTTCTTCTCTGACTTGCTTTAAGAGGACGGTCATGGATATAATATAAAACTTAATATAAATCTCGGCCAGAAAAAACATAAGGAAAATTTTTTGACAGACAGTCATGCCCATCTGGAAATGCTCAAAGACCTGCCCCAGGCCCTGATCAACGCCAAGCAGGCAGGGGTGCGGCGGATAGTTACCGTGGGCACGGATTTGTCCAGTTCCCGGAAAGCTTCTGTCCTGGCGGGGCGGCATGAGCATGTGTTTCATACCATTGGCCTGCACCCCCACGAGGCCGGCGCCTGCGCCCAGCCCGGTTTTTGGAATGATTTCCGTGAACTGGCAATAGCCCGGCCTCCCCGGGCCATCGGCGAATGCGGCTTTGACTTTTTCCGCAATCTCTCGCCGCCCCAGCTGCAAAGTCAGGCCTTTGCCGGCCAGATAGAGATTGCCCTGGAATTGGGCCTGCCTTTAGTGGTGCATGACCGCGAGGCCCACCGAGAAACTCTTGACATGCTGAAGGCCACGGACGCCCGGCGGGTGGGGGGGGTGTTGCACTGTTTTTCCGGGGATCTGGCCATGGCTGAGGAAGTGTTAAGCCTGGGCTTTTATCTGGGCATTCCCGGAGTGATCACTTACAAAAAAAATCAGAGCCTGCGCGATCTGGTCAAACTGACGCCGCCGGACCGCCTGCTTCTGGAAACAGACTGTCCCTTTCTCTCCCCGGAACCCAAACGCGGTCAGCAAAATCAGCCCGCTTATATGGCCTATACGG
>JAIRYI010000034.1 GCA_031267815.1 Desulfarculales bacterium | reverse complement strand
CGCATTGTCCTTGGCGCGTATCGTTACAAAATAAGCGCCGTTTTGGCTGTAATCATACCCCTTTAACCTGTTGGGCTTTCTTTGCGGAAACTCCATAATTTAAAACTAATCTCCCCGGCGTGATTTGCGGCGGGCGTTTTTCCAGCCGATTTCTTTTTTCAAACCCTTTTGTTTATAGGGACGGGAAGGTTCCGGGGGAAGGATAAAAGGAATAACGCCGCTTTCCGGAAGAGCCGGTTTTTTGTTTTTAGGGGGCGGCGTTTCCGGCAGAGCCGGCCCGGTAAAGAAGCGCGTATCCAGATATTGGCACAGGTACATATCTGTGCCCAGCAGATCAAATACCACTCCCTGTTCATGAGCCTTACGGGCTTGGACCGTCAGCATGACGGTTTCCGGGCCGCGCCGCCGGGCCAGACGCAAAGCCAGATCCTGACTGGGACTCAAGATCAGGGCGCTCTGCTCGCCGGCCTGCAGGCCGTTCGCCAGCACGTGGGCGTAAGTCTTTGCTTTTACTCCATAGAAAAGCTGGCCGGGAGGGGTCGCCGCGTATTCCCAGGGCAGAGGCCGGCGGATTCTGGCCCTGATATGGCTAGGGGTTAGCTCCAACTGCTCCGGGGCCAGAATCAAGGCCGCTTCTTTCAGAGATGATTCGCGCACATGGGGGCTGTGGGGGTCATGTTCCAGGGCGCGTAAAAGCTCTTTTATGCTCACCCAGCCCTGGTCATTGGGCAGAAGATAAAATTCCTGGGGAGATACGCCCAGGACATAGACCAGGAGACGGACCAGATCTTCCTGACGGTGGCTGTGGCTTGCGCCCATGCGGGGTTAAACCGCGGACGGATCCGCGTTCTCGCCGCTGTCCGGGGTACTGTCCTCGCCGCCGTTGGGGGCGCTGTCCGGGGCCGGCTCCGTTTCCGGATGTTCAGGCGGCGCGGGGGGCTGTGACCCGTCTAGCTGCGGACTGTCTAGCCCATCGGGGTGCGGCCCGGTCTGGGTTCCCGGCTCTTTATCGCCTGTCTGGGAGTCAGAGGCCGGAGGATGGGGATAGAACTGCTCCTGTTCCTGAGGCGGTGCGGGCAAGGCCGGTTCAGTATCAGACGCATCTCTTTCCGGGGCGGATGCCGGGGGCGCGGATTCCGGCGCGGCCGGCTCTGACATGGCGGGGGCTATGGCGGCCGGAATCGCTGTTTCTTCCGGGACAGGGGCCGCGGGTGCTTCCGCCGCGGCCGGGGTCTGGCAGTTAAGGCGCGGCCCGGTGAAGTTGCAGTACACAATGTTACAGTACACAATGACGCCCGCAATCACGGCCAGACTGATAACGGCTATAATTTCCATGCGGTAAGATTTAAATTTCATGATATGGCTGTTCCCTTTTTCCGAAATAATATCCCGTACCCAAAGCTGAAATAATAATAGCCATTAAGCGCTCCGGGGGCAAGAGGGAAAGTAAACCGCCTTTCTGGCCCCGGCGGCAATTAAAAGCGTGCTGATGTCCAACCAGACTATGGAGGATGATACCGGGTTGGCAAAGATGGCTTGCAAATTTTTCTGATTTATAAGTCGATAGAAACAACTCACCCCCACTAAATATCACTATTCCAGCAGGGTATGCTGTCTGATACGGTAGGTCTAAACCCCTTTGAGGACTGTAACTTTTTTCCACCGGCACTCCTTACGAAGCACCGGCAGGATGGTCTGAACTATCTATAGATTAAATCATTTTTGGGCGAATTGCAAGAGGTTTTTTGGGATTTTTTGTGTTCAAAAATACTTGCAAAATATGTGAGCTTCCGTTATAATAGAATCATGGAATTCAGCACGAATTATATGAAGAGCTTGAGCAAACTGCCCAGAGAATGGCAGATCAAGATTCACCAAGCTTGCAAAAATTTGTGTAACTGGCCGGAAGTGCAAAACGTGAAGTCAATGATTGACCAACCCGGATACCGCCTGCGAGTGGGCCGCTACCGGGTGCTTTTTAAAGTCGAGGGCAACCGGATTATGGTCAATGATGTAAGAATAAGAAATGAAAGAACTTATTAATTAGGTGAGGCTATGAAAAAAGCGGGGCAAATAAATTATCCCACTATCAGCCAGAACGGCAGAGTTGTTTCAGTGATAGTGCCTATTGAAGATTACTTGGCCCTGCGCGAGGACAGCCCCATGACTTATATTCCCGAAGCTGTCGCTGATGCCATTATTCTAAATCAAATAAAACCGTTAAAGGCATGGCGGGAATACAAAAACTTTTCCCAAGAAGAAATAGCGCAGCGCATGGGCATTACCCGATCCGCCTATGCCCATACCGAGGCTTCCGCTCGTCCTCGCAAGCCTACCCTGGAAAGCGCGGCCCAGGCGCTGGGCATTGACGATAAACAATTAATTGAGCTTTATTGACTTAGTATCTGTCGATAAATAACTTGACTATTAGCAGGGAGCAATAATATAATTCCAAGTAGGTTATAGGGGATCACGGAAGATGAGAATAAGGAAACAGGCGGATCGGATGGGACAGAAGCGGAACTAAAGCAGGACAGACGCGGACATACAGCGAACGAAACGACCAAAAACCGAACATGCAAAGAGTTGAGAACGAAGGGGCATTTTAGGGGCCAATTTTCACGCAAATTGAGAACGAAGAAAGCCTTACACTCTAACTTTTAAAGGGTTGTTTCCCTACCTTAACCTTTAGATTTTATTAATTTTATAAAAAGCCAATTCACATAAAAACGGTTACAAAAAACTCGGTACTCAGTGCCACCTTATATGCGTGGAACATGGCACTAACATGGCACTCGCTTTTCAGTATCCAGACCAATTAAAACCGCCAATTTGTCCGGCCAGATTTACGGTCTGGCAATCCCATTCTTCATACTCGCCAAAAGTCTCACGGGCGTAGATCAGCATGCAACCGGCAATGCCCGCGTCGCCGTGACGCTGGCCAGTTGCGTCCTGCCCCTTTTTGTCCAGTATGCGGGCAACCCCTCTCACTACCTTGAAAGCCCGGTAATCAGCCAGGATATAGGCGTCTTGAGGTAAAAATAAGGTTTTATCCTCAATTCTGGCTTTGAGTTTGGGCGTGGTTTCCCGGTACCACTTATTGAGCTGGCGCGATTGGTGTCAGAGGGCTGGAAGCTACTTTTCGTTCTCAAGTTGCGTGACGGCTCACAGCCGCACTACAATTTTAATACCAATTTAATACCAACCAGAGGTAAAAGCCCGACCGTTGGTCGCAATATAGTCGCAAAAGAAGAAAAGCACTCAGCGCAAAAAAGGAGATCAGTAATTGATTTTAATCTGGCGTGCCTGGAGGGATTCGAACCCCCGACCCACGGCTTAGAAGGCCGTTGCTCTATCCAGCTGAGCTACAGGCACCCAAGATTCAGAGGTTGGGACGCAGTGGCCTAATTATAGCCTGTTAATCGGTTAAATCAACTTAATCTTTGCGCGCCGGCTTTCCTTGTAGTATATAATTCCTGAAGCCGGCATAGGGATATTGTCTGTGATCTCCTTCCCGGCCCGGCATCTCTGTTCCCCGGCTGGGAGACATTTGTCTATCTGCGGCCGCTTACAAATAATTAAGGAGTGCGCGTATGGAAAAAGCAAAACCGGTTCCCGGCTGCGGGCATTGCGATATCCCCGGCAAAGAACAGCGTTGCCGTACAGGGCGGGGCAAAGCTCCGGCCAACTGCCCCACCGTCCATTACCGGGATATGGCCCAGGATGTATTTGACAGTTTTCTTCCCCAGGAAAAGGAATTTTTACGGCAGAGCGCTTTCCAGGAACGGGACGGTTATTATTGGCGCCCCGATTTTTGCGACACCATGCCTGTCAAGCCCCGCATTGTGGAAATTGTGGAATTCGCCAGGCGCATGCGGTATAAAAAATTGGGTTTTATCTTTTGCGGAGGCTTGCGCGCGGAGGCCTCGGTAGTTCAGGAAATTCTGGAGACCAACAGTTTTCTAGTAGTTTCCGCGGCTTGCAAAGTGGGGCGTCAGCCCAAATCGTCTTTTGGCGTGCCCCGGGAAATGCAGCTCAACCCCTTGCAGGAAGAAGAAACCATATGCAACCCCAAGCTGCAGGCCATGATCATGAATGAGGCGCAGGTGGACTTCAATATAATGATGGGCTTATGCGTAGGCCATGACTCGGTGGCCCTGAAAAATCTGGAAGCACCGGTGAGCATTCTGGCTGTTAAAGACCGGGTGACCGGGCACAATCCCCTGATGCCCGTTTATCTGTACGACAGCTACTACGCCTATCTGAAAAAAGCGCTGCCTTAAAACAAGGCCGAGGAGTTTATATTGATTCGCCTGAGCAGCCCATATCACCGCCTGCGCATAAACTGTTCCGCGCTTCTGCACAATCTGGACCGCTTGCGCGGCCGTCTGCCTGCTCACGGCAAAGTGGCTGCGGTCATTAAAGCCGACGCTTACGGCCACGGGGCCGCGCGGCTGGCCGGAATATTCAAAAAAGCCGGCGTGGAAGCCCTGGCTCTGAGCAAGGCGAGTGAAGGGGCGGAACTGCGCCGGCAAGGCATAAACGGCCCTCTGTGGCTGCTCATGGGCGCTCCGCCTCAGGAAGCCGCCCTCATAGCCGCTAGCCGCCTCTGGCCGGTGAGCCATGATATGGAACTGTTTGAGGCTCTGTCCCGGGCAGGATGTGAGCATAACCGCCCCGTCGACTGCCTGCTCAAAATTGATGTGGGTATGAACCGTCTGGGGATACTGCCCGAACACGCGCCGGAATTTATGGCCGCCTTACAGTCATTGCCCGGCGTTAAAGTGCGCGGCCTGCTGGGGCATTTATCTCACGGCGGCGACGGCGGCAGTGACTGTTCAGCCCGGCAAAGCCGTCTGTTTTGCGGCCTGCTGCGCCAATTGCGCGCCCAGGGCCATGATTTGCCGGCAAGCAGCCTGCTCAACAGCGGCGGCGTAATGGCGCTCCCGTCCGGCGGCGATGTTCTTTCCCTGGCGCCCTGGGTGCGCTTAGGCGTGGCCTTATACGGCGGCCTGCCTGATTTGAGCCTGGGCGGGGGGAGCGATCTGCTTCCGGCCATGACTTTGGATTCACGGGTAATCGCCGTCCACAGGGCCAGAGCTGGCAGCCGGATATCTTATGGCGGAGCTTATCAATTTGCTGAAGACAGCCTCATCGCTACTGTGCCGGTCGGCTATGGCGACGGCTATCCCCGCTCTCTGTCCAACCGGGGATTTATGCTGATCAACGGCTGTCCGGCGCCGATCCGGGGGCGGGTGTGCATGAATATGACCATGGTGGAAGTGGAAAATATAAAACCTCAACCGCGGCCGGGCGATCAGGTAACTCTTTTGGGCCGCCAGGGAGAAGGCCTGATCACGGTTGATGATTTGGCTGAATGGGCCGGCACCATCGGCTATGAAATAATGTGCCGCCTGGGAGCTTCCCTGGAACGTGAATATACGGAGCTGTAACTGTGCATGAAATTTTGAGCGGATTAATACGCAAAGCCTGTGAAACGGCCGTCAGTCAGGGGCATCTGCCCGATCTTCAGGAATTGCCCCCCATTGTAATTGAGTCCCCCCGGCAGGCTGAACATGGAGATTTCGCCTGTTCCCTGGCCCTGCAGCTGACTAAAAGGACAGGGATCAAACCGCGCGCCCTGGCGGAGATAATTGCGGCCCAGATTGATGATCAGGATGGGATTGTAAGCAAAGTGGAAATTGCCGGTCCCGGATTCATCAATTTTTTTATCGCGGCGCCGGCCTGGCTGCAAGTGATTCCTGAAATATTAACCCAAAAGGACAGCTACGGGCTTAACCGGCTGGGGGCGAAGCAGCCGGTTATGGTGGAGTATGTGTCGGCCAATCCTACCGGCCCCCTGCATGTCGGGCATGGCCGGGGAGCCGCCTTTGGCGACGCCCTGGCCCGTCTGCTCCGCGCCTGCGGCTTCAAGGTAATGACCGAATACTATCTCAATGACGCCGGCAATCAGATGTCCACCCTGGGACGTTCAGTATTGTACCGGGCCAGGGAACTCATGGGCAGCCGGGAACCGTTTCCCGCCAACCATTATCAGGGCGGCTACATCAATGATCTGGCAAAAGCCTATCTGGATTTGCCGGAAATAAAAAAAGCCCTCTCTCCGGACAGGCAGATGGCCTGCCGTCAGCTTACGGCATGGGCGGTGGAACTGACCGGTCATCATCTGTTGGATCTGGCTGTCAATCTGGCTGCCGGTGAAATCCTGGCCGGAATAAAAAAAGACCTGGCTGATTTCGGGGTGACGGTTGAAAATTATTTCAGTGAAAAATCCCTGCTGGAAAACGGCGCGGCGGATGAGGCTCTGGCCAGGCTCAAAGCGGCCGGATTGTTATATGAAAAGGACGGGGCGCTGTGGTTCGCCTCTTCCCGCCTGGGCGATGACAAAGACCGGGTAATCCGGCGCGGCACCGGTGAACTGACCTATTTCGCCGGCGATATCGCCTATCATTTGAACAAGACTGCCCGCGGTTTTACCCGCTTGATCGACATTTGGGGCGCGGATCATCACGGTTATGTGGCCAGGCTGAAGGCGGCGCTGGCCGGCTTGGGTCAGGATGAAAATATGCTTACCGTGCTTTTGGTGCAAATGGTGCGCCTGCTGCGCGGCCAGGAACTGGTTCCCATGTCCACCAGAGGAGGGCAGTTCGTAACCTTGGCCCAGGTAGTGGAGGAAGTGGGCCGGGACAGCGCCCGTTTTATTTTTTTGAGCCGCCGCCTGGACGCCGGCCTGGATTTTGATCTGGATCTGGCCAAACAGAAAAGTATGGAAAATCCGGTATTTTATGTGCAATATGCCCACACCAGGGTGCGCGCCCTGTTGCGTAAAGGGCGGGAACAAGGCATAGACAGTGTCTTTAATCATGATCAGCTCATTTTGCCGGAGGAAATCGCTCTGGCTAAAGCCATGCGGCAGTATCCGCAGCTACTCAAAGAAGCGGCGCTTAATCTTGAACCGCACCGCCTGACCTATTTTTTGCGCGAACTGGCCCGTATGTTCCACTCTTATTATAATGATAAGCCTATCATCCAGGCCGGAGAGGGGCTGGGCCAGGCCAGGCTGGCCCTGGCGGAGGCGGCGGGTCAGGTGCTTAAAAACGGACTGAACCTGCTGGGGATATCAGCCCCGGAGTCTATGTAGAATCCAGCGGGTGCAAACTGCATATTTCCGGCTGCTTGGCTTAAAAACAAACACCTTTAAAGGGTGGGTAGGGCGGGGATAAATTGGTTTTGTTTTTAAGCCGTATGCAAGGCGTAAAAAACCAAATTTTTCCTTTTTTATTTTGCGTTTCTTGGCATCATAAAATATAAGTTTTAAATGACACAAGATAGTAATTAATGTGGGAACGGAGCGGAAAGGTTGATGGTCCTGCCGGAGAAAAATAACAGCGTCCGCCCTGGAAGAGCCTGGTTTCGCTGGGTAACAACAATCATTTTAGTAGTGTGGGCCTTTATTCTGGGCATATTGGTGGGGCAGGGGACCTTGGCCAATGATCAGCAATTAGCCAGCTTGCGCCGTCTGTCCCTGTCCTGGTTCGGTTTAAGTTCCGGCCAGGGGCGGCAGCAGGAACAGCAGCCCTTGCGGGACCCGGAACTTTCTTTTTACGATGAGCTGGGCCGCGCTCACGACCCGCCGTCCCGGCCCGAGAATGATCCGGTTCCGCCGCTAAGAGACAGCGCGCCCTTGCCTCCGGAGCAACATCCTTCCGTTTCCTCTCCGCCGGCGTCCCTTCCGGCGGCGCGGGCGGAAGCTCCCCTGGCGCCTCCTGAAACCGGGCCGGCCGCGCTGCCGCCCCGGCTGGATCAGGTGCGCCCCTATAATCCCGATGCTCCCCAGCCTTCTTCCGGGGGAGGATCTCAGACCGGCTCATTTTCTCCGCCGCCGGCCGCTTCTTCCGGCGAAAGCCAGACTCCTGACGGACGCTTCACCATTCAGGTCGGGTCCTTCAAAGAGGAAACTCAGGCCAAGCAACTGGCGCTCAATCTAAGCCGGAACGGATTCCCAGCCTACATCTCCCGCTCCCAGGTGAATAATGTCGGCCTTCGTTTCCGGGTGCGGGTGGGAGGCTATGACAACCTGGATCAGGCTCAGGATGTGGCCACCAGTTTACGGGTAAGGGAAAACGTCACCGCCTATGTCACCAGAAATGAATAGAAACGCCCGCCCCCGCGGGCGCCGGCTTTTCATTTTTATGGTAAAGATACCTGTCGCATATTAGAATAAAGTCCACATGCTCCGGCATCTGGTAAATTTAATAAGTCAAGGAGAAAAGGCAATGGAATTATTTGACCGAGAAGAGGGATTGAGCCGTGCGGAAATAGAAGCCATGCAGGAAAGCAGACTGCGGGAAACTCTGCGTCTGGCCGGGAAAACTCCTTTTTACGCTAAACGCCTGGCCGAGACCGGGCCCATCAAAAAAGTCGCGGATTTGAGCCGCCTGCCTTTCACCACCAAAGACGATCTGCGCGCCCACTACCCTTACGGCCTCCTGGCTACCGAGCGGGATAATATAGTGCGCATGCACGCCAGCAGCGGCACCACCGGTTCGCCCACTGCTATTCATTATACCAGGGAAGATATTGATACCTGGGCCAGGCTCATGGCTCGCTGTATGCATATGGTCGGCATCCGGCCCCGGGACGTGTTCCAGAATACTTCCGGTTACGGCTTATTTACCGGCGGTCTGGGCATTCACTTCGGCGCCGAATATCTGGGCTGCCTCACTATCCCGGCCGGGGCGGGCAACACCAGGCGTCAGCTCAAGCTGATCCAGGATTTCGGGGTCACGGTTATCCATATTATCCCCTCTTACGCCTTGTATATGGGAGAAACGCTGCAACAGGACCGGATTGCCCCTGACAGCTTCCCGGTAAAAATAGCTCTCATCGGCGCTGAACCCCATACTGAGGAAGCGCGCCAACGCATTGAATTCCTGCTGGGATGCCGCTGCTATAATTCCTACGGCCTGTCGGAAATGAACGGCCCCGGAGTGGCCTTTGAATGTACTGAGCAAAACGGGCTCCATGTCTGGGAAGACGCCTATATTTTTGAGATAGTGGATCGCCATGACCAGTCTCCGCTGGAAGCCGGTCAGTGGGGAGAGCTGGTCATGACCACCCTCACCCGTCAGGGCATGCCGGTTCTGCGCTACCGCACCGGCGATATAACCCGCCTCATTGCCGGCGACTGCGCCTGCGGACGCCGGCACCGGCGCATTGACCGCATTGCCGGACGTGTGGATGATATGTTTATTCTAAAAGGAGTCAATATTTATCCTTTGCAGATTGAGCGGGTACTCATGTCTTTCCCTGAAGTGGGGCAGAACTACGTGATTGAGCTGGATAATCAACAAGGCAAAGATATTTTGAAAGTGCGGGTGGAAGTAGGGGAAAATTCCAGCGCCGGTGATAATGACCTGCAGAAAGCGGTTACCCGTATGCTGAAAGACGAAATCCTCCTCACTCCCCAAGTGGAATTGGTGAGCTTCGGCGGATTGCCCAAAGCCGAGGGCAAGGCGGTGCGGCTTATTGACAAGCGCCGGACAACGCCGGCAATAAATTGAAAACTTCCGGGATGGCTGGCCCGGCACTGACTTTTAGGAAAGATTTATGTCTTCTGTTCATGATGAAAATATCGGGGAATTTCTCCGCCGGGCCATAAGTTCCGAACCCACTCCCGGCGGAGCCAGCTCCGCGGCGCTGGCCGCCGCTCTGGGGGCGGCCATGGTAGGCATGGTAGCCAGCCTGACTTTGGGGAAAAAAGCTTATGCTCTTTACCAGGAGGCGGCGGGCAAGGTTCTGGGCCGCTGCCAGGAACTTATGGATGAACTGCAAGATTTGACCGGCCGGGACATGAAAGCCTATAACGCCTATATGGAAGCTGTCCGCCTGCCCCAAAACAGCGAAGCGGAAGCGCGGATACGGGAACAGGCCCTGGAAGAGGCGGGACAGCAGGCTACCGAGATTCCTCTGACCATCTGCCAGACCTGCCTGGCGGTTATTGAGCAGGCCTCGACCGTAGCCGATTTCGGTAACCGTACGGCCGTAAGCGACGCCGGGGCGGGGGTGTATCTGGCCTGGGGAGCCTTGCAGGCTTCCATGTTGAATGTGGATATTAACCTGCTATCATTAAAAGATAAAAGCTTTGCCGCTATTGCTCAGGCCAGACGCCGGGATATTTTGGAAGAGGGAGAAGGGCGCAGTCAGGCGGCGCTGGCTAAAATACAGCGGAGGATTCATGATTGAGGGCAAGCACGAAAGAGGGGAATAAGGGTTTTTACTGTGCGCGGCTACGCTATATTACTGACAGTTAATCTTATTGGCCTGCTTATTGCCGATGCTCTGCTGGACGGGGTGCGCATGGCCGGTTATGGCTGGGGACTGCTGGCCGCCGCGCTTCTCACTTTTTTGCATATTGTCCTGAAACCTTTGCTGATGCTCTTTACTTTGCCAATGATCGCGGTGAGCATGGGCTTATCTTTACTGGTCATAAATACCGTCATTTTCTGGCTGGCCGGCAACCTGCTCAGCGGTTTTCAGGTGACCGGCCTGGGCAGCGCCGCCGGAGGCGCGCTTATAATCAGCGCCGGCGGAACATTAGCCAACATTTTCCTGCTTAACCGGCCGGTTGCCGGCCACAGGCGCGTTTTTACTGTCTATCCCGGCGGAAAAGGAGGATTTGTTTATCCGGAACGGGGAGACGGTCTGTCCGGAGAAAAAAAGGCCCGCGCCGTTAAATCCGCCCGTCCGCCCGGAAAAGGAAAAACCGAAGAGATAATCATTGATATGGAAAACGGCGGAAACGGGCAATGGAAGATCAAAGACTGATGTTACGCCTTAATTCCTGTCAGGAAGTGCTGCACACCATTACCGGTATGATGCGTGACTCATTCCACAACGAACGCTTGCTCAAGCAATTGCAGCAATTGAAAAATCTCATGTCCGGGGTGAACGCCGGCCTGATTACGGAAAGCTATATGCAACGGATAGAATCGGCGGCCAATCAGCTTTTCAATGAACTCGCCTGGTTTTTCAAGCAACAGAAACTGGGAGAACTATACGGTTCGTCTGAATACTGACCTGTACCGCCATTAAGACAAAGGAGACTGACATGCCTTATGTGCAAGTGAAAATGGCGTATAATGAAGAACCTGTCTCTACGGAAAAAAAAGAGGAATTTATTCGGGCAATTACCCAGGTTATAGTGGATGTGCTGGGCCGGAAAAAAGAAAACGTCCTGATTTGCATTGAGGAGTCTTCCCCCGATAATTGGGGGCAGGGCGGCATGTTGCTCACTAAAGCGCGGCAACAGCCCAAACCGGCTGTTTAAGCCGGGGGCATATCCGGGAGGACGGTCGTCGGCGTCTGGATCGCAAGCCGCGATTTTGGCGGTGAAGCAAGCCAGTTCAGCATGTCACTGGCAAAAAAAAGGCAATCTTCCCGCCGTTCCGGCGAACAGGCCTTTTTAGGCCCTTGCCAGGCCATATGGGCACAGTTAAGGCAAAGCAATTCGGGGGAGAGTAAACTCTGATCGTAAAAATCACGCAGCATTTTTCGCGGGGAAACGGGTTTCATATCATCCTCTCTGCTGGATATGCGGATGCCGTGTAACATGTAACATTATAAAATTTATGTTTTACAATGTTAAGATCACAAAGCAAAAACCGCGTTGTTTGCTTTGTTCCCGCCGTTGGGCGAGTCTGGCGCGTCAGTATGCTGTTTAAGTCTTTTTAAGTGTTACAGTCTACTTAAATCAGACAGATATGCAATTTATGAGCCAAATGCCGGCCAGACGCGCAAAATAGGCATTTGACCTGATCTCTCATGAGCCAAATGCCGGCTAGGCGCGCAAAATATACCGCTGACCTGATCTCTGTGGTACAATAAAAGAAATTTTCTGAACGCCCGGATCATGGGACGCGCCAGTTTATATTTATTAATTTGTTATTAAAATAAATATATTATCTCGGATAAGAACCGGCTCTCCCCCTTGGCTTAAGATTAATATCATAAAAACCGTAACCTTTATGGTACAGGCATGACTTTGATCATTATAGCATTGCTTACCCTTTCCGCTCTGGCCCTTTTGGGAAGCCTTTTCTTTTTATATCGCTATGTTATGCGAAGCCATCTTTTCCCTCAGCTGCCGCGGGTATGGCGGGTGGAGAAAAAGCGCTTTCTGATGTGCCTGGCCGGTTTTATTATTCTTTTCGCCGGGTTTTTGCTGACCAGCTGGAGCAGTGTCCCGGAAGCGGATATAATCGTCATAGATCAGACGCTCCCAATCGCCGACCGTCCATCTTTTGACGGAGCTCCGCCGCCGGAAGAAAGGGCGCTGCCTCCTTTGCCGGAAGAAAGGGTACGGCCTTCCCGGGAAGGCGGCGATAATGCTGCGCTTACCGAGGGGGGAACAGGGCCGCGCGCCGAGGCCGCGCCTGCCGCCGCCGGCGACTCTTCCTCCCCCGGCTCTTCCGCTCCTCCGGAGAATTTGCCGCCGGCCGGCAGTCAGGCTTCGCCGCCGGATCCGCGGGACATCCTTCCTTCATCCCCGGCGGAAGAAGTCAGACCGTCAGTTCCCGAATCTCCCCTTCCTCCCGCCGGCCGGGAAGGGCCGCCCGAGCCGGTCCCGGCGAACGAAACGGGCCGCCGCGGCAATACCGGCGGCGAGCCGGAAGATGGCGCGGAGCCTCCGGCCCGGCCCGAACTGCCCGCGGCTGAGGAAAACAGGCCCGCTCCCCAACCCAAACCGTATGTGCCGGGTGATGACCAACCGGCGGGCGGCCAATCATCCCCGGCAGCGCCGGCCGCCGCCTCCGGAGGCGGATACAGCGTATGCGTATCTTCCTACTCCAGCGAGGAGGCGGCCCGGCGCGATCAGCCTCGGTACCGGAAACTGGGCCAGGTATTCATTGTCGCTGCGGATATTCCCGGTAAAGGGCGATGGTACCGCATTTGTGTGGGACAATATGACAGCAGAACCCCGGCCCAGAATCAAGCTACTCAGTGGCGGGGCAACGGGACAGCTCAAGGGGCCTTTGTGGTAATGCTGCCCGCTTCATAACATAATCCCAAAGCGCGTTGGGGAGCAAGCTTCCGGCCGCTCCCGGCCCGCGCAATTTAAGGAGTTGCTCTTGCAAAGCTCTCTATGGCCTTTGCTGATGGAACTGGCGGGCCAGTTGAATATAAAGGTGCGGGTGGAAAGGCTGGAACAGGCGCCGGGAGGATTATGCCGGCTTAAAGGACAGAATTTTATCTTCATCAACCAAAGCCTGAATCAGGAGGCCAGGACGCTCCGTCTGGCCCTGAGCATAAAAGAACTCAATCTGGAACAGGTGTACATTAAACCTTTTCTCAGAGATTATTTGGAACAATTGGAAAAATAAAAGTGAGTAAACCGACTAGAAGCCAGTTAAAACTGCAGTGTCTGGAAAAACGGATAAAAAACGCCGGAGTGCGCCTGGGTTATGAGCGGATGCAATTTGCCGGCCTGCGCCTGCGCAGCGGTCTGTGCTGGTTTAAAGGGCAATACTATCTATTTGTGGATCGCCGCAAAAGCGTGCCTGAACGCATTGAGCTTTTGCACAGCGCTTTGGAAGATCTGGCCGGCCAGACCCAGACCGGACCCGGCGGAGAAAATGAACATGGCGGCATGGCGGAGGAAACTCCGGAACAGCCGAGATGAAGCCGCGCTCGCTGGATAAAGCCGGGCATATGTTTGGAGGCGGAAAAATTGTCAAAACTGCCGCCGTCTTCCTTTTTTTTCTCATGCCCTTGTTCGCTTCCCGCCCCGCTGATTCGCAGGCGGCGCCGTCTTTGCCCGGAGAACCGCCGCCCGCGGAAATAAATCTCCGCCCTTCCCCCCTTCCCGCCATATTCCCTTCTGATCCCAGACAGGCGGTGGAAAAATGGCTGCGGGGCAATATTGCGCCCTTAAATCTTTCTTATGAGCCTTTGGAGTGGAGCAACCCGGTCTATATCCCCGGCGGAGGTTATTTCAACTGGGCTATCCGGCATATTTACGCCTATGAACATCCGGAATACGGGCCTATGGTCAATGACGATATCTTTTATTTTGATCCGGAAGGGGAAGTGGCCGGCCGCAGCAACACTTTCAGCCAATGGGCCAACCAAGCCCGTCCGGCGCCTTATTGGGGCCGGGGCTGGGAAAAATGGGGGCCAATGGGGCTGCAGCAGATCCAGGATGAAATCAACCGCTATCAGGACGCGCTGGACGGACAATGGTAATCGCGCTCCAGACTAAATTGGTGAGCGTTGGTTTGCAATGTATTGACGCAGATCTACCTGCCTCAAAGCGGCAAAGTTTTAGCCATGCTACGGTACAAAGCTTCTGCCGGCAATAAAAGCGGAGTGTTTTACAGCGAAGAAATAGCTGAATAATTTTTAAAAGATACGGTTGGTTAGGAAGAAAGTTTTTTGTGGGTAACTCTTGCAATTTGTATGAATCGTTAGTATAATAGCAGAAATTTTAGTATATAAAATAATGTCGTTCGAGTTAAGGTTGCAATCAATACATCGTTGTTTTAGCGTAGAATCTGTTTCTGCTATATCGTACTGATAAACATATTAAAATATTTTGACGTAACTCCCTGCCGTTGCCGATTTGGTATCAGATATTCATTAAAAGTTTTTAGGGCTCAAGCTTCTGATTTACAGACGGAAATATAACCCTGATCAGAGTTGCCGGCAAGGCGCCGGCAGGTTTAAAAATGGGCGTTTCGATTTTTTCATAATAATTTAAGCTTCGTCAGTCAGCATTCATTGGGATTATTTTCTACGGATGCGGCGAAACAATCACTGTGGCCGGCTATTATAATAAAATAATATAGTTATGATGAGGATAGCATAATGTCGCTAAAAACTAAATTCCTGTTGCCGACGTTGGTTTTTTTCTTTTTGGGGCTGGGAACCATTATCTTTATTTCCGCTTGGGGAGCGCGCTCCACTATGGAAGAGTTGCAGGAACACAGCGCGCTGGAACTGTCCCGCTCTCTTGCCGTAAATGTCTCCAACTGGCTTATTTCCATTAAACGCGACGCCGTTGTATGGAGTACCCGTCCGGAATTTATAGAACACAACAATTTTGTGACCCGCAATAGCTTACAGAAACTGCGGGCGCTCAGCCCTCTCTATGCCGGCATATCTCTGATAGACAATAACGGACTGGTCAGCTTTTCCACTACTCAGAGCAATGAAGGCGTCCTTGATTTGCGAGACCGCGATTATTTTCAGGACGCCATGAGAGGCAATGTGGGCATTTCCGATTTGAACTTCAGTAAAGTCACCGGACTGCCGGTAGTAGCGGTGGCCGCCCCTCTCAGTAAAGACAGCGTTCCGCTGGGAGCTATTTATATGACCGTAAACATCCGGGCTCTCAGTGATTATTTCTTCAAAGATATCCCCTTGGGAGAGTACGGTTATATTATGATGTGTACCCGCGAGGGCATTTTTCTCAGCCATCCCAATATCACGGAAATGAACCAGAAAGGAGAGGTTCCCGCTTACTTGCGGGATATGCTCGCCCAAAAAACGGGAATTACATTATTCACCGCTGAAAACGGCAAGGATTATCTTGCCGCCTTCACCACTGATGAACAACTGGGCTGGATGGTGACCGTATGCTACAGTCTGGAAGAAATATACGCCTCGATAAATGAAATAGAATTTATTAACCTGGGCATAGGCGGAGGAGTCCTTCTGGCTGCGGTGATTTTCATTTTTATTTTGGTCAGATCCATAACTACCCCTTTGCACAATACCCTGGACGTCATCAGTGAGTTGGCGGAAGGCGAGGGGGATCTGACAGTGCGCCTGCAGTCTCACTCTCAAGATGAAATAGGGCGGTTGACGCGGGAGGTCAACCTGTTCATTGAAAAATTATGGCACTTGGTCAGTCAGATAAGAGAGGACTCTCTGATTATAACCCAGCACGCGGTGGATATGCACCGCAATAACGCTGAAATCAATGGTCAGACCCAGCAGCAGGCGGCGGCGATTGAAAGCACGTCGCATGATTTGGAGCAAATGAGCGCTTCTGTTCACAAAAACGCCGACCGAGCCAGGGAAGCCAGCCAGAAAGCCGACTCCGCCCACAAGCTGACGCAGCAAGGGGGTGAAATGTTGAGCCAAACCATGATTTCCATGAATGAGGTCACTGAATCCAGCCAAAAGATCAATGAGATCATTACGGTGGTTAATGAGATCGCCTCACAGACCAATTTATTGGCGCTCAATGCCGCGGTGGAAGCGGCCCGGGCCGGTGAAGCTGGCAAGGGATTCGCCGTAGTGGCGGGAGAAGTGCGTAATCTGGCCGGGCGCAGCGCTCAGGCGGCCCGGGAGATCCGTGAACTGATAACCGACAGCGTGAACAAAATCACAAACAGCAACGATCTGGTTTTGCAAAGCGATAATATCCTGAAATCAATTATAGATTCCATTCAGCAAGCCGATGAGGCCATTGCCTATATCAGTTCCGCCAGCCAACAGCAGGCAGAAGGAATAGATTCTATTCATGACTCTATGCGCAATCTGGACACGGGAATCCGGCATAACACTGAAATGGTAAATGATAATGCCGTTCTCTCCGATGAATTGGCGGCGGCGGCGCGCAATCTGGAGCAATCAGTCAGCAAATTCAAGCTGTAATTAACTGACAGGCCTTGCCCGGATTGGCGTGTAACTATGAATTCTTTTTCCCGCAGGGAGGCGTTTTTGCTGGGGCGTCAGGCCGAGAACGCGGCCGGCCTTTTTTTGCAGGAGGCTGGTTTTAAGATTGTCCGGCGCAATCTTCGTCTGGCCGGAGGGGAATTGGATCTTGTTGCCTGGGACGGTCCGATTTTAGTTTTTGTGGAAGTTAAAGCGGGAAAATCCAGAAATGTGGCTGACAGTTTATCCGCCATTGACCAGCCCAAACGGAAAAGATTGCTGTCCGCGGCCCAGGCCTTTTTGGCTAAAGAGCGAATAAACGCGCATTGCCGTTTTGACGCGGTGGTGGTGGACATGAGCGGGGAAAAAGCGATATGTCACTTGTGGCGCGACGCTTTCCGGGCGGATGAGTAACGGTAACTGATAAACGTCAGTCCGCGCGTTGAAAATTACGGCAGGCGAAATCAGTTATTCTCTGCGGTTGAAGGACGGTAAATTCCATGGCAATTCTTTATGTGGTGGCCACGCCCCTGGGCAATCTGGAAGATCTTACCTTAAGGGCCATACGGGTTCTGGGCCAAGCGCCGGTTGTGGCGGCGGAGAGCGTCAGCCGGGCCAGAAGTTTGCTTGCGCATCTGCAAATAAAGGGCCGCAAAATCATTTCCTGCCGCGAATCCAACCGGCGGACGGCAGCCCAGCGAATCAGCTCCTGTCTGCGGGCGGGCCTGGATGTGGCCCTCATTTCCGACGCCGGCACCCCCGGACTCAATGATCCGGCGGCGGCGGTAGTCAGGCAGGCTGTAAGGGATGGGTTTACCGTCAGCCCTGTGCCCGGCCCCAGCGCGGTCGGCGCGGCCTGGTCGGTGGCGGGCATAGATCACGCGCCTTTCCTGGTGTTGGGCTTTTTACCCGCCCAAGCAGGGGCCAGAAAAACCTTGCTGCGGGAAGCTCAAGCCACCGGGTGGCCTATGCTTTTTTTTGAAACGCCTCACCGTCTGCGGGAGAGCGCGGAACTGCTGGCCCGGATTATGCCTGACCGCGGGATTATTTTATGCCGGGAAATGAGCAAACTCCACGAGCAGATTGTGCGCGCCACCTGCGGCGAATTGGCCGGGCTCCTGCAGAGCGATCCCTCCATGATGCGGGGAGAATTCACTTTGGTGGTGGAGGGAGGATGCAAACCCGAACCGGCGGCCGCGGGACTGGAAGAAATAATCCGAAGGGGCCAAGGAATGCCGCCCTCCCAACTGGCCGCCTGTCTGGCCGCGGCATATGGCCGGCCCCGAGAAGAAATATATAAAGCTATTTTGCGCCTCCGTAAGCCGGAAACTGAGTAATTGAAAGCCGGCAGAAGCAAAATATCACAGCCGTGCTATAATTCACAGATATGGAAATAGAATTAAAAGTCAACAATAATATGGGAATACACGCGCGGGTGGCCGCCCGCATAGCTGAAACGGTGCGGAAATACGACTGTGAAGTGACTCTCAGCAAAGACAAGATAAGCGCTGCCGGCGACAGTGTGCTGGAGATTCTCACTTTGGGAGCTCCCCGGGGTACAATGATCAAGGCCTGCGCTACCGGTCCCCGAGGACAGGAAGCATTGGCGGAGTTGCAAAAACTGTTTGCCGCTGACTTTGGAGAATACTGATGGCCACAATGGAATTTAAAGGCATAGCCGCTTCTCCGGGAGTGGCTATCGGCCCTATTGTTGTTTTACCGCAGATCCAGGCGCTTGTCAATTACCGGGAACTTGCCGCAAATTGGGAAATAGAATGGGAAATTGAACGTCTGGAACGGGCTCTTAGCGCCACTAAAGAAGAATTCGCGGCTGCCCGCGCCGAGATGGATCATACCCTGAATGACTTTTCCTCTCTTTTTGACGCTTATATCCTGCTTTTGGATGACAAGCTGATAAAACAGCGCACCAGGCTTACGATCGAAAAACAAAAGGTAAACGCCGAGTGGGCCTTGAATTTGACTTTGAATCAGGCGGAACAGCTCTTTGCCGATATAACCGATGCTTATATAAAGGATCGCTTCCGCGATATAATGGCGGTAATCGATCATATTATGCGCCATCTGTCCGAGGATCTGAGTCCTGAGTTCAACATGCAGGAACCCAGTATTCTGGTGGTTCATGATCTCACTCCCGCGGATATCATCCGCCTTAACACCAGCATGATTCTGGGGCTGGCCACCGATCAGGGAGGCCCCACCAGCCATACCGCGATCATTGCCAAAGCTCTGGGCCTGCCGGCGGTACAGGGTCTGGAAAAAATAAGTTCCAGCGCCCGCAATGGCGACAAGGCCATAATTGACGGCGCCAAGGGGCTGTTGCTCCTTTCCCCCAGCCAACCGGAAATTGATTTTTATCAAGACCAGCAAATTGCTTATAGATTATATTTGGAAAAGATCACGGCCCTGGCTGATCTTCCCTCCCATACTCTGGACGGAGTGCAGGTAGAAGTGGGCGCTAACATTGAAATGCTGGAAGAAATCGCCTCTGTTCATAAATTTGGAGGCCAGAGCGTGGGCCTCTACCGCACCGAGTTCTCCTGCTTAAGCTTTAACCGTCAGCCCACGGAAGAAGAGATGTTTGACAACCTGCGCCAGTTGGCGCTGGGATTAAACGGCCTCAGCGCTACTGTTCGCACCCTTGATATAGGCGGAGACAAGCTTGCTGGCTTTACCGCGCGCGGCGATGAAATCAATCCTAACCTGGGCCTGCGCGGTATCCGCTATTCCATCAAGGATCGCCCTTTTTTTTTGCGGCAGTTGCGAGCCATTTTACGCGCCTCCCATTACGGCAAAATCAGAATCATGTTCCCCATGGTGGCGTCCGCGGAGGAAATAATTATTGCGAAACAATGCCTGCAGGAAGCCAGAGACAGCTTGCGGCGGCAAAACCTCCCCTTTGCCGGCCAAGTGGAGACAGGGATAATGATTGAAGTGCCGGCAGCCGCGATCGCCGCCGATATCCTGGCCCGGGAAGTTGATTTTTTCTCCCTTGGCACCAACGATTTGATTCAGTATTCCATGGCGATAGACCGCAACAACGAGCAGGTGAAAGCCTTATATCAGCCTTTGCATGTTTCCATTCTGCGTATTATCCGCCAGGTGGCCCAGGCCGCCCGGGAAGCGGGCATTGATTTTAATATGTGCGGGGAAATGGCCGGCAACCCCCGTTACACGCCTCTTATCCTGGGTCTGGGCGTACACAAGCTTTCCATGAGCCCGGTAATCATGCCCCGGGTCAAGGAAGTGGTGCGTCAGGTTAATCTCGAATACTGGCAGAAGGTGGCGGAAGAAGCTATCAACCTGGCTGCGGTGGATCAAGTGGAAGCTCTGTTGGCCTTTCATTTAAAAAACCAGATGCCGGATCTGTTCGGCGGAGAATAAAAGCGGGACAGGTACCATGGACAGGCAAAAATTAATTGCCAAAAATAAAAAAGCCCATTTTGACTATGAACTGGGTGAACGCCTGGAAGCGGGCATGGTGCTGAAAGGCACGGAAGTAAAATCTTTGCGTCTGGGCAAGGGAAATCTTACTGACAGCTACGCCCGGGTTAAAGACGGCGAAGTCTGGCTCCTGGGATGCCATATCAGCGCTTACCCCTGGGCCTATTATGACAATCACGATCCGGAACGGCCGCGCAAATTGCTCCTGCGCAAAAAAGAAATAAAAAAATTGGGAGGCAAAACCAGTCACCAGGGCATTAGCCTGATCCCCTTGCGCATTTATTTTAAAAACGGCAAAGCCAAAGTGGAACTGGCTCTGGCCCGGGGCAAAAAAACCCATGATAAACGGCAAACCATCAAGGCCCGCGAACACGGCCGGGAAATGGCCCGGGCCATGAAAAAATAGCGATTCACATCCTTAAATTATAGAGCAAATGACCAAACCAGCCGGACAAGAAAACGATTTGCTTTCGGAAGTGGAGTCCGGACTGGAAGACGCCTCCCTGGGCCGTCCCTTTATATTTCTTCCCGAAACCGACAGCACCAATAGCAGGCTCAAACAGATGGCCCGCCAGGGCGCCGGCCATGGCGCCTGCCTGGCCGCGGATTTCCAAAGGGAGGGAAGAGGGCGGATGAACCGGGACTGGCAGGCGCCGGCCGGACAGAATTTGTTGTTTTCTCTTCTCCTCCGTCCTCCGGCAAGTCCCGGTCAGGCTTTTCACTTTACCGCCCTGGCCGGCTTGAGCCTGTGTCTTGTGTTGGAAACTCATGGCTTGCGCCCCCTGATAAAGTGGCCCAACGATATATTTCTGCATGGCGCTAAACTGTGCGGCATTTTGAGCGAAATTCAGATCTCTCCCCGAGGCTTGGATTTCCTGGTGCTGGGCATGGGGATTAACGTCAACCAGGATGAATTTCCCGGCCTGGAACAGGCGGCGGTCTCATTGAAAATGCTCACCCGCAGATCCTGGCGCCGGGGCAGCCTCCTGGCTGAAATCCTGAATTGTCTGACCGGACTTTACCGGCAATGGGAAAGAGATCCGGAACAGTGGCTGCCGCCCTATCGGGAGCGCTCCTGGCTTCTGGGCCGTCAGGTTGCGGTGAGGGACGGCGATAAAGAATACAGCGGCAGAGCGGAGACGGTCAGAGCGGACGGAACTTTGCTGCTAACCGCGGATGACAATGGCGAACTCCTGTCCGTCAGCCACGGCGATGTCAGTATTCTGGCCGTAGACGGAGTGGCCAAGTAAAATGAACACTCCCCCGGTCATTCCCTCCAAGTTGAAAGGCCTGCGCGTAAGTCTGGCCCATGACTGGCTTATCACTATGCGCGGAGGGGAAAAAGTATTACAGGCCCTGATGGAGCTTTTTCCTTCGGCCAATCTTTATACTCTGTTCCGCACCCTCAACCCTATGACTTCCTTCATTGCCGGCCGTTCCCTGAAGACCTCTTTTGTACAGTTTCTGCCCGGCTTGAACCGTTCTTACCGCTACTGGCTGCCTCTGTTCCCCCTGGCCCTGAAAACTGTGAAAGTTGAAGATTGCGACCTGCTGTTAAGCAGCAGTCACTGCGTTATCAAAGCCCTGCCTCCCCCGCCCGGGAGCCGTCATATCAGTTACATCCATTCGCCCATGCGCTATGTGTGGGATCAATTTCCTCATTATTACCGGCAGGCCGGCCTTTCTGCCCGGCTGGGTTTGCGTCTGTTGCGCCGGCCTCTGCAGATCTGGGATCAGGCCAGTAATAAAGGGGTGGATCATTTTATTGCCAACTCCGCCTTTGTGGCCCAAAGAGTGGAATGTTATTATCAGCGTCCGGCCCTGGTGGTACACCCACCGGTGGATACTTCCCTTTTCTCCCCATGTTCCGGGAAAAAGGGCTACTATCTGGTGGTCAGCGCCTTGGCGCCGTATAAACGGGTTGATTTGGCGATTCAGGCTTGCCGTCAGCTCAGAAGACCGTTAAAAATAGTCGGTTCCGGCCCGGACCTGGAAGCCTTGCGCGCTCTGGCCGGTCCGGAAACCGAATTCCTGGGCTGGTGCGGCAGCAGGCGGCTGGCCAGTTTGTACGCCGGCGCCAAAGCGCTGCTCTTTCCCGGCGAAGAAGATTTCGGCATTGCTCCCCTGGAAGCCATGGCCTCGGGTTGTCCCGTGCTGGCCTACGGCAAAGGAGGCGCTTTGGAAACAGTCGCCGGCCAGAAAGACGCCCGGCCCACGGGCCGCTTCTTTTACGCCCAAACGGTTCCCGCCTTGCGGGCGGCCATGGAAAGCCTGGAAAAAGACCTGCCTCATTTTAATCAGGAAGATCTCCTGAAACGCGCGGCTACCTTTTCCCTTCCCATTTTTAAACAAAAAATGCTTGATTCCCTGGCCTCTCTGCTCTGACCCCGGCGTCTTCCCTGCCGGTCTTCTCTTTGAGGCGATAAAAAATATGAGGAAAATCGCTTGACATCATAGACTGACTGGTCTATTATGAAAGGAACTCTTTCTCCATCCTCAAAAAATTGAAAATCGGGGGTGGATATATAATGATGCTCACTGGGGAGTCTACGGCAAAAACAGCTTGCCTTGCCCCAAGGGCCGGTTTGGGTTATCTTTTAACAAGAGGGGAATGATAATCCATGGATAAAAAACCGCTGTCGCCCAAAAATGATTTTGTCTTCCACAAAATTTTCAGCGAAAATATGACCGCCCTGAGCGGCTTCCTGCAAGCGGTGCTGGATTTGCCGCCCGAGGAATATCAGCGCCTGGAAGTAGTCAATCCCAACCTGGAACGGGAATATCCCGAGGATAAACTGGGTATCCTGGATCTGAAAATTTATACTGCTACCCAAAAAATTGTTGACGTGGAAATCCAGGTTCGCCGCCAGCCTTCCATCTGGAAAAGGCTCTTGTTCTACAGCGCCAAGCTGTTGGTGGAGCAGATAAAAAAGGGAAGCCAATACCAGCGCATCAACCGGGTGATCACCATAAGCAACCACGCCTGACGGCACCCCGTTAGGCGATTGGATGCGGTTTTTCCGGGCCGGAGAAAAGGAGGAATTTATGGCGGCAGCCCAGACCAACCCAGCTATAGCCGAGGCTTGGGGAGTAATAAAAGTTTTGAGCGGGGACGAACGCGCCCGGGCTCTGGCTGAAGCCAGAGAAAAGGCGCGCATGGATTTTGAAGACAATTATAACGGAGCCTATAAAGAAGGCGAGCAGAAAGGGCGACTGGAAGGAAAGCTGGAAGAAAGACAGGAAGTTGCCGCCAATGCTTTACGTGAAAACATACCTGTGGAAACAGTTGCCCGGCTTACCGGCCTGCCGCTGGCGGAAGTAAAACAGATTGCCACCCAGCTTGATTTGAGTAGTAATTTTTGAGTATCAGCCGCAAAACATCTTGAGAGTGTTGCTCATAGAATGATTGAGAGCGGTTAAATCCTTGTTTTGAAGGCTTGTCCTTGGAATCCAACTTTTTACTTTTGGAGGAGAGCAATGGAAGAAAACGTGTTGTATAAGACCGAAGGCGCGGTTGCCACCGTAACCCTGAACCGCCCCGCCGTGATGAATTCTCTGAACTGGGATTTATGCCGTGAAGCTGTATCTATTTTAGACCGGGCGGATAAAGATGAGAGCGTGCGTGCGGTGGTATTCACCGGCGCGGGAAAGGCTTTTTGCGCCGGCGGTGATTTGGGTATGCTCAAAGGCTTGCGGGACGCGGCGGAACGTTATGATTGTATTTCCATGGGAGGAGGTCTGCTGGCGGAAAAATTGCGCGCCCTGAATAAACCCGTAATCGCCATGGTCAACGGGGTGGCCGCGGGCGCCGGTTTTAATCTGGCCTTGTCCAGTGATATTATTATTGCCTCGGTCAAAGCCCGTTTTGCCCAGAGCTTCTCTTTGGTGGGTTTGGTGCCTGACGCGGGCGGGCATTATCTGCTGCCGCGCATCGTTGGTTTGGCCAAAGCCAAAGAATTGATGTTCACGGGAGATATGATCAGTGCTGAAGAGGCGTTACGCCTGGGTCTTATTAACTGGGCGGTAAGTGAAGATGAACTGGCGGAAAAAACTTACGCCCTGGCCGCGAGACTGGCCGCCGGTCCGCCTTTGGCCCTCAAATTCATTAAAAAAGCCCTCAACCGGAGCATGGATGATAATTGGGGCAACGTTCTGGAGGCCGAAGCCGCGCACCAGGCTATTTGCTTATGCACTGAAGATCATCAGGAAGGGGTCAAGGCTTTTTTTGAAAAACGTCCGCCTCAATTCAAGGGCCGGTAAGCGTTACAGGCGGAGCAAGTATAGCGGGATCCATCTATGGCGGCCCGGCTGTTAACTTAAACATATCTAGTGTTGCGACGGTCACGGCGAACAACAACCGCGGCATCGTCACGGACAGCACTGTCGCAAAAGACATCTACGGCGAAAGGAAGTTCCCGGTCGGCCTACACCACCGTTGACACCTACATTAGGCGGGTGGGACACTAAGCTTCATGTGGTATCCGCGGATGATAAGGTTATCGTTGAGATGCGCCTCTCGGGCGGCGAATGCCGTCTCATCAGATAACGCCGCCTCCCGTTATTGCGAGCGGAGCGAAGCAATCCATGCTTTCCTTAACTCATGATGTTTTTATCCGGGTTAACAGGCAACAGGCCTTGATGTGCAATCCTCATAATTTCATGCTAATATAATTCCTTTACGAGTAACAGTTAACCGGTAGGAAAAAGATGGCCCTGCTCAAAGGATCGTTGGGATTAAGCCGCTATAAAGTGGAAGGCAATCTTCCTTCTGATTTCTGGTCATGGCTTAACCGCAGAATTTTGCAGAATATTTTTATAGATATTGAAAGCTCGACCATAGACAAATCTTCCGGTTGGGTATCAGCCCATGATTACTTTGACGTGAGTTTTGCTTTTGAAGTCTACAATTTTAATCCCTATGTGGTGCTTGGCCTGCGCCAGGACAAACGCACAGTCAGCGCCGCCCTGGTGCGCAAGTATCATCGCCTGGAAATAAACCGGCAGCGCGAATTACAGCCCGAGGCCAGGCTTTCCAAACCGGATAGGGAAATGTTGAAAGAAAAGGCTAGATTACAACTTTTGGCCCGCATCCCGCCTCAAACCGCCACTTGGGAAATGTGCTGGCACACCGGGCGGGGAGAGGTATGGTTCACCACCGGCAACCGCGCGCTTTTGGACACCGGCCTGGAACTGTTTCAGAAAAGTTTCAGCCCGTTATTTCTAACTCCCCGTTTGCCCTGGCTGATGGCGCAGGAAATCCTGCCCGGACACGGCGGGCTGGCGCGCCTTACTCCTATGTCCTCGGAATAGCCTATGGAATTAAGCAAGATAGTACAGGAAAAAAGTTTTCTGGGGCAGGAATTCCTGACCTGGCTGTGGTGGATGAGCGAAAACGGAGCAGAGTTCGCTCTGCCTGACGGTAAACAACTCAGCCTTATTCTGGGTGAACGCCTGAGTCTGGCTCCGCCCTGGGGCCATGAAGGCAGCCGGGTGGGTGTAGCCGGCAAGGACCAAGCCCTGGCTGAAGCCAGGGAAGGGCTGCGCCGGGGGAAGTTGCTGGACAGTCTGCGCCTGGGCCTGAATATTGACGGCCATGATTATTGGCTGACCCTGGAGTCGGTCTGGCTCTTCCCCCGTTCCGTACGCCTGCCGGCCGGAGCCGGAAGCGAGGAACAGGGGCTTGACATTGACGGACTGCTGTTGGAACGCCTGGCTCTCCTGGAAAATCTGACCGCGGCTGTAGATAGCCTTTTCACTGTCTTTCTGGAGCAGCGGCTTGAGCATATTTCCGCCTGGCCGGAATTCAAAAGCTGGCTTAAAAACAGTGGGAGTCAGGCCTGACCGGCAGTCCCCGGTTTATTTTTACAGTCCCCGGTTAATAATTTCCTTGGGCAGGGCAGTGCGCGGCTTCAGAGTAAAGGCCACCACATTGCCCGATTCGGCTTCCCCCAGACCGGCCAGACTGCGCTGCCCGGAAACCATAACCAGAGCCTGACGGCCGATATTGCCCACATCGGCTATAGCCTGATCATTGATGCTGCCGCTCATAAGGGGAGTCCGCCAGTGTTCCAGCATGCCCATTCCGTTCCAGTACAGAGCCAGCACCGTACCCTGGTAAAAAGCTCTTGTCCTTTCCAGGAAACCGCCGGAACGGTCATCGTTGCGCACAATCAGGATTTCCTGACGCCCTGATTCATCCATCCGGAAAGGCACCATGCGCCCGGCTATCCACCAGCGGGTGGGATCGCTGTCAGTGGAACCTTGGCCAGCGGCAAAATCAATAAATTTGGGAGTTCCCCCAAAAGTATCGCCGCTTCGCCACAATTCATTATTGGCGTCAATGGAAAGCACCCGCAGAGTGAAATCCAGGCCAATCATAACCAATTTGGGAATGCCGTTGCCATCCAGATCCGCCAGGGCAATGGAATAGATATAACCGCCCTGGCGGGGCACGGGAATGCTTTTTTCCACCGCCAATTCCCCATTCTGATAAATCATCTGATAGATGGGTCCCCAAAACGGTTCATTAACCGCTGTTTTCTGAGCCAGAAGAATTTTCCCCGGCCCGGAGGGATTGATCTGAGCGCGGAAATAATACGGCAGATCATGATCGGTCATAACAAAGCTGCTGCCCTGCCATTCCAGAAAAAAACTGTTCATAGTGCGGAAATTGCGGTTGGTGATCACAATCTGAGGAATTCCCGTGCCTTTGATATCAATGATATCCACAAACATATAAGTGCCTCCCGGACCGTTTTTAAATTCATAGGCCAGAGAGAAAGTTTCGTTGTTCAGGCGGTAAATCCTCACTGAATGGGCGGTAAGCACCACCAGTTCGTTAAGTCCGTTGCCGTCCACATCACCCACATCAACGGAGGCGATGCTCTCGTCTATGCGCGGGCTGCGCCAGTAGCGGTCAGATTCCACCCCGGACAAAGTCCGCAAAAACATAGGATTTAAAGGACTCATGCTCTCGGGCAGGTTTTCCACCGGGTCATTGGAAGCGGCAGCGGGCTGATCCTGGCCGGCAGAGAGGGAAGAATCCTGACGGTTGAATATATCACGGTTAATGGCCACCGTGAAATCATTGATTTTAGGCAGCACATGGTCAATATCCTCGGCGATTAGATAGGATGTGTAAGCGGGGTTGTTATCCGCGGTTTTGACCACGCGCGCGTCCACGCTGATATTCTGTCCCAGCATGGTGACAGACCCGAAAACCACCACATCCACATTAAGCGATTTGCCCAACTGGCGGGCCTGGTCATCGCTGTAGGGGCCGGGATTGGCGGACACAGCTCTGTCCACCATGGCGGTTTCCACCACCACCACCTGATCCTGCCAAGCCAGGCGTGAGGCCAGCATATCGCGCACCCCGCGCACCATGTAAGATATATCTTCCTTGGCATTGGCGGTAAAGGGCACTATGGCCACCCTTTGCGCGGCCTGGCAAACCGGCGCGGCGGTCAGGCCCAGCGCCGTCAGCATCAATAAAGCAATTAAAAATTTTCCCGCTGCAACAGATGGCATTTTATTTAGTCCTCCCGCGTGATCCAAGCATAACCAACAATAATTAAATAAGACTACTTAACACCTTCAGGCCGCGCTTGTCAAGCTTGTCTTGCTTGTCAAGCTTGTCTTGCCTCAAGATTTTTTTTGTTTCGATCAAAGGCGCTAAATTTCTCTTGCGAATATGGCTTTCAGGATGTAAAAATATATTATCAATAGATATATGGTTTAATCTTTCGACACGGAAAGGAGAGACCAGCGTGTGCGGCCAAAATCTAACATTTGCCAAGGCGTTGTTCTCCCCGCCTGCCCGCGTACCCGTCCGCAGAAATGCGGGGGGGGGGGGGGGGGGGGGGGTAAAAACACGCGAGTATGGGTTGCCCGGCTTGCGGGTATAGCCAAATTTATGATGGGCCCCCCGGCCTGCCCGGGGGGGGTT
>JAIRYI010000083.1 GCA_031267815.1 Desulfarculales bacterium | reverse complement strand
ACCCGCTCGGAAGGTCATATCCTGATAAGCGTTTTGGCCTATCAGTGTGTGCAGATGCTGCGCATGAAATTGCGGGAACATGGCATTCATGACAGCTGGAACAGCCTGCGGACAAACCTATCCTCTCAGCAACGCATAACCGCAAGCTTTCGTCAACGTAACGGGTATGCGTTGCATTATCCGCAAAGCAACGACTGCGGAAGATGGTCAGCTACGCATATACAACGCATTGCAACTTAACCATGACCCTGGAGGAATAAAAAAATATAAAATTGCTATTTCAGAGGAATGTAGTGCCTAACGATATTGTAACCTATTGATTTTTAATGTAAAATTTTTATAAATGTTAAACTTGGGTTAAAAACATGCCTCACCCAGGCAGACCATGCCCATCAAAGCCTGGAAGCCGGCGTTAAGCCGTTTCATGACGGCTGGGAAACAACTTTCAGACCAATCCGTACTCTTTAATTTTATTATGCAGAGTTTTGCGGGTAATACCCAGCATAAGAGCGGCCTGGGTGCGGTTTTGGCCGGTTGATTCCAAGGTGGCAATAATCAGGCAACGTTCCATTTCCTGCAGCGTCATGCCCGGTTTCAAATCATGATTACAGTTTTCCGAAAAACCGGAAGCAGACAGCATAGCGGAAGGCAGATCATGCTCTTCAACCAGAGGGCCTTTACATAACACCACCGCTCTTTCCACCGCGTTATTGAGTTCACGTACATTACCGGGCCAGTGGTAATTCAGAATACGTTGCTGGGCCTGTTTACTGAAACCGGATAAAAGGCGCCGGTTTTTTGCGCAACTGTCCTGAAGAAATTTTTCCGCCAGCAGTAAACTGTCTTCTCCCCGTTCCCGCAAGGGCGGCAAATGGATGTTGACCACATTGAGGCGATAATATAAATCTTCCCGAAACGCGCCTGAAATCACCGCTTCCTGTAAATTACGATTAGTGGCCGCAATCACTCTGGCTTTGGAATAGCAGGTTTTGGTTGAGCCCACGGGTGTAAATTCACCTTCCTGCAAAAACCGCAAAAGCTTTACTTGAGTGCTGAGAGGCATCTCCCCTACTTCATCCAGGAAAATAGTTCCATCGCCGGCAGCCTGAAAGCGTCCCTGATGACGCTGTAAGGCTCCGGTAAAAGCTCCTTTTTCATGACCGAACAGTTCAGATTCCAAAAGCTGTTCCGGCAGGGCGGCACAGTTTATCTTGACCAAAGGCAAATCTTTGCGGCTGGAATTCTGATGCAGGATCTGAGCCGCCACTTCCTTGCCTGTTCCGCTCTCACCGGTAATAAGCACCAAAGCCTGACTGCCGGCGACTTGAGCCAGCAATTCTTTCAGGCGCAGAATAGGCTGGCTCTGACCGAGCAACGCCGAAAAATTAAACATTTCCCCCAGCCGCTGGGCCTGGTTGGCCACCTGTTGGCTCAGATGGCTTTCTTTAAGGCTGCGGGCTATTTTAAGCAGCAACTCTTCCATATCCAATGGCTTGGCCAGATAATCATTGGCCCCCATTTTGAGCGCGCTCACCGCGCTCTCCAAACTGCTGTATGCGGTCATTATGATTATTGGCAAATTAGGCGCTTGGGAAAGCATGCGGGGCAAGGCCTGCATACCGTCCAGACGGGGCATAAGAATATCCAACAGAGCCAGATCAACCGGGTGGGAAGACAGCCTCTCCAAGGCTTCCAGACCGTCACAGGCTTCCAGCACTTCATAACCGGCATCCTCCAAATAGGCGCGCAACATGAAGCGGTGAGCTTTTTCGTCATCAATAACCAGTATGGTCGCGTTCATTTACAGCTTTCAATTTTAATTCCAGAATTGCGCCGCCCTCTTCGCTGTTGCGTGCCAGCAAACTGCCTTGGTGAGATGTAACTATCTGTTGGGCAATGGCCAAACCTAAACCGCTTCCCTGAGCTTTGGTACTGAAAAATGGGTCAAAAATATCTTCCTTCTTGGGCAGGCCCGGGCCGTCATCTTTAACTCTTATAAGCACATACCCGTTTTCATCAACCGTTTCCGCGCTTATCCAGATATTGCCGGCGCCGTTAATAGCCTCCAATGCGTTAATTATAAGATTTAACAATACCTGACGCAATAAATCCGGATCAGCTTCGACCGAGGGCAATCCCTGGGGAATATCAAAGTGTAATTTTACTTCTCTGGCTTTGGTATCATCCTGGACAAACTGCAGTACGCTGCCGATATTTTCAGCAAGATCCAGAGCCAGAAAACGAGGCGTACGCGGCCGGGTATAATTGAGCAGACTGGATACCACCCGCTCCAACCTGTCCACTTCGTCCACCGCCACCTTGGCATAATTAGCCTCTTTACTCTCTGAGGGCATATTTTTGGCCATAAGCTGCACCAGCCCGCGTAAACTGGAAAGAGGATTGCGTATTTCATGGGCCACGGTCCCGGCCAGCTGGCCCACTGCCGCCAGGTGTTTATTACGCGCTATAACCCTGCGCATATTTTGCATTTCCAAATTGCGGTTACGCACCAACCAGGTAAGCAGTATGGCCAGCATGGCGCATCCGGCGAAAATTATCAGCGCCATCAATATGGTGCCGTACATATCTCTCTTTATTTGCTGATGAATTTCATAATTAGACACTTCTATCAGAGCATAAAGCTTGGCCGGTTCATGCAGCAAGAAAGAACACAGCTTTACCATGCCTTCCCCAGCCGACGTCAAATGATTAAGGCTCTGCTCCGGCCCGGCCTGCTCATTGGAAATGTTATCGCTCTGTTCATAATTCAACCTTTCTCCATCTCGCTGATGATGTCCTGACCTGTTGGCAGAGGAAGATAAGGATGGGCGGCGGCCGTGACGGAACGGCTCAAAAGTCTTTCCCAATAGCAGGTTACTGTCAATATTGACTGTAAAATAACCGTTTTCTTCTAAAGCCAGCCATTCATCTTCACCGATACGGGCCAGAAGAGATTCCGGATCAGTATCGCTTTTAGTAAAATTCACCAGAACCCGCTTTTCCTGATCAATTATGGTCAAGGAGAGTAATTGAGCCTGATTATATATTTCCTGAAACATGTCAGAGAGCATGACTATCCTGGCATTACCGCCGCGCAGGCTGGCCCTGGCAGCGCTTTCCAGATATTCAACCACCAGATTGCTTTTTAAAACCAATGAATCCAGCATAAGTTCTCTGGTGCGGTTGAGACGATCCATAGTGCTTATACTTAATACCAGCAAGAAAAGCACCAACATGCCCCCAAGCATCATAGTTGTCCATGAAAGCCAGCTATGATTGCCTTGGTCGTTTTGTTCCTGCATAATTATCACAAGGTTGCACCCTTAGAGAAAATCTCTAAGGGTGCTAAGGAGTGAGAGAGTCAGTTGAATGGAGGTACTCTTCTCATTGGGTAGGCTTATTAATTTCAACCGCAACTATTACCAGCCGGCGCGCGGACACAACCCGTAACCCCGGTCGCCCCAAGCCTGATGATGTCTGTAACCGCCGCTTCCCGACAAGTAACGGTTATGGTGTCCGTAGCCATAGCTGTCATACGCAAAATCGCCGCGGTAACTGTTGGCCTGATGAGCCAGATTTGCCTGTAAATCAATAATTTCATCCTGGAGGGACTTAATCTGCGTCAGGTCCGGACTGGGTTGAGCATATAAAGTCGATAACTGTTCTCTTTTAAGAGCCAGCTGGCTACGCGTTTCCAAAGTTTGCTGCATATACTGAGCATAGAGCGCGCGCCGTTCGTCTATTTGTTCCCGATTCAATTTTCCCCTGTCTCCTGGGATCAAATTACCGTTCCCAGCTACCGCGGCAGTCCCCAAGATCATCACCAAAGAGAAGGCAGCAACGGTTAAGGCAACGTTTTTAATCATTACTCTAATCCTTTCTTGAAAGACACTCTAAATTTAAGCGCGCCTGATTTTTACGCTTAAATATAAAGCATTATTTGTGCCAAATTATTTTTTGAAATTATTATAAGTAGTTATATAATATATGAGATTAAATATCTTACCGTATTGTAACTAAACTACCCAGTTACGCAAAATATAGAGTATTTTTTATACAATAGAAAGTGTTTCCAAGGGGTGAATTACCGGGCCGTCATGAATTTGCAGCCATTGCAGATAACAGCCGCTGCAAGTAACCAGAACGGGCCGGCGGGAATCAGGCAGCCGGGGAGCAATGCTCCGGCTTAATTGCGGGCTGTTAAAGGGCAGCAGACCTCCCCCGCCGCAGCAATGATCTATAACAGTCAACTTAATTCCGGATGACATCAACCATTTATGCAGAGTTTCCGCCTCCGGCAAATGGCAGGAAAGATGCAAATATGCCTGGGTAATGACAGCGGCGCGGTCAAGCAGTTGGGGGTTGGAGGCCAAAAGAAAATTAATATCCATAATTTCCGGAAACGTTGATTCAGGCAGCAGGAGGGCGTATTCCTGGCTCAGAGTATGCGTACAAGAAGTGCAAAGGGTCACAATGCCTTCCAAGTTATATTTTTGCCAATTTTCACGCAATGTTAGGGCGGCATGCCTGGCCGGTTCATGCTGGCCGGCGCTTAAAGCGGCCAGCCCGCAGCAACCGCTTAAGGGTATCACTTGATAATCTAAACGCCTTAATACAGCTAAGGCTTTTTCCGCCAAACCGGGCCGGGCATATGTGGCCAGACAGCCTAAAAACAATCCCACTTTTTTACGGCCGGTAAAATTAACCCGCCGCAGCGAAGGCGGCCGGGGACGCAACGGGGGCAGGCGTTTCAACTTCTGCCATCGCAGATTAAGGCCTTTATCTAAAAACCCTTTTCCGGGGATACTTTTGACCAAAGCGGGCAAAGCGGGGTTGAGGAGCAGGCGGCTTAACAAACGTCCCAGGGCCGGATTTTTTTTCAGTAATCCCGCCCGGCCCTGTTTCAGGGCATCAGTCACCCGCAAAAGATTGGGACAATTGCGCTGACAGCGCCCGCAAAGCAGGCACTGCCACAATGGGTCTAAATTTTTTTTCCGGAAAGATATTTTTCCCTGAAGCAGAGCCTGATACAAATTGAGCCGGCCGCGCGGCGAATGCTCTTCCCGTCTGCTGCTCAGATGAACCGGACAAACCGCTTTGCAGGCGCCGCATTGGATGCAGCGAGCGCAGGTTTCTTCCAGAAGAGATTGCCTTGTATCCATGATTGACAGCTACAGCCACTTAGCCGGGCAAATGCCCGCATAAACAAAATAAGCAGTTAATATCAGAAGGGAAACCGGCGGCATAGATTTCAAGCAAAAGCATTGGTCACATCCGTCAGATCCGGGCAGGCTCTGCTTGCCCTTTATACGCCGGAACTCCTAGCCGCCCTCCGGCGGGCGCGAAGAAGGAACTAGAGTTCATTTCATATATGAAATGAACTCTAATTTCTAAAAATCTTTCAGATCAAGCACCCATATGTCTTTTTTATGTTTCCGCGTTCGCATGGCGTCAATGCTGAAACGTTCTCCGGGACGGAAAAAAACCAGCAAAGCCGGAATTAAAAATATAGCATCCCGCAACGCCGCGTCATACCCTGCCGGGTGCCCGGCATCCCCCGGGAAACACCCGCAGTCAAAGCCGGCGCCGGTAATGCCGGCATATATCATGAGGCCGGTAAAAAAAACGAGCATTAACGAAGCCAAAAAACTGGCGGGGCGGATTTGCCAGCCTGTAATAAGCAGGATGCTGACCGTGAATTCAGTCCAGGCGAAAACAGCGCTACCCCAATTTACCGTCCACAGAGGCGCGATTTCGTATTGCGCGACAAAAGGGGCAAAATCCTGCGGATTGATGATTTTATCATAAGAAGCATAAATAAATATAAACCCTACAAACAGGCGGCATAAAAGAGAGAGTATGTCAAGAAGCATTATTCGGCCCTCCGTTTGGGCTCCTGCATGGGAAAACCCGCCTGTTCCAAATCGTCCAGCCTGGCGTGGGTTACATATATTTTTTCAATCCCGCGCTCGCGCAGGTATTGGCCTACCGCGGCGGCGGGAAAGGTGGAAAAAGTATGGCCGTAAATGACGACCGCCGGAGCTTTGCGTAAAGAATTCTGCAGCAGTCCGTAAAGATGATCCAGGTCTTGTACAGGCAGCTTGACCGCGCCGCGCACCCGCTTGACATTGAAATCTCCCGCCAATCTGGCGTCGATGAGAACAGCCCCTTCTTTTACCTTTTGCAAAGCGTCCCTGACGTCAATCTCCCGCCACAGAGGCCGGCTGATTTCCGGGGGTAAAAAAGGCAGGCCGCCTGGCATGAACAAATTATAGCCAATGGCCATTGCGCTTGCGAATATGACAATAGCCAGACATGGTTTTAAGATAGGACCTAACATTATAATGGCTGACCTTTTCGGGAGTTACTTATCCTGATCTTCAAATTTACATCTAACAGCTTCCCAATAGTGTAACCGCCTGTTCTCATATTCACAAGAGGATAATTAAAACTCCCCTGCCTCTTGTCAGCGGGCAGAATTACGCTATATTAACTCAAATGGCTCCAATTTCTGAGACGGTTTGAGATGGCTTCTGAAAGCCGGGAACATTGCCTGGCCTTGTCCGTCAGCGGCGAGAACAGACTCCGGATTTTCGCTTGAGGGCGACAGTGGTTCTCTATAAATCATTTTTCAAGGGCTTTATTAAATAAATTCCAGTAATGACAGTTATGAAAGGGCGATCTTATGTGGAACAAAGAAGTGGAAACCGCGCAGCTGGAACAGATGCAAAGCTGGCAGTTGGCCCGTTTGCGGGAAAACCTGCACCGGGTCTATGAAAATGTGCCTTTTTATAAGAAAAAATTCGACCATATTGGATTTAAACCCGGTGATTTTAAAAAATTAAGCGATTTAAACGGCCTGCCCTTTACCCTTAAAAATGACCTCCGAGACAATTATCCGTTTGGCCTGAGCGCTCTGCCCATGAGTGAAATTACCCGCATTCAGGCATCTTCCGGAACCACCGGACGGCCTATTATCGGTACTTATACCAGTTCTGATGTAAGCAACTGGGGCGAATGTTGCGCCCGCGCCCTCACAGCCAGCGGTATTGGCAAAAATGATATTATTCAAGTATCTTATGGCTACGGTCTCTTTACCGGCGGCTTGGGGCTGCACGGAGGAGGCGAAACCGTAGGCTGTACCGTACTCCCCACTTCCAGCGGCATTACCGAACGCCAGGTCACCATGATGCGCGATCTGGGCGTGGACAGCCTGTGCTGCACTCCATCCTACGCCCTGACCATTGCCGACAAAGCCAATGAAATGGGGATTGACATAGCGCCTTTAAAAATCCGCACCGGCTGCTTTGGAGCTGAACCGTGGAGCGACGAAATGCGCCGGGAAATCGAAACCCGCATGGGCATCACCGCCCACAATATTTACGGCCTTACCGAAATGATGGGACCGGGCATGTCTTTTACCTGTAACAGCCATGACGGCTGGCTGCATGTCAATGAAGATCACATTTATCCTGAAATAATAGATCCTGTCACCGAGGAAACGCTGCCTTACGGGGAAATCGGCGAATTGGTTTTCACCGCTCTCTCCCGCCAGGCCATGCCTCTTATCCGCTATCGCACCAGAGATATCTCCGCCCTGGACAGGAAGCCCTGCCCCCACTGCCGGCGCACTCTGATCAAAATGAAAAAAATCATGGGCCGTACCGATGATATGCTCATTATCAGCGGCGTTAATGTTTTCCCCAGCCAGATAGAATCCTTGCTTTTAGATACCCCCGAAGTGGAACCGCAATATGTAATTGTCGTCCGCAAAAAAGGGCATCTGGATGCCCTGAGCGTTGATGTGGAGGCCAAAGCCCATATTTACGAACAAGGCCAGGATATCATCCGGGAAATCGCTAAAAAGGTGGAAAAACATATTCATGGAGTCATCGGCATTCATGTCGCGGTGCGCCTGGTGGCGCCCCGTTCCATTCAACGTTCGGAAGGCAAAGCCAAACGGGTATTTGACACCAGAAACACTTAATATCCGTCAAAAATTACCGCCGGTAAGTTTGGGGACTATTTTTATGCGCGTCATCGCGGAAATAATGGAGCAGCAACCTTTATCCCATCCTGCCCGTGATGTTTGGTGGATGTGCCTCAAAGCCCCTTCCGTAGCGGCCCAAGCCCAACCAGGCCAATTTATTATGCTTAAACTCGGCCATACTACGCCTCACCCATTAGGCCGCCCTTTCTCCATAGCCGGCGTCAATGATGAGTATATTTTTCTGCTCTATAAACAAAAAGGGGCAATAACTGATTTAATGCCGCATCTGAATGAAGGTGCGAAAGTCATTTTATGGGGACCGCTGGGCCATGGCTTTGATTTGCGTGATGATAAAACCCCTCTGTTGTTAATCGCGGGAGGAGCCGGTATAGCCCCCATGCTTTTCACCTGGCAGCGATTCTCCAACGCTGCTCTGCTCGCCGGTTTTGCCGATTGGCATAATTTCAACCGCCTGTCGGTTATCTTGCGCGAATTGCGCCGTTTCTCACCGCCGATTCCGGCGGGACCCGATACTTTGCTCACTCCGGAATCCGTTTACATTACCAATCTGTCTCCTTATTGGAGCGCCGGCAGCGGTTTGGTCACTGACCCTCTGCTCAATCCCCAAAACTCCGGCTTTATAAAAAACCACAATTCCGTACTCACCTGCGGCCCTTGGCCTATGATGAAAAGAGTGGCGGCTATCAGCCGGGAATACGGAATATCCTGTCAAATAGCCGCGGAATCACCCATGGCCTGCGGCCTGGGCGTCTGTATGGGATGCGCTCTGCCTGCCGCCCAGGGAGATTATCTCTATCTTTGTAAACACGGCCCGGCCCTGCAAGCTGAGGCGCTTGACTGGAACCGGCTATGTCTGTGAAACCGGATTTGACCTGCCGGATTGGCAATCTGGTTGCCCGGAATCCTATTTTCGCCGCCAGCGGGACTTACGGTTTTGGCGAAGAACTGGCTGATTATGCCAATATAGGCAAACTGGGAGGCCTCGTGACCAAAGGCCTGAGTCTGTCGCCCCGTCCCGGCAACCGTCCTCCCCGGATCTGTGAAACTATGAGTGGAATGCTTAATTCCATTGGCCTGGCGAATCCTGGGCTGGATATTTTTATTCGTGACAAGCTGCCCTATCTGCAGAAAATAGCCGATGCGGGATGTCTGGTTATAGTTAATATGTACGCGGAAAACAGACAAGAATTTGTGGATCTCAGCAAAGCGCTCAGCGCTGTGTCCGGCATCAGCGCTCTCGAACTTAACTTGTCCTGCCCCAATGTAAGCGATGGCGGCATGGCCTTCGGGGTTGACCCGGGCGCGGTTTTCCGCATTACTCAGGCGGTGAGGGAAAACACCAATCTTCCTTTATGGGTAAAACTAACTCCCAATGTCACCAATATCGTGGAAATCGCCCAAGCCGCGCTCCAGGGCGGAGCAGACGCCATATCCATGATAAACACTTTATTGGCCACCGCTATAGATGCCCGCGCGCGCAAGTTCAGATTAGGCAATATAATGGGAGGTCTTTCCGGACCGGCAATTAAACCCGTGGCCTTACGTATGGTTTTACAGGTGTCGAAAGAACTGGACATACCTATTGTGGGCATGGGCGGCATAACCGGGGGCAGTGATATAATAGAATTCTTTCTGGCCGGAGCCTGCGCGGTGCAGATAGGCAGCGCCAACCTCATGGACCCTCTCGCCATGGAACGTATTAACGCGGAACTGTTTGATTTTTGTCTTGAGGAAAATGTGAGCAAACTGCAGGATTTGAGCGGTCAGTTGGCTGCTGAATGCAGGCTTCAAAAAATATAACTCCCGGCAGCGACAATATTTTGAGATAAAAAATGGAAACGATAAAAGATAACTTACTGAAAGAACTAGCCAAGGCTGATACTTGGGAAGCGGTTGAAAAAATACGCGTCGCTTTTCTGGGCAGGCAGGGGATCATAACCAATTTAAATAAAAATGTTGACATGCGCGCCATGAACACAGACACCCGCAAAGCATGGGGACGTAATTTCAACACGCTTAAAACCTGGGCTGAAGATGCTGTGGCCGCGGCGAAAGCCAACGCCAAAATAACGGTAAAAGCCAATGTGGATTTAACATTACCCCCTGCTCCCAGCAGTCTGGGTTCTGTTCATCCAATCAGTCTAGTGCAAATAGAGATAGAACAGATATTTCAAGGCATGGGTTTCACAGTGGGTTCGGGAATACATGTTGAAAGCGAATATTACAATTTCTCCGCTCTGAACATACCCGATGATCACCCGGCCCGGGAAATGCAGGATACTTTCTGGCTGACCAACGGTCAAGTGCTGCGTACCCACACATCCAACATGCAGGTACGCATGCTGCAGAACTACGGCGCTCCGCTGAAAGCCATTTTTCCGGGACGCTGCTTCCGTTACGAAGCGGTAGACGCGAGCCATGAAAACACCTTCTATCAAGTGGAAGGGATAATGGTTGATCATAACATTTCCATAGCGAATCTGATCGCGATAATGCGCGAACTTCTGTCATCCGTATTTCATCAGAATATAACCGTACGCCTGCGTCCCGGTTATTTTCCTTTTGTTGAGCCCGGTTTTGAGCTTGATTGCCAATGTCTTATTTGTAAAGGCCACGGCTGTAAAACCTGCAAAAACAGCGGCTGGATAGAACTCCTGCCTTGCGGCATGATACATCCCAAGGTGCTTGCGGAAGGTAAAATAAACCCTGATGAATATACAGGTTTCGCCTTCGGACTGGGCTTGACCCGTCTGGCCATGATGAAATACAATATCCCGGAAATACGTTTATTTAACAGCGGCGAAATTGATTTTTTAAAACAATTCGTACCTGCCATAGCCTGATTGAGGAAACCTCCCATGAAGCTGTCATTAAACTGGCTGAAACAATATGTGGATTTGGATGATCTTGAAGTCAAACAGATTGCCAATGAACTGACAATGAAAACCGCCGAAGTGGAAGAAATTCATCATTTGGCTCCGCGTATGGATGGAATCGTGGTTGCTAAAGTGGAAAAAATAACTTCCTTAGGCGACAGCGGCAATCTGGCGTCGGTCCATCTGGGATCAGACGAAGAAAGATTAACCGTCTGCGCCGCCCCCAACCTCCGCCCAGGCATGTTTTCCATATTCGCGCCCAGTGGGACCATCCTTACCGATGGAAGTAAAGTTGAAGAAACTGTGCGGCACGGTCACACCAGCCAGGGTATCTTGCTCTCGCCCTTTGAATTGGGAATAAGCCAATACCATGACGGAATTATGGATCTGCCCGCCGACCTGCTCCCGGGAACGCCTCTGTCCCGGCTTCTGCCCGGAGAAGATTATATTATAGAATTAGACAATAAAAGCATCACCCATCGCCCTGATTTATGGGGACACTACGGATTTGCCCGTGAACTGGCGGCTATTTTTGAAAGGCCTCTAAAAAATCTGGTTCTGTGGGATTTGAATACTTCCCAGCATCTTCCTCTTTACCCTCTGCAAATTGATAATATGGAATTGTGTCCCGGCTATGCCTGTATAGCTCTGGATAATCTCACCCCCTCCCCTTCTCCGCTTTCAGTGCAATGGCGCCTGTATGCCGCTGGCATGCGGTCCATTAATTTACTGGTTGATTTGACTAACTATGTAATGCTGGAAACCGGCCAGCCCATGCATGCTTTTGACGGAGATTATATAACTTCGGTAAGAGTCGCGCCTTTGGCGAGGGACGGCGCCGAATTCACCACTTTAGACGGCATGAAACGTAAAATGCTGGCTAGTGATTTGATGATCTGGAATCAACAGGAACCGGTCGGCGTTGCCGGGGTAATGGGCGGCCTGCATTCAGAGGTTACCTCGGATACTGGCCGCATTCTTTTGGAAGCGGCCAACTTTCAACCCATGACTATCCGCCGTACGGCGGTGCGCCTTAATCTGCGCACTGACGCCAGTATCCGTTTTGAAAAGGATTTGCCAAAAAGTTTTACCACCTTAAGCATTGCCCGGTTCCTCCGTCTGTGTGCCGAAGCCGGGCAAACGCCTGTTCTTCGCTCCCGTCTGACTTGTGCCGGAGCGGTAACGGATCCTGAAACTGTAATCTCAATACCCTCTGATTACATCAGCCGCTATGTCGGCGAAAACGTTTCCGGCCCGCTAATTAAAAAAATACTGACCTCGCTTGGTTTCACTTGTCAGGAGGAAAATGAGATGTTCAGAGTTTCAGTACCTCCTCATCGCAGCCGGCGCGACATAAGCATTAAACAGGATATTGTGGAAGAAGTGGCCAGATTCTACGGTTATGACAACATTATTCCCCGCCTGCCTGATGCAGCCATCACTTCTTACACTTTTAACGAAGAACACCGGGCGGAACATAAATTGCGCCGTTTTCTCAGTCAAGCCCAAGGATTATGCGAGGTTCACGGCTATAGCTGGTATGATGACCGCTGGCTCACGGAGCTTGACTGCAATCTTTCCGGACCTTTTCTTACCCTGCAAAATCCCACCAGCCCTGATAAAAGCAAGCTGCGCCAATCGCTGATTCCCGGCCTGTTGCAATGTATACGCCAGAATTATGACAAACGGCAGGAAATAAAACTCTATGAACTGGGCCATTGCTATTGGCCGGAAAATGATGACGGAAGCCGGGAGCGCACATTTTTGGCTGCGGTTTTATTTCAAGCCGGCGATGCTGAAATTACCGAGGAATTGTTCAGAACGGCCAAGGCAATTTTTGAAGATTGTCTGCGAATATTGAATGTTCCTGATTTTAACTACCAGATTATGGATACGACTCTCAATTCCTGGGCTTTGGCGGCGTCTGCGCTGACTGTTCACAGAGCAGAGATAAATATTGGATCCGCAGGCTATCTCACCGGCCCGATATTAAAAGCTTTCAAAAAAAATGCCAATATAGCCTGGCTGGAAATGGATTTAACCGCTCTTACGGGCACAGCTTTTCCGGAAATAAATTACAAGCCGCAAAGCGATTTCCCTATATCATGGCTGGATATATCAATAATGTTTCCCAAAGCCGCCAGTTTTAAAATGCTAGAAACCAGGTTGGACAATTTCCGGCATGAGCTGGTCATGAGCCGGGAGTTTATTTCTTTTTATGAGGGCAAAAACTTGGATGGGGATATGCGCAGTTATACTTTCCGTTATGTTATAGGTTCATTTCAGCGTACTCTGACTACGAAAGATATTGAAGAATTCCGTACTCTTCTGCTAAAATATCTGCATAAAAACAAACTGGAGCTGCGCGCCTGAAACAGATAGTTTTACATAATTTTGCTTATACGGCCATGTTCCAGGACAATAGTCTTCTGAGCGTATTCAGCCACTTCCGGATCGTGGGTTACCACAATTATGGTGCTGCCCTCATCATGAAGCTGTTTAAATAAATCCAATACCACAGCTTCATTGACTTCGTCCAGATTGCCGGTCGGCTCATCAGCTAAAATAAGCTGGGGATAATTTATCAGCGCCCGGGCAATGCACACTCTCTGTTGTTCACCCCCTGACAACTGACGGGGCAGATGCTGGGCGCGATCGCTTAAGCCTACTCTGGCCAGTGCCTGGATGGCTTCGGCTTCATCTATAATACTGTGATAATATTGCGCCATCATTACATTTTCCAGAGCGGTCAAATAAGAAATCAAATGAAATTGCTGAAAAACCAAACCAATGGTGTCACGGCGTATGGTGGTCAGATCGGCGAGAGAGAGTCTGGTTATATTTTTACTGTTCAGATATATTTCCCCGCTGCTGGGTCTGTCCATGCAGCCGATTATGTTCATCATAGTAGTTTTGCCGGAACCGGACGGACCCATGATGGCGACCCATTCTCCCTGAGTAACGGTCAGATTCACATTTTGCAGGGCCTTTACTGAACCGTAAATTTTAGATATGTTATTTAATTCTAAAATATCCATCATTCATTCCCCCCGTAAAACCACAGACGGCTCCACGTCCATCGCCCGGCGCGCCGGCACGAGACAGGCCAATACTGTGACTATTCCCGAAATAATCAGAGTCAGCGGGATCAGATAAATCTCAATATTGATTGAGCGGGCGAAAACGCTGTCGCTGATAAGCTGCGCAAAAATTAAGCCGCACACAGAGCCGATTAAACCGCCCGTAATTCCCATGATCAATCCTTCCGCCAGAAATTCTCTGCCCACATTTTTACTGTCAGCGCCAATGGCTTTTTTAAGGCCGATTTCTTTGCGCCGTTCCATCACTATAGTCATCATAGTGGTTGCCACGCAAATCATGGTCAACAGCAGAACCACCGCTGTCACCAGATAAACCAGACTTTCAAGTTTCGACAATACACTGGCTTCCGACCGGGTTATCCGTTTAACCAACTGGGCTTTGATATTGATCATGCTGCCATTTATCGCGGCGGCAATATTTCCCAATTCTTCTTCATTGGCAGTTAAGCTCAATTCCACCATATCGGCTTCACCGGAATTGCCCTGCAGAGATTCCATAGCAGGCATATTCATGAAGATGAAACCGTCTTCCGCCCCTCCGCTGCTTACAATGCCGCTTATGAGCATTGGCCGGTTGAAGCCGACGCGGTTTTTATTTCGTCCGGAGACAAGCGCGGACATGCCGGGAGCCAGCTGCGTAAGTTCAGCCACATCCGCGCCAATGAGGATTTCGTTGTCCTGTGAAGGCAAACGGCCGTCAATTTTCCAAAAAGGGCTGGTTTGGGCCGCTTGCGTAAAATCAGTCCCGGCAGCGGTCAAAGGCTGCAGATTGATGCGCGCGGAGGCATAGCGGTAAACGGTTGCGCCTAATATTTTTTCCGCCGGCAACAGAGCCAGAGCCAGGTTAACATCATCGAGAGACAATGAAGTCGCCCTGCCGGCAGGCATAAATATCATGTTAGCTCCGTAAGAGCGGAACTCCTGACCAAGCTGCCGGGGGACATCATAACAAAGGGTAATCATCCCCAGAAGTACAGTCGCCCCAATGGCAATGCCGATCAGAGCCACGGCAATGCGGGAACGTCTCCGCAACAGAGAGTTTAACAACATCTTGACCATAAAGATTCTGTTACTATTTCTCACAATAAAGCCTCATCCATGCAAAACTTCCGAAGGTCTTAAGGAAAGCAGGATCCGTATAGCCGGCAGACTGCCTAAAAAAGTTATAATCATAATCAATATTATAATCAGAGGGATAACAATTCCTTTCACCGCGACTGCGGAAGCAAACACGGTATGGCCGATAAGCTGGGCAAAACCGATACCGGCGCAGTAACCGATGGCGCCGCCGGAAAAAGCAATAATCAATATTTCATACAATATCAAAAGAGTTATGGATATATTGCCTGCCCCCATTGCTTTCATCAGGCCTATTTCCGCACTGCGTTCCATAACGCTGGCGGTAATCAGGTTAGAAATAGCCAGCGCGGAACAGAGCAGAATTAAAAATGTCAGCAGAAGCATCAGCAATTGCGTTTTTTGTAAAATGCTCCCTTCAGAATCGGCGACCTGCCAAACCGCCTTAACCCGCGCCTCCGGTATGACTTCTTCTATTTGATAGGCAATAGCGCTGATATAGGCGGTACAGTACCAGGCGTCCCGTTCCAAACTGGACAGGCTGTTAGGATCTTGCGCCGCTCTCCGGGCCAATTCATTTTCCGGAGTGGTCAGGGCGCTTACTTCCACACGCTGCACCAACCCTTCTTTCCCGCTGATATTCTGGACCAGCTGCAACGGTGCATATATCTGTTCATCTTCTCTGCCTCCACTTTGGAAAACAGAGCCTACGGTTAAACTGCGCTCCCCCCTATCAGTCACAACCGTGAAGCTGTCGCCTGGCTTGAGATTAAAATGTTCCGCCAGTTCTTTCCCCACCATCACTTTATTCAGAATTTCGTCATCACCGGGCTGACCGTCAATATCCCACCATGGTTTAAGCGGCAATATGCCAGTGGAAAATTCATCGCCGGTAGGAAGTTTAAAATTTTTTTCAAACCATGTACCTACCAAATCAGCTTTTTCCTGGCCGATTTTTACTTGTATTTGTAAATAAGGAGTAAAATCCACAATATTGTTGGCCCAGAAAATCATTTTAATCTTGGGCAGATCCTCTTCTTTCAAAAATTTTTCCGCGCCGGCCTGAATATCATAATTTTCATCAACTTCATATAAATCACTCAGAAGGGAAGATCCTCTGGGAACAATATTCATATTAGCGCCATAGGCTTTTAGTTCCTGATTAACCTTGTCGCCCACGTCAAACATCACATTGAGCATGGCGGTAGCCAAAGAAATTCCCAAGGCCACAGTAAACGCAATCATGATGAACTTGCTTTTCTGCCTTACAAGCGCTCCTTTAACCATTTTCCTGAACATATGAATCAAGCCTTCCCAATAAGTAAAATACTGTCAGCTTATTTCGCAAAGGATGCAGCTATTTGCTCATTCAAATCTATAGCGGTGTCTTTCCAAATCCCTGCCGGCAATTATGATCTTGCCTTCGGCAATGCTGAATTTGAGCGGCACCGGATTACATCCCCCGGGGAAACCGATAGTGGCGATATTCATCACCACATCGCATAGAATACATATCACTTCTTTATCGTTGCGCTCATAATAACCGGTAGGCCCGCATATATCGCATGCGTCCAGGCCCACTCCATAGGCTGTTTCATTTTTTTTGATGATAATATATCTGACTAAAGTGCCGTTCTCGGCTTCATAGACGTAACGGTGCAAATGGCCGTCATCGACTTCTGACAAAGGAATAATTATCTGTCCGTTTACCACCGGCAACTCTGCGGGCGGGCTTAATTCTACCCCTCTGTTTTCATAATACCGCAGTACCGTTACCGTGAAGATAACAAAAATCAGCCCCGCCGCCAACAGCAGGCAGAAACGTCTTTGGGTACGCCGTCCGGATTTTTCTTTACGAATCTCCGCGGGATTAACGCCTCTGAAAAGGCGCAGGGAACTGTTATTAAACCAGGTAATGACGGTTACGGCGCCCAGAATAATCGCCATGGCATAGATAAACCAATTGGTATAATTCAGGGTGAAAATAACAAGACTGACCATCCACCCAATCCTGGGAACGAGATTGCGGCCGGTGATTATTTTACTTATTTCCAGAAACTGCTGCGACAAGTAAATAAGCAGACAAAGGCTGAAAATAAAAACAAGCGCTGACAGGGATAAATTAACAGTTATTTTATACAGCGCCAAGCCCAGCAGAAACACGCCCAGCAAACCCAGGCTGTAACCAAGCGCTTTGAGCAGATATTCCTGGTTGAAAACACTCTCCATTCCCACCTTGAATTCGAAAGGATAAAGCATAAGGTCAGGCAAGACGCGGGCTGCCCAGGATGCCAGCAGCAGGCAGCTGACAATCAGAAATGTATGTTTATAAAGTTTATATTTCATGACCGGCTGTTTTTAGCTGCAAACTTGCGCAATTTCCATATTATTGCTATGACGGCAAACGCCAGGACAACGGAAGGGATGATAATGCCCAGATCATAATATTCACGTACGGCTATGCCCGTATTTCGCTTGAGAACAGCATAGACCAGCGATGCAAGCAGCCCTGCGCCGCATCCCCAGGCCAATATCGTTTTTATATTGTCGCGCGAAAGTTTAACCAGAACAGCAAAAAACAGGGAGAGCATTACCGCGGTCAAAAAAAGATTGTCCACTATATTAATTATATAATGCAGCATAATTTATTATAATCTCATTTAACGCCATCACCACAAACCCTGAAAGCAGGGTTTATCTTTTGCGTAAAAGATAAACCCTGCTTCAAAGCTGTCAATATTTACTTTTAGCAGCCGCGGTTTTTACCAGGAGCGGGGGATAAAATCAAAATCCCAGGATACTTCCAAAGGCTTGCTCCAGAAACGGCCGGTAACGCCGGTTTCCTTGTCTACATGCAAAAGGTAGCCTTGTCTTTCCGGGTTTTCGATAATAAAGGTTATTTTATATTTGCCGGCTCCGTCCAACTTCACGTTATTACCGTAATGAGGTCCGTCGGAAGCATTCATGGGCATGAAATTGCCTTCAATAATTTTATTGCTTCCTTCTTTCTGAATGCGATATTTGACCGTTAAATAAGGGACAAAATCGCCGACGCCATAGCCCAAATCATTACCTTCCAAAGCGCTTATATCCGCTTCCAGATGCATATCCGCCTGGGCGGCAGGCAGGCCTCCCATCTGCGCCGGTTCCATATCCACCGGTTGGAAATAGACGCCCGCGACATTAAGAGGACCAGCCTCCTGCTCATCGCCTAAAGGAAATTCCTCAAAACCGGCGGTATCCGCGCTGGGTGCCGGAGCAGAGGCTGACCAGGCCAGAGAAGCAAACATAAACACCGATATAATGCCGGCCATTAACAAAAACTGCATCTTTTTCATATACAAAATCTCCATTAAATGTTTCACACCTGCCCGCCAACAAAACCCTGGTTGGCGCTTCTATTTTTTGCCCGATAATAAATTATGGAAATCACCACCAACAGACACAGTATCATCTGCGGCAGCAAAGTTTCCACAGTGGGATAAATACCTAAAATATCGATCGTGCCAATGGCGTTAAAAGGAGTTACACCAATCACATCCGCTTCCTGCAGTTCTTTGACTCCTCCGCCGGCAAAGGCAATGGCCATCAGATACATAAGAATACTGGTGACAAGAAAGAAAGGGCGAATGGGCAGTTTCAATGAACCGTAACGGACAACGATAAAAATTAATATCAAAGCCGCAAAGCCCACTCCCAAACCTGCCCATATCATATTGATGTACACATCCACATCGGAAAGCATGGCTTGGTAGAATAAAATGGTTTCCGCTCCTTCCCGGAATACCGCCAGGAAAGAGGCGGACCCCAAAGCAAAGGCGCTGCCGGTTTTAACCGCGCTGTGTACTTTATTTTCAATATAATTTTTCCATGCCTGGGCTTCAGCTTTGGAAAACATCCAATTGCTGACAAAAAAGAGTACCGCCACCGCCAGCAACATGGCCATGCCTTCCAGAATTTCCTGATTAGCGCCGCTGATGGTAAACAGCATCTGCATGGCTAAAGCCGCCAGAGCGCTGACCAGCACAGCTCCGGCCGCGCTCCAATAAACCACCCGGGTATTATGGGAATTACCGGAACGCACCAGATAGGCGCTGATAGCGGCTATGACCAATATAGCTTCAAATCCTTCCCGCAAAATTATCAGGAAAGAGGCCAGAAATACCCCCAGCGGGCTTTCTTCCTCTCCGTCCAGTTGCTTGGCGTCATCTTTTATCATCTGGATTAAGTTATCCAGAGCGTCACGGACGGTGCGGTTAGCTTCACCGGCGGTCATCATCTTTTTGACCGCGGCAAACTGATATTCCACCGCTGCCGCCCGTTCTCCGGAAATATAGCTGAGAACAGATCTTTCAAAGCCCTCTTTCTCATAATAACCGAAGTAAGCGTCATTAACCCAATCTTTAGCCGTGGTTAGATCTTTAATAAAATAGGCGTCGTAGGCGCTGTTCAAAGACACTTCCATGGCTGCGGCTATTTCATTCCAGTTAGCCCACTGTCTGCGTTCCTGAGCCGCCTCAGAGCCAACGGCCATGCCCAGCAGCAGGGCGAAAACAAAAAATACCGCTAACAGAGAAGGCGTTTTTTTTATATCTAAAAGCATATTCCTAATATTTCCGCGCCGGAGGCAGCTATGATATTATTTACCCAGCATCATCAGACAAATTGGCGCGTCGCCCGGAGGCAGCGTCAAAGCTTCTATGATTTCATCGTGATTCATTGAATGAATATAACGCGCCCCAATGCCGTAATTGGCGGCGGCCAGATATATATCCTGAGTCATGGCCCCGGTGAGTACATGAGCCAGTTCCTTGATATAAGCATCGTTTTTAAACTGAGCCAATATCTCGGAATCGCTTACAATAATCAGAATAATAGGAGCGTTCCTGACAAAACCCTGCGCGCCGACTCTGGCTCTTATATCGTCCCCGCTTACGGTCCGTAAGCTATGGTCACGCCAGTCATAAAGGCTCACCCCTTTAGAGCCGGCCACATAAATACGGCAATAAGGTTCTGTTCCTTTGGACATGGGCACAGTCCAGCCGGTGTTTCCCCGGTTGAGTCCGCTGGCTGCCCACAAAATTGCGGACAATTCTTCAGTGCTGAGATCGCCGGTGGGAAAATCGGCCCCGGAAGCGGAAGCGCGCAGCTTGAGAGCGCTGAAAATCCCTATGCCGCCCTCGATCTGAGGATCGGGGAGTTTGTCGTCCGCCTGGGCAACAGAAGCGAGCAAGATAAATGCCAAAATAGTCAATAAAGATTTTTTTACTAAAAATAACATATTGTTATCCCCTAACCGAATCTCTTTCCTTCAGATGAACCCAACCCCTCAAGCCATGGCCCCAAAACAAAAAAACCCAACCCGGCGCCAAGGCAAACAGTAAATCGTTTTCAATTACGAACATAGTCTAATGCAATTGCGATTCATTTGCAAGACTATATTTAAAATTATTTTCCCTCCCGCTTTCCGCTTGACAGAAAAATTAATTGAGTTAAATATAATAGCAAAAGAGATTCAATATCATTAATTTTGTTTAACCGTAAATTCATCCTTAAAAATGTCATGGAGAAGCAATGGCGGGAAATACTAACAGCACATTGAAATATGGAATAGCGCTGGGCGTGGGCATTGCCCTGGGAGCGCTGGGAGTCATTTTACTCAAAAGCAACAAAAAAACCTTACGCACTGTTGCCGCCGGAGTAATCGGCCGCGGGTTCGATTTAAAAGAAAAAGCTCTGACTATGGTGGAAGAAGCCAAAGAAGCGGTGAGCGATCTGCTGGCTGAAGCCGCGGCCAAACACAAAGAACGTAGAGAAAAAGACTAAAGCTTTTAGATCTGGGAACAAAACAAGATATATTCAACATGTCCTGGCAAATAATACATGCACTAAAAGGAAGGTTGCGTTTAAAAGGATCTCGCCATTCTTTTTCCCAACAAAATTTAGAACATATTTTCGCTGAACTGAAAAATTCACCTTCAGTGAGAGTGTTGAGTTGCAGCTTCCGTACCCGCACTATTCTGCTCGGCTTTAATGAGCAGCAGGATCACCGATCAGTCATGGCTTGCTTTGTTTTGTCCCCGCCCGCAACCGCTCAATCTCCGGGAGAGTTGCGGCCGGAAAAGAGAAAAGCAGATGATATCTCCTTGCCTGCCGATCAGGCTTTACTGCCGGCGTTAGGGTTAATCATCATCCAACCTATTGTAAAAATTCTTCTGTTCATCAGCCGCAAAATATTCAATAATAACAATCCTCCGGTCAACCCTTTGAGAGGATATCTATTCCGCCGTCTTCTTCTGCCGCCGGCTCTGCGCTATAGCTGGGGTGTTTGGCGCAGCCTGCCCTACATATTGGCCGGCGTCCGCGCTCTGCTAAAAAAAAGACTAACTGTCCCTCTTCTGGATGCTTCAGCCCTGCTGGCCGCCCTGTTGCGGGCTGATTGGGCTTCTGTCAGCACCGTCACTTTTCTGTTCAGTCTGGGAGAATATCTGGAATATTCAACCCACAAAAAATCCAGGCAAAATCTGGCGCACGGTTTAAGTCTCTTGGAAAACAGCGTTTGCTGGCTGGTCAAAGACGGAGTGGAAATTCAAGCGCTTTTAACTTCCCTGGTGTCCGGAGATATTCTGGTCTTACGCGCCGGGCAGGAAGTGCCGGTAGACGGGGTGATCGTGGAGGGCGAGGCTATGATCAACCAATCATCCCTGACCGGAGAAAGTATGCCCCAGCACCGCCGCTCCGGCGCCTGGCTTTATGCCGGCACCGCACTGGAAGAAGGCCAGGTGTACATAAGGGTGGTGAACACCCACGGTCAAACCAGAATCAGCCGGATTATCAATTATATTGATCAGGCGGAAGCGCTTAAAGCCAAAATAGAAATGCAGGCAGCCAACAGAGCAGACGCCTTGGTGCCATATAATTTTGCCGGCGCCGCGCTGGTTGCCCTGGTCACCCGCGACAGCCAAAAAGTGGCTTCAGTGCTGATGGTGGATTATTCCTGCGCTATTCGTCTTTCCACCCCCTTAAGCATATTGAGCGCCATGCGCAGCGGGGTTGAACAAGGAGTTCTGATTAAAGGCGGCAAATTTTTGGAGGCTCTGGCTTTAGCTGATACGGTAATATTTGATAAAACCGGAACCCTCACCACCGCCACGCCCCGCGTAGCCCAGGTGCTGTCCTTCAGTTCCGTCAGTTCTCTGGAAATTTTACGTATGGCTGCCTGCCTGGAAGAACACTTTCCTCATCCTTTGGGCAAAGCTGTTGTAGAACACGCCAACCTGATGAATCTTAAACACAGGGAAGAACACGCGGCGGTTGAATATATCACCGCCCATGGCATTGTCTCCCGCCTTAATAACAAACGGCTTCTTCTGGGCAGCGCCCACTTTATAACAGAAGATGAAGGCATCACGCCTCATGATAAAATTATTCCGCTGGTCCAACAGCAGGCTGATTTAGGACGGTCCCTGCTCTATCTGGCCATGGACGGAAGGATAGCGGGACTTCTGGCCTTGGAAGATCCGCCGCGCCGGGAAGCCAGAGAAGTAATAACCGCTCTCCGGCGGGATGGCCTGGATGTGCATATGCTTACCGGAGACGGCCCGGAAGCCGCTCAGGCAATGGCCGGCTGCCTTGGCATCGAAAATTTTGCCGCCTCCATGCTTCCGTCTGACAAGTCCTCTTATGTTCAAAAACTTAAAGAACAGGGACGCCGCATTATGATGATAGGCGACGGTATCAATGACTCCCCTGCCCTGGCCATAGCCGATGTGGGCATAACGCTGCAGGATGGTTCTGATCTGGCCCGCAATGTAGCTGATGTGGTATTGAGCCGCAATAATCTGCATGATATTGTCACAGCCCGCCGTCTGGCAAAACAGGCTTTAAACAGGATCAATTACAACTATATCGGCATTGTGGGCATTAACACCCTCCTGCTGGGGTTGGGTATTGCCGGTGTTATTACTCCCACCAGCAGCGCCTTGCTGCACAATACTTCCACTATTGTAAGCGCGCTTAATTCCATGCGTTCCTTCACAATAGCCAACAGACACCCGTTGCCCTCACAATAATTAGCCCGAATACAGCGGCATAGTCATATCAAACTCAAAAAATTGCTTCATTCCGTAATATCCATACCGGTTCCCGCCCTGAACATGGGGTGAGGTTTTTGGCCCGCCTGTTCACTATAGGCCATCCTATTGGGCTTGGCTTAATTTTACTTGATGCTCCGGCCCGGCAGCCTGGATCTGCTTCGGCTCTTGCGGCACTTTTAACAAATTCTTAACTTGTCTGTCTTCATTCTGTAACAATAGCCGGATATATTACGCTCATGTTGAATATATATCAAATGGGCCTCAGACCGCTGAACGAAGACGAAGCGCATAAATACGCACATAAAGCGTGTTTGTGGTTTAACATTAAACACGCAACTGCGGACAATGGCGCAACCGTCAAACGCCTGCTTGGGATTGAGTTACCTAGTCTGGGGGAAACTAGGGACCTGGAGGAATCGGAGCGGTTATATATTGAAGACAATTCCGTATTCATGACCGCCACCGTACTCAGCATCAGTGATAAATCCGTTCAGGAAAGCTGTTTAAGCGAAATCATCTTTATTTTGGGCGGCAAATTTATCATCACCGTCAGCAATGATGACGTCATTGATCTTGCCGCTTGCAAAACTCACAGTTATTTAAACGCCGAAGATAATTCCTGCGCGCTTTTCATTGGCATGATGGAAGCCATGGTGGGGCGTACCTCCGATATTTTGTCTCTGGTATCCTCAACCATTGATACGCTTTCCCCGTTAATATTCGGAAGTGGAGATAACAAACGCGATTTTGGGACTATGTTGCAGGAAATAGGACGCAACGGCGAACTGCTCTCCCGCATTCGTGAGAGTCTGGTAAGTCTGAGCCGGGTTGTGTCTTTTGCCCGCCGTTATGCCGCCGGGGAAAAAAAATATAATAAATCGCTGGAAATAGTTAATAAAGATATTAAATCCCTGGTGGATTATTCCAGTTTCATGGCCGGCAAGTTTAATCTGCTGTTGGACGCCACCCTGGGGCTTATCAATATAAAACAGAGCAATATCATCAAAATATTCACGGTAGCATCGGTAATATTTCTGCCTCCCACTCTCATTGCCAGTATTTACGGCATGAATTTTCAGCACATGCCCGAGCTTGCCTTGCGCTGGGGTTATGGCGCCGCTCTGGCGCTAATGCTGATAAGTGCCATTTTACCTTATTGTATATTCAAATATAAAAAGTGGTTATAATGAGTGAACACGAGAAAATATACAGTAATTCAAGCCCTGAAGATAAAGAGCTTACTTTGGCGGCGCTGCCTTCACATACTCACCCGATGTTGGAAATAGTTGATGCAATGATTTCCAAGGACAAGATAAAATCTTCAGTGAGTACGGCTGTTACAGAGCAGGATGAAACCGCTTTTATGGAGATGGTGCGCACAACTTTATTGCCCTGGCAGGAAGAGCAGATTTTAACCGTTCCCGCGGTCCATGAAACGCAGACTGAAATCATGGCTCTGCACTGGCACCCGGAATTTGTGCCTATACCCCTTGTTCGCCAACGCATGGCGAAAATGTTTCCTAACGCCGAAGAGGAAATATGTATTCCCACGCAACATAATCAGTTGCTTAGCATAGACGGTTACGCCGGGGTGGAGGTGGACTGTTATTCCAGCGCTTTCAATTTGAAGGTTCAGTTGCTGTGTCACTTCAAAACCTCCAGGCTGGAGCAGGCTCACACCTTTAAAAATATGCTTGGTCATACTGCCAGTTATCGGTCATCGCAATTGTATTTGCTCCTGAACACCCTGGCAAGCGCTTTACAGAAAAACAAAGCCCACCAACTTGTGCAAAAAGTGGTACGCGACAACGGTTTTGAGCATACCGAGGTGGAATTTACCGCTCGCCTGGCCGCTAAATTAACCGCCCTGATTGATAAATATCATCATGCCATTGATCCTGGCTGTTTCAAGAATAAAATGGTCCGCGATATGCTCGACGCCCAGCATGGCCTTTATGACAAAATTTTGATCGGCAAAGCCCAAGCTTACGCCCGTGAAATCAAGCGGGAAGTTAAAAATATATTCCCAACCGGATACTACTATAAAACCGAAGAGATCATAGAGGAAACGAGATCGCTGGGCGGAGCCGTCATCATTCCTCACCCTGAAGAATTTTGGCCCATTTTGCTGGCGGATTATGATGTTGACGGCTATGAGGTGTGGAACCCTCAATCCCGGCAATATACTGAATTTTTGATATCAGTGTTGACGCGGCAAAATCAGCGGCGCGGCCGCAGACGGAAAAAAATCCTTTTATGTATGGGAGACGACTGTCATTTGAGTGAAAAAGTAAAACCGATTTCCCGCCAGGATCCACAAAAAGCCAGCCGGGAAGTGGGATTGCAATCTGCCTGGAACTATCCCGCTGTCAAAGAAAAATTGCGCCGGGGCAAAAGCCGGCGCGGCGAAGTTATCGCGGAATATCGGGCGCGCATCGCCTGAAACCCAAAACCCCAGACCAAGGTGAGACTATGAGCAGCGATAAAAAATTTGAATATGAATCTTTACAGGACGCCGGCAGCATCGGAACTTTTCTTACCGCTATTACTGAAGGCATGAACAACGGCCGCGTTCTGCTCTCCACTGCCGACGAGCATATTGAGTTTATACCCAGGGGACTGCTTCGCTTTCTGGTAAAAGCAAGAAAAAAAGGCGCGGAAAATAAAATCACCCTGAAAATCGCATGGAACAGTAAAGAAGAAATTGAAATAGCCAAGCCCTTGACGGTTGGCCGGTAAATTAACAGCTAAAGGCTAAAGCTAGGATAACCGGCAAGACGATTATGGTTGAAGGCATAAAAGAAAATTTTAATTTTATGATTACCGAAGTTGGAGCCCAGTTGGCCCGCATGCGTACTTTTATCAGCAGCCCGCAGCTTGAGGAGCTTGATAAAATGATGGATCGGGAGGCCTATATAAATAACCTTAAAGTCATTATCGAAAATCAAGCTTACAATTATATTCATAAAACCCCGCGGCTTGACCGGCATGGACTGGACCGGGTCCGCGCCGTCATCGCCATTACCCAAAATGTAGAACGAATTGCCGATATTTGTATTGATGTGGTGCAGCAACTGCTTTACGCAGACGCCAATGACAGCCACCTTCAGGATGAATATCAGGACATGCTTGACATCATAGAACACAGTTTTGCTGAAATCCTGGCCGCATTCAAAAACAACCATCTGGCCCAGGCCTTGCGCATATGCCGGGTTGAATTTGTGCTGGATGATATGTACAAGACCATTTTGGAAGAAAAAATCAACCTGTTTGACCGCAATCACCGTCAAAAAGCCGGCGATTTTATTATTTCTGTTTTTATCGGCAAATATCTGGAAGAAATTGGAGACAAGCTGCTGAATATAGGCGAATCAATAATATTCGCGGTCTGTGGGCAGCGCATAAAAATTGAACAATACAATGCCCTGCGCGACACTTTGCGAAAATCAGGCTATAGCAGCAAATTCAATAATCTTAACTTTCAGGCCATATGGGGTTCCCGCTCCGGCTGCCGTATCGGACGCCTGGACGCTTCCCGGGAAATATCGCATGAAGTGCAAAAAGTCCTGTACAAAGAAGGCAGCCGCAAAAAAATATTGCTGGAAAAAGAAAAACTGGAAAAATGGGAGGAAATTTATCCCGGCCTGGTGCCTAAAATTTACGGCCATAATGATGACGCGGAGCGTTCCTCTCTGTTAATGGAATATATGTCCGGCAAAGGTCTGGATGAAATTATTTCCATTGCCGCCTGGGAAGAAGTGGAGCGGGCGCTATGGGTTCTATGCCGGACTTTAAACGGGCTGTGGCGTAAAACTTATACTGTGGGTCAGGTCAACATTGATTATATGGAGCAATTGAAAGAGCGACTGGGCGATATCGAGCAAATTCATCATGATTTTGTGCGGCGTTCGGCATTGGGCATAGGGGATATCGCAATCATGCCGGTGCTGAATCTGATCGAGGACTGTAGAAGATTGCAGAAACAAATTCCGTCTCCTTTTGCGGTAATGATTCACGGAGACTTCAACACCAATAACATCATCTACGACTATCATGATAAAAATATAAAGTTCATAGATTTGCACCGCTCCCGCTTTTATGACTATGTGCAGGACATATCGATATTCATTGTATCCAACTTCCGCGTCAATGTATTTGACAGAGAAACGCGCCTGCGCCTGCGCAACACCATAAAATTCATGCGCGCTTGGGCCGGACAATTCGCGGACCATAACCGGGACCGCACCATGGAAGCGCGTATGGCTCTGGCTCTGAGCCGCGCTTTTTTTACTTCAACCCGCTTTGAAATTGACAAGGCGTTCGCCCGTTCCATGTACATGCGTTCCATTTACCTGATGGAAAAATTCCGCGCCCATCAAAAATCCGGCGCCGACTGGACAGAATTTCACATTGATGATGATTTATTTGACTTCTAATATTTTTCATCTGTTACTCCGGGAAGAAATGTTATGCGCATTGCCGTAGTTGGTGTTCCTCAAGGCGAATCTTCACAGCAATTGAGTGAAGCTCTGGCCATGTTTACCGGACAACGTCTTTTGATTGACATGAGCCGGGTAAGGCTCGACCTGACCTCGGGCGCGTGTTGGTTTGATGATATAGATATGCGGGACCTGGATGGAGTGTTAATAAAAAAAATCGGCGTTCCCTATTCTCCGGCGCTGCTTGACCGTCTCCAGATACTGCGTCATTTGAAAGCTGTCGGAGTTCCGGTTTTTTCAGATCCCAACACCATTGTCCGGCTCCTTAACCGTTTAAGCTGCACCGTTGAATTACAAATGGCAGGCATACCCATGCCGCCAACCATCATAACCGAGAACATGGCTCAAGCTATTCAGGCAGTCCGGCAATACGGACGCGCGGTTCTCAAACCCCTATATTCCACCAAAGCCGCCGGTATGCTGCTGCTTGAAGCACAGGACAAAGATCTGGAACTAAAACTGAAAAAATATCAGGATACCCATAGAATGTTTTACATTCAAAAAGCCTTGGACTTGCAGGGAGGAATGGACTTGAGCGTGGTTTTTTTGGGACAGGATTATCTTACCACCTACGCCCGGGTGAAGAGCCGGGATTCCTGGAATACCACTACCGCCAGCGGCGGCCATTATGAAAGTTACACCCCCGCTCTGGAAATAATCGCGCTTGCCCGCCGCGCCATGGACGTGTTTAAACTGGTATTCAGCAGTGTGGACATAGCACTCAGCCAAGACGGCGCTTTTGTATTTGAAGTATCGGCGTTCGGCGGATTTAAAGGCATTGAACTCACAGGAAATTTACGTCCGGCCGAACTTTTGGCCGAATTTATTGTTAATAAAATCGAACGGAATAAAAAATGAATTTTTCATGTGCGGAGTTCATTGCCTCCACTCGGGCAAAATATCCGGTCACAGAGGAGATTATCCTTGATTTCGGCGATATCGCGGTCAGGGTTGAGATGAACAGCCCTGAACTATGTGCTTATCTGTACGACTATTTCAGTGAATTTGTCGAAAACACAGCCTTGGCCGGCAAACAGCTGGTCACCGTCAGCGCCCATGAAACCGGCGCTCTGGAACTTGATCTGCCCTTCATTTCTCATCCGGCCGGCAACGGCAAAAATAAAATCAAGGAATCGTTTCTGAATGCGATGGACGGCCGTTTGGTGCGCAAAAACCTGACCGGGTTAATAATGGCCTTTAACGGCCAAGAAAACTTAGTAGTGGGCAGATGTCTGGACAACAGCAACCAGGTGGTCAATTTCATCAATAACCGCCTTATTGAACAGAGGCTTAATCATGGTTGTTATCTGGGCCATGCCGCGGCGGTAAGTTTATCGGATTACGGGCTGGCGCTGGCCGGTTTTTCAGGAATGGGCAAATCCACTCTGGCTTTACATTTAATGAATGAAGGCTGTACCTTTATCAGCAATGACCGAGTTATGCTTTCTCCCGATCCTGAACCAGTGCTTTACGGAGTAGCTAAACAGCCGCGTATAAATCCGGGGACCGCTTTGGCCAATGCCATGTTGCATTCTGTCATGTCCGTCCGTGACCGGCGGCATTTTTCCAGTCTGCCGCAAGATATCCTGTGGGCCGCCGAACATAAATACGACGCCCTGATCGGTAAATGCTATGGAGCAGGCCGTTTCAAACTGCAAAGCCATTTCGGCGGCCTGGTAGTGCTGAACTGGCGCCGGACGCCTGAACCCACAGAAGCGCGTTTGGTTAATGCCAAAGAAAGACCGGATTTAGTAAAAGCTTTCGTTAAAGAAACCGGTTTATTTTTTTGGGCGGCGGCAGGCGGCGCTCACCGCGATCCGCCGGCAGACGCCTATGCCGCGCGTTTAAGCAAGGCCCCGATGATAGAGATAAGCGGAGGCGTAAATTTCAGCCAAGCAACCGCTTTTTGTCTGGATTTTTTACAAAACCACGGCGACGCCGGTTCAAAGCGAGTCTCCTGTGAACTGTGACTGCATAAAATTGCGCAAAACTTTTACAGTGCCGGACCGGGTTAAATTGGAACGCTTCCGCCGTCTTCCCGAATTGGGTCCGGCAATACTGTTTTTTTCCGGAGGAACAGCCATGAGCGCCGCCGCCCGTGTTCTTGGTGAATATACCCATAACAGCATTCACCTTATGACTCCCTTTGACTCTGGCGGAAGTTCGGCGCATTTACGCCATGCTTTCAATATGCCGGCGGTTGGAGATATTCGGGCCAGATTAATGGATTTGGCTGAAAAAAAATTGTACGGCAATCCGGAAATATATACTCTGTTCGCCCACCGCCTGGACAAAGCTCAACCCCAGGAGCGATTATATCAGGAATTATTAAGCATATGCCATGGCAGTCACCCTTATATCAGAGCAATTCCCTATCCCATGCGCAAAATCATCCGCGGTAATCTCATGTATTTTTGTGAACATATGCCTGATGATTTTCCCCTGGCCGGAGCCAGTATCGGTAATCTGGTCTTGGCCAGCGGCTATCTGGAGCAGCGCCGTCATCTGGATCCGGCAATATTTTTATATTCCAAATTAGTGGAGGTCAGGGGCATAGTCCGCCCCATCGTCAATAGCAATGCCCAGTTGGCGGCCCGCCTGCAATCGGGTCAGGTAATATGCGGCCAACATAATATCACTGGTAAAGAATCTCCGCCCCTGACCTCCGCAATTATGAACATATGGCTAACGCAGGATATGGATAGCGGCCAGCCCTGTCACGTACCCATCCGGCTTAAAAATTCCGAACTGATTATGCGCAGCGACCTTATCTGTTACCCATTCGGCAGTTTTTTTTCCAGCCTGCTGGCCAATCTGCTGCCAACCGGTACAGTCAGCGCCATTAGTCAAGCTTTTTGCAACAAAATTTTTATTCCCAACTTGGGTCATGATCCGGAGCTGTTAGGACACACTTTGCAAAGCCAGGTGGAGATATTATTGGAACGGCTCACCAGTGAAGGAGCGGCGCCGGAACAAGTCCTGGACGCGCTTATTATTGACCGTGATTACGGTTATCCCGGAGGAGTGCCTTGGCAATGGCTGCAAAGCAGAGGCATAAAAATTTTGACGGTTAAATTGAGCAGCTCTGTTTGCGCTGACCGCACTGACCCGCGTTTAGTAGTTGAGACGCTATTGTCTCTGCTGTGAAAAAATGGACGCCCGCGTCATTGCCGTTGAAGGCGGGTTTGTCTTTTTCCTGACACGCCGGGGATTATCATGCCTTGGGTGCATAATTTGAAAACAATAAATTGGGAGAGATGATAATGGAAACGGAAAAGAGGAAGTTGTCCATGGGCAAAGTTATGCGTTTGGAAGAGGTTATCCCCTATTTACAGGAATTGATCACTGCCTTAAAAAACGGGCATATCACCCTGAATAAAAGCGGTGAAGAATTGGTTTTGCGTCCCCGCGGTGAGCTGTTCCTAAGCATAGAGGCCAAGGTAAAGAAACATTCGGAGCGTTTTACCTTGGAAATGTCCTGGAGTAATACTGATGATGAAGAAAATAAAGAAGAAACGTTTGTTATTTTAAGCGGCGCGGGTATGGACAAAGAAGAGATCGTCACCCCGGCGCGCGCGGAAATCAAAACCGTTAAAGAGAACAAGGGTTCGGCGTCCACAGAGGGACTTAAAAAAACCGAGTAAATAAGCGCGCTTCAGCCGCTTGCAAACCTAAAGCCTGTCCCCTTTCCCCACGTTTGCATAGGGGACAGGCTATCAGAAGTCATTTAAAACGTCTTGACATTTATTCAAATTCAAGATATTCTGGAGATAATTTCAGCACCGGCTGGGCGAAAATCATCCAAATGGGCATTTTGCATTAATAATATTTCCGCCTAGATATAAATCCTCACCCGTTTATCCGGTGAGGCGGCACCAGAGGACACAGAATATTCTTAAAATAATATATAACTAATCGATATTATTAATGAAAATACCCCCCCCCCCCCCCCCCGAGGCCTGCCGTGATACAGCCCTGGCTCTGACTTTTCTATTACTCCTGCTGTGGTTTTTCACTGAAAAAATTTACTTCGTCCATGGAGGCATGACTGTCCTTTTGGGGGCGATGATCTGGCCCAACCTCTTTCGCCCCCTGACCAGAATTTGGCTGGGATTTTCCCTGACTCTGGGAAAATTCATGTCTAAAATCGTAATGGCGATAATTTATATTTTAGTGCTATGCCCGGTAGCCCTGGTTCGCTCCGGGCTGCTGAAGAGAGACCCTCTGGGCTTGCGCCAGTGGCGTAACGGCGGCGCCTCCTGTTTTGTAATCCGCAATCATCTTTTCGCCAAAGACGATTTGGAAAACCCTTTTTAAGTGAAATTACGAAAATGCAATCTCTGAGTGATTTATGGAAATTCCTGCGGGTAAGAAAAAAATACTGGATGCTGCCGTTACTGGTTTTTCTCCTGGTTTTCGGAGGGCTGTTAATATTCACCAGCGGCAGCGCCATCGCTCCTTTTATTTATACAATTTTTTGATCCGGTCTTAATATTTAATGCCGGCGCATCCCAGGACGGGGTTATGGCTGAAAATTCAATTTATATTTTAGGCATTTCCGCCTATTATCATGACAGCGCCGCCGCGCTTCTGAAAGACGGGGTTATTCTGGCCGCGGCCCAGGAAGAGCGCTTCAGCCGTCAAAAGCATGATTCTTCCTTTCCCGCTAAAGCTCTGGCCTATGTGCTGAAGGAGGCCGGCATTACTCTGCCGCAGGTAAGCGCCGTGGCTTTTTATGAAAAGCCGCTGTTAAAATTTGAACGCCTGTTGGAGACCTACCATGCTCTGGCGCCCCAAAGCTGTCTGAGTTTTATGACTTCCATGCCGGTATGGATAAAAGAAAAACTCTTCATGCGTTCCATGCTGGAAAAATCATTGAAGAATTTTTTACCGCCGGGAAAGAGCGCCATCCTGCCGCCGTTCTGCTTTCCTGAACATCACTTATCGCACGCCGCTTCCGCTTTTTATCCCTCACCCTTTGATCAAGCGGCCATTCTGACCGTTGACGGCGTGGGCGAATGGGCCACCACTTCCATTGCCCACGGTCAGGGCAATAAAATTACCTGTTTACGGGAAATTCATTTTCCCCATTCCCTGGGACTGCTTTATTCCGCTTTTACCGCTTATTGCGGTTTTAAAGTCAACAGCGGCGAGTACAAGCTTATGGGTCTGGCCCCCTATGGACACGGTAAAGGCGCGGCGGTATTTGAACGGAAAATCAGAGACGAACTCATTGATATAAGGGCCGACGGCTCTTATGTGCTGAATATGCGCTATTTCAATTATGCCACTGGTCTGCGGATGTATAATCTAAAAGCCTGGCAGCGCTTGTTCTCTGTTCCTCCGCGCCCTCCTGAGAGCGCGGAAATAGATCCGGCCTATATGGATATGGCCCTGGCAATTCAAAAGGTTACCGAAGATGTCGTGTTACGGCTCAGCCAAAGCGCCGCTGAACTTAGCGGCAGCGCCAATCTTTGCCTGGCCGGAGGAGTGGCTTTAAATTGTGTGGCTAACGGAAAAATTTTGCGTTCAGGACGCTTCCGCCATATCTGGATTCAACCGGCGGCGGGCGATGCCGGAGGGGCCTTGGGCGCGGCTCTGGCCTGCCGGCATATAGCCGGAGAAGCGCCCCGCATCCCGGAGAGCGGCGACGCAATGAGAGGAACCTACCTGGGGCCTGATTTCAGCAATGAAGAAATCATCATAACCTGCCGCCGGGCCGGAGCTGTTTACCGCTTGATCAGCGATGAGGATTCGCTTTGCCGCACAGCGGCCGATCTGTTGAATGACGGCCAGGTGCTGGGCTGGTTTCAGGGACGCATGGAATACGGCCCGCGCGCTCTGGGCGGACGGAGTATTCTGGGCGACGCCCGCAATCCGGAAATGCAAAAGCGGCTTAACCTAAAAATCAAGATGCGGGAAGGTTTTCGCCCTTTCGCCCCTTCGGTTTTGGAAGAAGACCGGGATTTCTATTTTGAGCTTGAGGGCGAATATTCGCCTTATATGCTGCTCACCGCTCCGGTGGCGGCGGCGGTGCGTCAACCCTATCCCGAGGACTATGAGCAGTGGAATATGTGGCAGCGCCTGTATTTCCCGCGCTCCTCCATTCCCGCGGTCACTCATGTGGATTACTCCGCCCGTATTCAGACCGTGAACCGCCAAATCAATCCCAGATATTGGAAGCTGCTGCAAACTTTCAAGGAACTTCATGGCTGCTCACTGATAGTTAATACCAGCTTTAATCTGCGCGGCGAACCCATAGTTTGCACCCCGGAAGACGCCTACCGCTGTTTTATGCGCACCGAAATGGATTATCTGATCATGGGCGACTGCCTTTTAGCCAAGGCCGATCAGCCGCCCTGGCGGGAAGATGAAAACTGGCGTTCTCAATATGTTCTGGATTGAAAGCGGGCCGCTGCCGCCTGTCAAGGCCAAAAAATAGAATAATTACGGGATATTTTAATGTTAACCTGGCTGAAGAAAAATAAATTTCTTTTGGTAGCCGCCGCAGCTCTGGCCGCCACCATCCATATGCGCGATCATATTGAGGTTCCCTATACCTGGGTATTCTGCTGGGCCGGGATGGTGATATTTTTTGCCGCTCTGGCCGCTTATGTGCGCAGAACCAGTCTGAAATGTCTGGCTCTTGTTCTGATGGCCCTTATGTTGGGGCTGTGGGCCATGGAACTGTACGTTTCTTATCCCTATTTCGGGCAATATGTGCATCGAAACATAGACCGGGAAACTATTCCGGCGCAAGCAGCCTCCCTGGGACAGGGAGGTGAGACTCAATTAGAGATCACCCGGATCAAAACCAGGATCACGGTTGGCAATGATTATAGCTCGGAAATCATTTATTCGAATTTTCCCGGAGGCTGGAGGATAACTCCGCAGTATTCTGAGGCGCAGAGCGCGGTAGTTTTTTTCGGCTGCTCTTTTACTTATGGCATTGGCTTGACTGATGCCGATACTTTTCCCTATAAAGTAGGGGAAGATCTGGGAGAGCATTATCAGGTTTACAATCGTGGCATATCAGCCTATGGTCCGCACCAGATGCTGGATATGATCGCAGGCGGGATTCTGGATGATATTGCCGCTGCTCACGAAAAAATGTTTGTCTTTTTCACCACTTTTGACGAACATGCCTTACGCAGCGCGGGATATAATATAAGATATCCGGAATTCCCCTGGTATGAACTGGTCAACGGGCAACTGGTTCGCCAAGGGGTATTTGGGGATCAATACTCCACCCCAGGTCTGCTGTTATACCGACTTTTCAAAAAAAGCCAGCTTTACCAGAGCATGTTTATCCCCAAACCCGACCGATTGCAACCGGCAATTGATTTATACACGGCCATAATCAAACAGAGCGATCTGGAGTTACAGAAACTCTATGGAGCCAGACTCACCGTATTAATCTGGCCGGCCAACGCCTATGGGGAAATCCTCCGCCAACAGGGTCTGGATGTTGTGGATTTGGAACAATTTTTCCCCGATTACCGGCAAAACCCGGAAAAATATAAAATTCCCTATGACGGTCATCCCAACGCCCTGGCCAATGAGATTGTCACTCAGGCTATAGTAAAAATGATCCATCAGGAAGAGAATAAACAGGCGGCTACTGATAATAGGCAGCAGTGAACCGGCGCTCCTTGTATATTCCGGATTGCGGAAAGGCTTACGGCAACGGCCAGCAGCAGGTTGGTGACGTCGCCAAGGATAACTTTTTATTTACCAGCGGACGCGCCGGGAGGTCTGCGATTTTGCGCGCTGTTGAGCAAGGATTCCGCTCTATCTAAAATCTTCACTCCGGCGGCGGTCTGAGCGGAGGGTAATTCGCGCTTTGCCGAACGGCGGGCGCGGCGGCGGCGCCACAGCCAAATTCCCAGAGGGAGCAAGACGGCCAGGCACAGCAAAATCAGCAACATGATATTTTTAATCTGCCCAAGGAAATGATCGAGAAGCATGCCAAAAGCATAGCCGCCCCAAGCCACTCCTATGGCCCAGAGCAACGCGCCCACCCCGTTAAGCATTAAAAACTTTTTAAAAGTAACCGTCCGGCCCGAGCCCAGAATCCATGGAGTAGGGTTGCGCAGCCCGTAGAAAAAGCGGAAGGCAACCATCCATATATTTATAAATATTGGGGATTTGGACAGAAGGTAATCCGCTTTGGCCTGCCATTTGGGTTTGCGGGCCATGATTTTAGTTCCCCACTTGCGGCCAATGGCAAACGCCAACTGATCGCCGCTGTAAGAACCGGCAAACGCGGCCAGCATGACCAGACGTATATCCAACAACCCCTGAGCGGCGGCAATCCCGCCCAGCACCAGAATAGTTTCACCTTCCAGGAAAGTTCCGATCAAAATAGCCAGATAGCCATATTCCGCAATCAAGTTTTCCAAGGCCGGCATCGGTTCATTCCTGTGTCATTATGATGAAAAATTAAAATATTCCTTGCAGAACCGATTTCAGTTTATGAATATCCACCGGTTTAGTCAAATATTCATCCATTCCCGCGGCCAGACATTTTTCTCTGTCCCCGCTCATGGCGTGAGCTGTCATCGCTATGATGGGCAAGCGCTTGCCGTCAGTATTTTCAGTATTATTCTCTCTGATTATACGGGTAGCCTGATAACCGTCCATCTGCGGCATCTGGCAATCCATAAAGACCGCGTCAAAAACATGTTCTTTAAGGATTTCCACAGCCTCCAGGCCGTTCACAGCCACGGTAACCTGATGTCCCATTTTTTTCAGCATGGCGGTGGCGACTTTTTGGTTTACGATATTATCTTCAGCCAAAAGAATATTCAAATACCGTTCAGCCTTAATCTGGAGCGCCTCCGGAAGAGCCGCCCCGTCAACCCCGGAGGTCCCATCGCCAAGCTGCAGAACTTTGCGGCATGCGGTTGTTAAAGTTTTTATATGAACAGGATAAGTAAGATGATTAACCGCGCCGCCCTCCCAGCGGCTGCCGAACGGAACCAGGATGAGCAGAGGATCAGGCCACTGTTCCTGAGAAAGGTTGCCCAAACAGCTTTTTTCCACTACAGTCAGATGAAATCCCCCGCTTTCAGAGATATCAATATCCCTTACCGGCTCAAGCGGAGCGGCATACTCTTCCGTCTGCGCTCCCAACGCCTTGAATGTCATCACAATACTGCCGCGGTTGTCATCATCCGCACACACTACCAGCACCTTACGGCCCTTCAGGAATCTGACCGGAAAATTTTTTTTATCTTCCACCGCCGGCAGATGAATGGTAAAGGCGAAAATACTGCCCTCATTCAAAACGCTTTTAAGAAAAATTTCTCCGCCCATAACAGATACCAGCCGCTGAGAAATGGCCAGCCCCAGGCCGGTTCCGCCGAAACTGCGGGAATGAGAAGTATCTACCTGTGAAAAGGGGTTGAAGATTTCACTGTGATGTTTTTCGTCAATCCCAATACCGCTGTCCGTTACCTTGAAAGTAAAGCTGTCCCCCTGATGCCATTCCACAATGAGGCGCACATATCCGCGGTCGGTAAATTTGATGGCATTGCCCACCAAATTGATTATTATCTGGCGCAGCCGGTCAGGATCCCCCTCCACCCATTCCGGAGCCTGCGGATCATAGAACAGATTGAGTGTAAGGCCTTTTCTGTCGGCCGGGAGAAAATGATTGTCTAAAATATTTTCCAGCAGGAAGCGCAGATTAAAACCGGAAATTTCAAGGACAATCTTTTTGGATTCCGATTTGGAAAAATCAAGCACATCATTGACTACACTTAAAAGAGCGCTGGCGCTTTGGCAAATAGAATCGACAAATTGCTGCTGATGTTCATCCAGTTTGGTATCCTGCAGCAAGCTGGCCATACCCATAACCCCATTCATGGGAGTCCTTATTTCATGGCTCATATTGGCCAGGAATTCGCTTTTGGCTATGCTGGCCTCTTCCGCCTGACGCCGGGCCAGGGAATCAGAGACCCGGGCGGCCAGATTTTTACGGTGTTCCCTCACCATTTCATTAAAGGCGTGAGAGAGTTGGTAAACTTGCCTGGTCCTCCCGCTTTCCGGAACCTGTACGTCCAAATCCCCATCGGCAAAACGCTGCGCCCCCGCCAAAAGACGGTTAAGGGGCAGATTAAGTATTCTGTGAATAAAAAAGATAACAATGAGAAACAGCAGAAATCCGCTGATCAGCATTACGATCATATTGATGCGCAGAATTTCCAGATTGGGGGCAAGCACTTCATCTTCCGCGGCAACACAGGCAATGACCCAGGAATTGGCGTCCACCCGGTCATAGGCCATCCAGAAAATGCCGTTTTCATCTGTATCAAGCTTGATAACCCCCCGCCCGCCTTTATTGATGGCCGAGGCCATGCGCAGCGCCTCCGCCGACTGATGGGCGTCGCGGTTGAGATTGCCTTGCAGCCTTTTGTCCGGATCCGGATGAAGCAAATACGTGCCGTCCCTGCTGAATAGAGCAAAATAACCCCCGTCGATGTACAGAGAGGGAATATTATAGCGGGCCATATCCTCCATGTTAATATCCACGGATACTATGCCTCTGAAAATACCGTCTCTTACTATGGGAGCGGCAAAGGTGCATAATACCACATTGCCCGCGTCATAATCATAATAAGGCTCACTCCAGGCCGCGGCGCCGGTCTCTTTGGCGGCCCTGACCCATTCAGCCCGGCCCGCTCTGATCCTGGCCCGCTGCAGGCCCCTGGCCTCGTCCCGGCACACGTAAACAATGGATTCATGATCCTGGCCGCGATCGTTATATCCGCTCAAGGTGACGCCAAGGCCGAATATGTTGGGATTATTGCTTAATTCATATTCCAGGAGCAGATAACATTCCTCTTCGGAATTGACCAGGCCTATGTCGAAGCTCCCTCCCAGAGTACGGGCGACCTGTTCCACCGAGACAAAAAAAGTATTCATCCTAGAACTGTAGTGAGCGGTAGTTTCTTCCAGAATAGTGCGCATGTGCTGCAGAGCCAGCTGACTGCTGCGGTAATATTCAAAAGCAGCCATTGCTCCGTATATTGTCATGAGAGGGACAGCGACTATGAGAATGAGATATACCGCCAGAGAGAAGCGAGTTTTTGCCGATTTTGATGAGTTGTCCCGCATAAAGCCAGCTCGCGTTTACTTCTAATCCGAACATTGACAGAAAATTTATACGATTTAAAAACTCACCCGCCCTGAAGCACACACACGGCCGGAATGCCGCGTCAATTGCAACTGCTACCTGCGATTATTAATAAATTTTTCTTCCACATAGCGGGTGCTGAAGTTTCCGGCCATGAAATCCTTGTCCGCCATTATCCGCTGATGAAGAGAGATGGTGGTTTTCACGCCTTCCACAATGAATTCTTCCAGAGCCCGGCGCATAACCAAAATAGCTTCTCCCCGGTTGGCGCCGCGCACCATAACCTTGGCTATCAGAGAATCATAAAAAGGCGGCACTTCCCCCCCGGCTACAATGCTGCTGTCCACGCGTACCTGCGGCCCGCCGGGCAAATTGACAAAAGATATCCGGCCGGGTGAAGGAATGAATTTCTTGCGCGGGTCCTCGGCGTTTATACGGCATTCCAGCGCGTGACCGGAAAATTTGATGTCAGCTTGCAGAAGTTCCAAAGGGCGTCCCTGGGCAATGGTAATCTGGTGGCGGGCAATATCCACTCCCGTCACCCATTCAGATATGCCATGTTCCACCTGAATTCTGGGATTGACCTCCAAAAAATAAAATTTATGGCGATCCACATCGAAAAGAAACTCCACCGTACCCACACTGTTGTAATTCATATGCCTAGCCACCCGGACTCCCAGATCCGTTACTTCCTGGCGCATTTGAGGGGTCAAAGCCAACGACGGCGTTTCTTCCAGAATTTTCTGGTTCATACGCTGCAAGGAACATTCTCTTTCTCCCAGATGCACCACGTGGCCGTAATTGTCAGCCATGATCTGGACCTCTATATGCCGGGCATGGGCAATATATTGTTCCAGATAGAAAGAAATTTTGGAAATGTCTACCCGGCGGGTTAGAATGGCTTCAAATTCGGTAGGCGAGTTGGCTACATACATTGATTTGCCGCCACCGCCGGAAGACGGTTTTAAAATAACCGGATATCCCAGCTTACTGGCCCAGGAAAGGGCCTCGGGGACAGTATGTAAAATGTCGCTGCCCTCTGTCATGGGCATACCGGCGCGCTGCATGGTGGCGCGGGCCGCGTCCTTATCTCCGGCATGCTGAAGAATGCCGGGGCGTGGACCAATCCAAACAAAACCGGCGTCTATGACCATCTGGGCAAAGAGAGGGCTTTCCGACAGAAAACCGTAGCCGGGATGAATGGCTCCCGCCCTGGCTTCTTTGGCCGCCTTAATAATAGCCTCAGGGTTGAGATAGCTGAGTTCCGCCTGGGGCGGGCCAATGGGTATGGCCTGATCAGCCAAGCGCACATGTAGGCTGTCGGCGTCGGCCGCGGAATAGACAGCAATAGCTTTTATACCCAAATCGCGGCAGGCCCTGATAACGCGAATGGCAATTTCCCCACGATTGGCAATCAATAAACTCTGAAACATATTTTAAATTTTTCCATTTTTGGGACTCATTCAGGCTTGAGGACTCTGCCCATCAGCATATCAACCGCCTGCCAGGGGGTGTAATGATCGCGCACCACTCCATTGACCGCGCTGATGATAGGCATTTCCACTCCGTGCTGGTGAGCCAGATTCAGGATGGTTCCGGTATTGACCACCCCCTCGGCAATAGCCGGAGTAGAGGCGGTAATCTCTTCTAAGGTTTCGCCTTTGGCCAGGCGATAGCCCAAAGTGTAATTACGCGACTGGGCGCTGGTACAGGTAAGCACCAGATCTCCTATGCCGGCCAGCCCGTATACGGTGGCAGGCTTGCCTTTTTTAGCCACCACCAGCCTCCCCATTTCCGCCAGCCCCCTGGTGATCATGCCGGCCAAAGAGTTATGCCCTAACGACAACCCTGATATCATCCCGGCGGCTATGGCCAGAGGGTTTTTAACCGCTCCTCCAAGTTCAACTCCCACTACATCCCTGGAAGTATATAAGCGCATACGATTATTGGAAAAAGCCTGCTGGAAAAGGATAGCCAAATCCTGATCGTCACTGGCCACGGTAAGCGCGCTGGGCACTCCCATGGCCACTTCACGGGCAAAAGTCGGCCCTGACATGCACCCTGCTTTGGGGACGAAATCCAGCTGATCAATTATTATCTCGCACATGGTGAAGCCGCTGCCCTCTTCCACCCCTTTGGTGCAGGAAATAATAGCGGTATCTGAAGTAAGCCAAGGCGCGGCCTGACTGATAACAGAACGGAAAAACTGGCTGGGCACCACCACAATTACCACCTGGGCTTTGTCCAGGGCTTCTCCAAGAGAATTGGTGGCGTATATGGCCTGGTGCAAACGCACTCCGGGCAAGAAAATGGAATTTTGATGTTTTTCGTTGATGAGGCTCACCAGTTCCGTCTCCAGGACCCATTGCCGTACCCGGTGATTTAGGTTGGCGGCATGATGGGCCAGAGCTGTTCCCCAGGCTCCTCCACCCAAAACAGCTATTCTGAGATTGGTAGTTTTCATTGATTGTCAACCGGTTTATTGATCATAACTGTCCGCGGGAAACAATTCCGTCTGCTCCGGGTCGCCTTCCTCATCCTCGCCCGGTTCAGCCATCCGGTCCACCGCCACCAGAGTTTCTTCGTTGGTCACATCAATTAGCTTTACCCCCTGCGTATTGCGCCCCAGCACTGATATGCCGTCAACTCTGGTCCGAACAATCTTGCCAAAGTTGGTGATAAGCATAAGTTCGTCTTGATCGTCAACCACCAAAGCCGCCACCACCAGACCGTTGCGTTCACTGGTTTTCATGGTGATGACGCCTTTGCCGCCCCGGTTGTGCAAAGGGTATTCGCTCAGGGCGGTACGTTTGCCGTAACCGTTTTCCACCACCGTAAGCAAGGTGGGCGAGCCGGCCACCGCTTCCATGGAAACCACCTGATCCTCACTGCTGACTTCTATCCCCCTCACCCCGGCGGCGGTACGCCCCATGGGTCGCACCTGTTCTTCATTGAAGCGAATGGCTTTACCACAGGCGGTGGCCAAAAAGATATCCATGCCGCCGTCGGTAAGACGGACCGCCACCAACTGATCGTCATCGGCAATACCGGCGGCAATTATGCCGCCGGTGCGGGGACGGGACAAACTCATTAAATCCATTTTTTTGATTATACCCCGCCGGGTAGCCAAAACCACATACCGGCCTTCACTAAATTCCCGTACCGGCAAAATACTGGCTACCTCCTCATCAGGCTGCATATTGATAAGATTCACAATGGCTTTACCTTTGGTAGCCCGGCCGGCCTGGGGCAGCTCATGCACTTTAAGCCAGTACATGCGTCCCCTATTGGTAAAAATAAGCAAATAACTGTGAGTAGAGGCAATAAACAAATTGCTTACAAAGTCTTCATCTTTAGTGGTCATGCCGATTTTGCCCTTGCCGCCCCGGCGCTGAGCCCGATAGAGACTTATGGGAGCGCGCTTAATATAACCGCTGTGGGTGAGAGTGACCGCCATTTCCTCTTCGGCAATGATATCCTCAATGTCTATTTCTTCGGAATCCTGAATGATTTCCGTGCGCCGCCCATCGGGCCACGATTGGGCCAGATCCAGGGTTTCGGAACGAATAATATCGCGCACTTTTTCCTCCGAACCAATAATAGAGCGCAAATTGGCAATTTCCGAAAGAACCTGGTGATATTCCTCAATTATTTTATTCTGTTCCAACCCGGTTAAGCGCTGCAGGCGCATTTCCAGAATTGCGTTGGCCTGGATTTCGGTCAGGTTCAATTCTCCGGTTAGACTGCTTCGGGCCTCTCCGGGATTGGCGGCCGCCCGGATGAGGGCAATGGTCCTGTCCAGATTATCCAGAGCGATTTTTAAACCTTCCAGCACATGGGCGCGGCTTTCCGCTTTGCGCAAATCAAAAATCGTGCGCTTTAAAATTATTTCCCGCCTGTGTTCAATGAACAGAATCAATATTTGCTTAAGGGGTAACTGTTCCGGCCGGTTATTGACTATAGCCAGCATATTGATGCCGAAACTGGTCTGCATCTGAGTAAATTTGAACAGCTGGTTCAGGACTATCTGCGGTTGAGCGTCACGGCGTATTTCCATAACCACACGCATGCCATCCCGGTCGCTCTCATCGCGAATTTCCGTTATGCCGTCAATCTTTTTTTCCTTGACCAGTTCCGCCACCCGTTCCAGAAGCCTGGCTTTATTAACCTGATAAGGCAACTCAGTGACAATAACCGCCGTTTTCTTGGTACGGGGATGAATTTCAATGTTGGCTCTGGCCCTGATTTGCAAACTGCCCCGTCCGCTGGCATAGGCCTCGGCAATACCGCGCTGGCCGTAAATAAAACCGCGGGTGGGAAAATCGGGGCCGGGTAAAATACGTATGAGTTCACTGATCTCTATGTCGGGATTATCAATAACCGCCACCAGAGCCTGGGCGACCTCCCTTAAATTATGCGGAGGGATATTGGTAGCCATACCCACGGCAATACCGGAAGATCCGTTGACCAGCAAATTGGGGACTTTGGTGGGAAGAACCATGGGCTCCTGAAGCGAGCCATCATAATTATCAACAAACTCAACCGTTTCTTTTTCCAGATCATCCAAAAAAGCATGGGCCAGCTTGCTCATGCGCACTTCCGTATAACGCATGGCCGCCGGGGCGTCACCGTCTACGGAGCCGAAATTGCCCTGCCCGTCCACCAGCACATAGCGCATGGCGAAATCCTGAGCCATACGCACAATGGCGTCGTAAACCGCGGTGTCGCCGTGGGGATGATATTTACCTATAACATCCCCCACCAGACGGGCTGATTTTTTGTAGGCCTTGTTATAGTCATTTTTCAGCTCATGCATGGCAAAGAGAATACGGCGATGCACAGGCTTGAGCCCGTCGCGGACCTCGGGAAGTGCGCGTCCTATGATCACGCTCATGGCGTAATCCAAGTAGGAACGCTTAATTTCATCTTCAATTAAAATATTTTCTTTGCGCTGGTCTAGAGGAAGCATTCATTCAACCTTAAAAAAAATTAAATCATTGCCTTAAAGGGCGGGATACAGCCAAATCTTCAGATCACTATATAATACCAAATGATGAGCGGTTTGTCCGCCCCTGCCGGCGCGCCCTGTTGTCCGCGCCGGCAAAAGAATCCCGCTCATTCAGATCCCGTCCGGGCGGTCGCGGCCGGGCAGGCGCCGGCTTCCGGAGACGACATAGGGCAGCAAAGCCTGCACCAGATTATCCGGCAAAAGAGATACTTTCCCCTGATGGGTAATGCAGCCCAGAGTGGTGTATCCGGCAGCCAATTCTACCAATTCGCCTTTTTCGGGCCGGCTTAGACGGTAAGCGAAACACAAAGACACCCGTTTCACCCAGTCAAGCCAGGTGTCCAAATAGAGCAATTCATCATAGCGGGCCGGACGGCGATAACGCACATGGGCTTCGCTCACGGGAAAACGCAGATTTTGCTCCTCAATGCTGGCATAAGAAACGCCGACAGAACGCATAAGTTCAGTACGGCCCAGCTCAAAATAACGCAGATATATGGCGTTATAAACTATGTTCATGGCGTCTACGTCAGCAAAGAGAGGTCTTATTTCCAGGCGGTGAGTATTCATAATTTGATCATCCTGTCCAGTAAAAGGTGAGCGTGGGGTACATATATGCCGCCGGCCGCGGCCTGTTCCCAATAGCCTTGTCCCCCGGAGAGCGTCCGCTCCGAATCCCACAGCACAAAAGGAACCGCGTCGCGGGCATGAGTGCGCGTACTCAAAGGGGTAAAATGATCGGTGGCCAGAAGAAGGCGGTGCGCACCCAACTTTTTTAACCCGGCCAGGAGAGGCCCGACCACTTGCGCGTCAAAATCGTTTATTGCCCGCATTTTTAAATCCAGCCGGCCCGCGTGCGAAGCTTCATCCGGCGCCTCCACATGAAGGTACACCAGGTCATTGCCCTCAGCCAGACTGTCCAGAGTTGCTTCCACTTTTCCGGCATAATTGGTATCCACATAACCGGTGGCCCCGGGAACGTCCACTATTTTAAATCCTGTCATCCGGCCGATACCGCGGATAAGATCCACTGCCGTCACCACCGCCCCGTCAAGCCCATAGCGATCCTGAATGGTGGGGAAAGCCGGAGGGGGACTCTGCCCCCATAACCAGATAGAATTGGCCGGAGCTTGTCCCGCCGCGATCCTGGCTTTATTAACCGGGTGAGCCGATAATAGCGCCCATGATCTCTTAACCAAATCCATGACCGGAGCCAGACTGCCGGCGGCATGCAGAATATCGTTAACCGGTTGCTCCGTCCGGTCATGAGGGGGAACAGTGGACGCTTCCGCCGGGCCGTTGTGCCATACGGCCACATGGCGAAAACTGACTCCGGAATAAAAAGCAAGCCCTGGCCGGCCCAGGCCGGTTTGCAAATCTTTAATAAGTTCAGCGGCCTGGTCAGAAGCAATATGCCCGGCCGCATAGTCATGCATAAACACCTGACCATTGGGTTTATGGACAAGCTGCACCAAATTACAGCGGAAGGCAATATCCTCAGCCCGCAAATCTATATTCATGGCCGCGGCTTCCAAAGGACCCCGTCCATAAATATAAGCAGCCGGATTAATGCCCATAAAGGCCATATTGGCGGTATCGGAACCGGCCTGTCTGTTTTCGGGAATAGTATGAGTAAGACCCAGTAAGCCTTTTTGGGCCATCCTGTCCATGTGGGGAGTAAACGCCGCCTGCAAGGGAGTCAGGCCGTCCAGATCGGCAATTGGATAATCTCCCATGCCGTCTCCGATTAATATTATATATTTCATAAGTAATCCCGGAATTACCGGCCTTGCTGAAGTCGTCTCAGGATGTTGAATTTCTGTCTGTTCAGCAAGCGGCCAACGCCGGACCGTCTGTCCGGCGTCAGAGGTCATTTATCAACTGGCTCTAAATGCACATCCAACTGCGGAAAAGCTATGTCAATATTCTTCTCCATAAAAATTCTGTTGATTTTATGGCGCAAATCGCTGGCCGTCCCGCCGCCGCTGCTGAAATCATCCACATAAATATACAGAGTAAAATCAAGACTGCTGTCGGCAAATTTTTCAAACAGGACAAAAGGCGCCGGCTCTTTGAGTACGCGTTCATGTCCCGCGGCTATTTCCAGCAGCAAATTGGATACCGTTCCTGTATCTGTGCCATATGCCACCCCCACACTGACAGATTTGCGCACTATCAGATTATTTCTGGTCCAATTGATGAACTGGCCGGCCATAATCGTGGAATTGGGCACGAAAACCATGGCCTTATCCAAAGTTTCAATAACCAGGGAACGAATTTGAATGGCCTTGACCGTCCCCTCAACCCCGCCCACCGACACATAATCGCCAATTAACACCGTCCGTCCGAAGATGAGCATGATGCCGCTGATTAAATTGCTGAAAAGATTCTGCAAACCGAAACCTATGCCCACGCTCAGCCCCCCGGCCACCACCGCCAGGCTGGTTAAATCCACGCCCACTATTCCCAGGATGAGGATAGCCAGCACTGCCCATAAAATATAGCCCAGCATGTGCTGCAATGGAGGGATAACTCCTTTTTCCATATGGGGCATACGGTTGGGGAGCTGGGCCAGGGATGTTTTGCCTAAGTGAATAAAAGAGCGGCAAAGGAAAAACATAACCGCAATCAGCAGAATCCGGGAAAGATCCACCGAGGCGTCGCCGATTTCATAGCGGGTGGACAAAACATATTCAAATATATAACTCGCTCCCGGCACCGCCCATAACCAGGGAACCGTGCAGAGCAGCGAGAAAATCCAGGACGCGGGAATGCCAACCGCATGCGCCAGGGCGTTTCTGACCGGTTTCTCATATTTGACAAACAGGCGATCGCTGAACATGCTGGCAAGAGCGCTGATCGCGCTGCCCAAAGTCATGATATTCACCAGGGCGAACAAGAACATAAACAACAAGACGGCCAGCCGGGCATAACCGCCCAAACTCATAAGCAGAGAGACTATGGTAAAAAATAAAGCCCCTTTATAGGATATGTTTTCCACAATAAAAGAGCTGCGCACTTTTATTTTACGGCCTACGCAAAAAAACAGCCCGCTGAAGACAAGCATGACCGTGATCCATAACCAACTTAAAATTCTGGGATTTATATCAGAATAGAGCAGCAGCACCCCCAAGGCGGCCGGCAGGTAGAGCCTGGCCAGAGGAGAGGGGTGATCATCTAAATTGCCTGTGGCCGCCTGACGCAGGCGCCAGCTGAGCTGACTTATCCCCCAAACTATTATCAGCACCCCCGGCAGCAAAAAACCAAAATATATATTGCCGAAACTGCTGCCGGAAGCCACCAGGATAGCCCAGCCCCCTGTGACCCATATCCAGGCCCCGGTAAAAATGTCGTGCCCGGCTTTCGCCCAGCGTCCGGGCAGTTTGCGGCTTCCCTTGTAAGCGGCTATACCCAACAGGCCCAAGGCCACAATGACCAGTAAAAAATTTTTGCCCGATTCCAGCCAGCGTTCCGGATTATTGGGAAAAGCCAGGCTGAGACGGGAGGAGACAGACCCCAGCCAGTTGGAAAACTGCTGCGGGAGGGAAACAAAACTGTCCAGCCCAATGGAGAAAGAACTTAAATAATAATTCCGCCACAGATCCGGCATAGTCTTGCCTATGCTGTCCAAGGTAACGTTAAGTTTGGCAATAGTAGCTTGGGCGGGGGCCATAATCCGCTCCAGTTTGGCGTCCGCCTTGGCGGATTGCCTGGCAATCTCCAGCAAACGTTTCTGATACTGGCGCTGTACAACCAGATCATGGCCTCTTATTTCAGGCAGATCGGCAATCGCGGCGACTTCGTCCAAACTGATTACATCATCCTGCAGCCGCTTGATTTCTTCCTGATGTTGCTGAACAGTATCGGCAATAAGCTGAAACGGCCCCACATCATCCTGCAGCCTGCGGGAAAGACCGCGCATTTGCAAAAATAAAGTAAGCTGACTGCTTGGATAGCCATGAGCCGCCTGATAAAGCCCCATCAGGCGGCTTATCTCCATCCTGGTGGAATCAACCCTGAGGGCCAGCGGTTCGATCAGAGCCTGAGCGTTTTTTTCCAAGGTGTTGATCTCATCCGCCAATATATCAAGATCCTGCGAACGTACGCTCCAGGCGTCAGCCACTCCCCGGGAAGCGGCGCTGTCCTGCTCCGGGGCCGCCTGCGCCATTCCCGCCTGAAGCAACGCGGCCAGCCCAAAAAACAAAATCAGGGTCAAGCAGACCAGGGCCGTTTTATGCATTTCCCGCCCTTGAACGCCTCCGGACGGAGATAACTGTGCTTGTATGTTACTCTTCATAATTTCAATAAAGCGGCGGCATTGCCCCCCAGGATGCTCCGTCTGGACTCTTCGCAAAGTCCTATTTGAGAAAATTTGGCTATACTGTCCCGCATCCGGACCTGGGGCCAATCGGTGCCGAAAATAAATTTATGGGCAAAACGGTCAATATCAGGAAAAAACAGCGTCAGTTTGCGCACCGGCAGACCGCTGACATCAATATAAATATTCCGATGCAGGCGGATCATGGTCATGGCTTCATCATACCAGGGGCCCCGTCCGCCGTGAGCCAGAACAATTTTCAATTCAGGAAAATCAGACGCCACATCGTCATAAAATATGGGATTGCCATACTTGATCCGGGAATTACGGAATATGGAGGAACCGGTATGAAACAGTATCGGCACGCCCATTTCCTGGGCCGCGGCGTACAGCGGATACATTCCGGCCTCATGAGGATAAAAATGATTATAGGTGGGATAGAGCTTAATGCCTCTGAACCCCTGATGCAAACACAACTGTTTAACAGTATTAACCGGGTCGGGAGTGATATGGGGATTTACCGAACAAAAAGGGATAAGCTCCCCGTGCCCGGCGCAAAATTCCGCCACCGTCTCATTGGAGGCAATACCGGTGGTCAGAGGGGAATACTCGGCCAGAATCACCCCGTAATCAACCCCGTGTTCCTTCATCATGGTCACCAAATTTTCCGGACGGGCATACTTTTCCTCAAAAGCCAGATATTCTCCCTCCATGGGAAACAAATCCGCGTTAAGGTTAAGCAAAGATTCTGTAGGTTGCTGATATTTCAACAAATGAATATGAAAATCAATAACTGGGCAAGCCATCTCTATCCTTACTTTTAGGAACGCGCCTGTTTAGAAGTCATTTATGAAATGACTTCTAACTCCGGACAGCATGTCCGGTGCGCCGCCATAGCGGCGGGAACGAACCCCAAACTTCAGCTTTGGGGCGATGTGATCCTCATAAATCACCTCCCAAGGTGATTTATGATATGAACTCTGGAAGTCATTTATGAAATGACTTCTAACGCCGGACAGCATGTCCGGTGCGCGCCGCCATAGCGGCGGGAACGAGCCCCAAACTTCAGCTTTGGGGCGATGTGATCCTCATAAATCACCTCCCAAGGTGATTTATGATATTAATTCTAAGTAAACACATACTCTACCCCCGCAATGATAACCTGCATGGTCAGAGCAGCCATGAGACCGGCCAGAATATCATCGATCATAATCCCCCAGCCGCCCGGCAGCCAATTTTCAGATTTGCGGATAAGCCACGGTTTACTTATATCATACAAACGAAAAAGGACAAAACCAACCGCAAGCTGCCAGTAAATCAACTGAGGAAGCCACAGCAGAGCCAGCCACTGCCCCACCACTTCATCAATAACTACTTCACCGGGATCCTTTTGCTTTAAAATACGGGCCGCCCGGCCGCTGGCCCAAACTCCCACAAAAAACAGCAAGGCCAAAAGCCCCGCTCTCCAATATAAGCTTAAGGGGTAAAAGCAAAAAGGCGCCAGGACAACAGCCGCCAAGGAGCCGGCGGTACCCGGCATGATCGGGCTTTTCCCCGCCCCGAAAGCCAGAGCGATAAGCAGAGCCAGTCTGTCAGATATAGCGGACACGGATCAAAAATACGAGGGCATGGATGTAATAATATTACCCGCGAAAACATAAACACGCCCAGGCCTGAAAACGCGAATCCGCGTTGTTGCCCGGAAGTTAAATTCTGTTCCCCCGGTTCCCCATAATAAATTCATAACGGCTGTATTGTACCATCCCAGCCGGCTTTATCCAATTCCGGGCTAATTTCACTTTGGACATAGATAAACGGATCAGGTAAAATAAGCGGAATATTTTTAATTCATCATAAATTTATACGAAAGACCGGTATCTTAAATGTTAGGTGAATATAATTGGCTGGAAGCCGGAGGATTTCTGGCAGTGGTTGCCGTTTCCCTGTGGATTGATCTGCGCGCTCACCGTAATGACGAACCGGTCTCCAGTAAAAACGCCATGTTGTGGTCAGCTTTATGGATAGGCCTCTCCTTTGCCTTTGCCGCTTATGTGGGAATCAGGCACGGCGCCCAGGACGGGGCCCTGTTTATTACCGCTTATCTGGTGGAAAAATCTCTTTCCGTGGACAATTTGTTTGTCATCATGGCTGTATTCAGCTCTTTTGCCATTAAAGACGCCTTACAGCACCGGGTCCTGTATTTCGGCGTGATCGGCGCTCTCGTCATGCGCTTCGTCTTTATTGGCCTGGGCACAGGCATGGTTATGCAGTTCGGCAAATATGCTCTGGGGGTATTTGCCCTGATCATTATTTGGTCCGCCTGGAAAATGTGGCGCAACCGGATGTCTTCCCAAAATGAAATTGTGGATTATTCCAACCATTGGTCCATACGCCTGACTAAAAAATTTTTTCCCATTCATCCTTTTCTGGCCGGACACAAATTTTTCGTCAAGGAGAGGGGCATACGCATGATTACCCCTTTATTCTTATGTCTGATCTGTGTGGAGACGGCCGATATAATATTTGCGGCCGACAGTGTGCCGGCAGTCATTTCCGTAGTGGGCGCCAACCTGTTTCTGGTATATACCAGCAATGTCTTCGCCGTGTTAGGCCTGCGCTCTCTCTATTTTCTGTTGGCCGCTGGCAAACGCCGGCTCTCCCGCCTGGAACAGGCGGTCATAGCGGTGCTGTTATTCATCGGGGTCAAAATGCTGCTGGATGTGTCAGGATTAATCCATATCAATCCCTATATAAGCCTGGCGGCGGTTTTGCTTCTGCTCAGCGCTGGAGTGGTCTTCTCTTTTCTCTATCCGGTCCGCAATGAATCCTGACCTGGGAATTGTTCTGCGCCTGCGTCCCTGGAAAGAAAGCGATGTGATGCTGGATATGTTCACTGACCGCCAGGGACGGATCATTGCCCTGGCCAAAGGAGCCCAGCGCTCCAGGCGGCGTTTTGTGGGTTTGCTGCTCAACTCCCAACTTCTGGAGGTGGAGCTTAAAAGCTATCAAAAATCCAATATTCGCCTGCTCAGCCAGGCCAGGATGGTCAATTCTTATCCGGGTCTGCACGAAAATTATCAGCGCTGGCTGGCCGCCGGGCTGATACTGGATCTGCTTTTAAAAGGCACTCCTTATCTTTCCCCTTTGCCTGAAATTATGTATTTGGCGGTCATAAGCCTGAAGCGCATTGCCCAAAGCAGTCACCGCCTGGAGCAACAGAACGCGCTGCTTTTATTTGTCAACCGTTTTCTACAGGAAAACGGTTTTGGTCTTTATTTGGAGCGCTGCCTGTTTTGCGGACGCAAACCGGATCATAACGACGCCCGTTTAAGTCTGAACGGAGGCTTGGCCTGCGGACGCTGCCGCCCGCGGGAATTGCCTGTATCCCAAGGTTTAATCAATACACTGAGCGCCGGTCAGCGCCTGAGCCTGGACTGGCTGTCCCGTCTTAATTTCACCCAACCGCAAATAAACCGGCTTATGCCTTTTATGGCCGCTTTTGCCCGGCAGACGTTTAATCATGACCTTTTATCCTTTAACCTGCTGATATGAAACGCGTTGACCGGCGCGGACAATTTTTCCGGCCTCCCCCCGGCGGACTTTGCCGCTCGTCAGGCAGGAACAGCGGTATATTTGCCAGATGTGAGTCATAATGATAGAGTTTTGACATCATAATGAACACTAAGGATGAGCAGTGAAAACAAAAAATGATATTTTGTTGGGCAATGAAGCCATTGCCCGCGGATTAGTGGAAGCGGGCATAAGAGTTATGACCGCTTATCCCGGCACCCCCAGCTCGGAAATTCTCCCGGCGGTGGAACGTTTCAGCAGGGAAATGATCAACCCGACTTATTGCGAATGGTCGGTTAATGAAAAAGTAGCCCTGGAAAACGCGCTGGCGGCCACTTATCTCCAGCAGCGCGCCGCCGTGGCTATGAAACAGGTAGGGCTTAATGTCGCCCTGGACCCTCTGATGAGCGCGGCTTACATAGGAATCCAGGGAGGGCTGATTGTAATCAGCGCTGATGATCCGGGGCCGCACTCTTCCCAGACTGAACAGGACAGCCGCCTGCTGGCTTATTATGCCAAGTTGCCTGTATTTGATCCTGACAGTCCGGCTCAGGCCCGTGAACTCATCGAAACAGCTTTCAGTTTATCCGAACGCCATGAAATACCTGTAATATTGCGCCCCACCATGCGCCTGTGCCACGCCCGCCAGAATATAATCTTCAAGAAAGCCGGCAATAAAGTCAATCCGGCCGTATTCACCCGCGACCCCGCACGCTGGGCGGCCACACCGCGCTCCCGCCTGGCGCTTCACCAACGTCTCAATCAAAAATTAATTCTGATTGCTGACGAACTGGCCAAATCCTCACAAAACGTCATCTGGCGCCGGACAGTGAAACGGGGGAGCAAAGCCAGACTGGGTATCCTGGCTTCAGGGGTGAGCGCGGCCATGGCCAGAGATCTGATGGAGCAAATGGGGCTTGATATGCCCTTTTTGCAATTGACGGCGCCCTTTCCCTTGCCGTTGAATCCTGTCCGCAGATTGCAGGCCGGCTGTGAACGGGTATTGGTATTAGAGGAGACTGAACCGCTGCTGGAATTGCTGGCTCCGGAAAGAGACCGGTTGTGGGGGCGTTTTTCCGGACATGTGGAATCCGCCGGAGAACTTACCCCGGAAAAAATGGCGTCTATTTTGGAAAAAGTATGCCGCCAGACCGGCATAAAACCGATCCGGCCCAGAGGCAGGATTATCAGCATACCTGATCAGGCCCCGTCCAGAAAACCTAATCTGTGCGCCGGATGCGGCCACCGTTCAGTTTTTTACGCCATGCGCCGCGCCTTTCCCCAAGGCATATTTCCCGGAGATATTGGCTGCTATACTTTGGGCGTCAATCAGGGAGCGGTGGATACCTGCCATGATATGGGAGCCAGCATAAACTTTGCCTCTTCTCTAAGCCGTATGCTGGACAGCCAGAATCTTGATGTCCCTGTCCTGGCAACTATCGGGGACTCCACCTTTTTTCACTCCGGACCGGCCGGACTCATAAACGCGGTTTATAATCAAGCCCGTTTTATTCTCCTGCTCTTGGACAATGCCACCACCAGCATGACCGGCATGCAGCCGACTCCCGGCACAGGAATTACCGCCTCTGGGCAACCAGGAGGGAAAATAGATCTGGAGCGTCTGATCAGAGGCTGCGGCGTGGAAACAGTGGAAAAAGTGGACGCCTACGATATCCCCGCTCTCCTGAAAACCATGCGCCGGGTTCATCAGAGCCTGAAAAAAGCGCCGGCGCCTAGTCCGGGAGTTATTATTTGTTCCCATCCCTGTCTGGCCCAGATGGGAGAAGCGGCTGTTCCCAGACTGATAAAAGTGAAAGTGGCTCCGGGAACGCCGGGTATAAAACCGATTTTTTCACCGGAAATAAAGCCTTGCGCGGATTGCGGCCGTTGTCTGAAGATATGCCCCGCTGAGGCTTTAACCCGTAAGGATAAAGGGATAATTGAACTGAAAGCTGAAAAATGCATTTCCTGCCGCTCCTGCGCCCAGGAATGTCCTACCGGAACTATCGTCATGCCTCCGCAAAAAGGCTGCACCGCCTGCGGCCTGTGCCTCACCTGGTTCGCCTGTCCCGGACTCAGCGCGGACCGCAACCGGCATGTGCAGGTTGATCCTGACTGGTGCATAAATTGCGGACTGTGCATCAATGTATGCGGACAGGAAGCCATAATGGAGGTTAGCTCGTGATTAACATTAAAAACGACATATCCTGGCAGGCTATTATCTGCGGAGTAGGCGGACAGGGAGTGCTATATGTCAACCGTATACTGGCCCTGGCGGCTCAAACCATGAATCTGGAAGTGCTGGTAAGTGAAGTACACGGCATGGCTCAGCGCGGAGGGTCTGTGTTAAGCCATTTACGCGCCGGAATGTTCCGCAGTCCTCTGGTGCCCATGGGGCAGGCGGACTTACTTTTCGCCCTGGAAAAAAATGAAGCGATACGCAATATCCCTTACTTACGCCCCCACGCCAGATTGGTGGTCAATGCGCCCAATTTGAAATTCCTGTCGGAAGCGGGCCGGGAACAACTGGCCCGGCAGCAAATTAAAATATTCACCCTGGACGCGGCTGTTAAAGCCCGGCAAAGCGGTAATCCCGTCAACATATTGCTTCTGGCCGGCGCGGCCCAAGCCGGTATCTTACCGGTCAGCCAGCCGGTTCTGAAAAAAATAGTGATCAAAACCGCCAATGACGGCCAACGATCCGGAGATATGTGGGAACAGGCTCTCTCTTTGACATCCTGACAGGAGACATGCTTTTATTTGGGGGTAAAGCGGAAATTGAAAATTTCCGCTTTACTGCCTTTAATCCTTGCGCACCCGGCTGTCAAGGGGTAAAAATACAGTGATTTGTTTAACATCTCGGCACGGAAAGGCTTTAACCGGCTTGCGCGGCAAAAATTCAATATTCGTCAGGCTTCCGCTCCTGCTCTGTCTTTTCCTGCTCCCGGCGGGTTCGCTCCCTTCAGCGGCGGCTGAACCCAAGCCGCCTTTTCTTTTTTCCTCTTACCGCGATATTCCCGGAGTGACGCCGGAGGAAATCGACGCTATCGAAGCCCTTAAAGACCAGAGGCCTTATCTTATCTATGGGCTGTGTTTCGGCACCGAACTTTTTATAAATGATAACGGACAATTGGAAGGATTCGCGGTATCCCTCTGCCACTGGTTGAGCGATCTTGTGGGGATTGAGTTCCGCCCTGCCCTTTATGAATGGGGGGCTTTGCTGGATGGCCTGGAGAGGCGGGAAATCGCTTTCACCGGCGAACTCACCCCCACCGAAGAACGCCGCCGCTCCTATTTTATGACCGACGCCATAGCTGGGCGCTCCATTAAAATCATGCGTCTGGCCGGCAGCGAGGACTTAAGCCTCATTGCCGCCCGCCGCCCGGCGCGCTATGCCTTTCTGCGCGGAACCATCACCGCTGATATGGTATCCCCTTTTCTAGAGCAGCCTTTCAGCATTGAGTATGTGGATGAATACGATGAAGTTTATCAAAAAATGAAGCGCGGGGAAGCTGACGCTTTCTTTGATGAGAGTACGGCTGAAGCAGCCTTTGACCGTTACGGCGACGTCCTGGTGGAGGATTTTCTGCCTCTCATTTATGACCCGGTGGCTCTGGCCACCCGCGACCCTGAACTTGCCCCGGTTATTTCCGTGGTTCAGAAAGCCTTGGGGCACGGCGGCGCTTATCACATGATCGAATTGTATAACCGGGGTTACCGCGATTATCTGCGCCATAAGCTTTCCATGCAACTGACTCCGGAAGAGAAAGCTTATATCCTGGAACATTCCGTCCCGGAGCGGGCGGTGCCTCTGGGCGCGGAATATGACAATTATCCGGTAAGTTTTTACAATCAGCGTGAAGATAAATGGCAGGGCATTGCCCTGGATGTGCTGGAAGAGGTGCAGGCTCTCACCGGTCTTGCTTTTGCGCGCGCCAACGACCGGCCTACCGAATGGCCCGATTTACTGCGCCTGCTGGACGAAGGTAAAGCGGCTCTGCTTACGGAACTCATTTTCTCCGGGGAGCGCCAGGGATATTATCTGTGGTCAGAGGCCTACAGTAATGACTACTATGCCCTGCTCTCGCTTAACGACTTTGAGGATATAAACATCAGCCAGATTTTTTACGCCAAAATCGGCCTGATCGAAGACACAGCCTATGCCGAAGTATTTAGGGAATGGTTTCCCCGCCATCCCAACACAGTGGAATTTATCTCCACCACCGAAGCCTTCACCGCCCTGGAGCGGGGAGAGGTGGACATGGTTATGGCTACCCGCGCCGTGCTTTTATTCATGACCAATTTTATGGAACGCCCCCAGTTTAAAGCCAACCTGGTTTTTAACCGCGCCTATAAATCAGCCTACGGCTTTAGCCTGAACCAAAAAATGTTGCAATCGGTGTTCAACAAGGCCCTGCGCCTGATCAACAGTCAGGCCATCAGCGACCGCTGGATGCGCAAGGTGTTTGACTATCGGACTAAAATGATGGAGTCGCAAATGCCCTGGCTGATGGGTTCTTCCGGGCTTTTGCTGTGTGTTCTGTTCCTGCTCTTTATTTTCCTGCAAAGGCGGCGGCAAGCGGGCAGGAAACTGGAAGCGCAGGTTCGTGAGCGCACCAGAGAACTGGAAGTCCAGACTCTGGCCGCTCAGGCCGCCTCTCAGGCCAAGAGCCTCTTTCTGGCCCGGATGAGCCATGAGATCCGCACCCCCATGAACGCTATTATCGGCTTAAGCGATCTGGCGCAGCGGGAATTCGGCCAGCTCCGGGCTTTGGAATACATCTCCGGCATTAAAAGCGCGGGCGCCAGCCTCTTGTCCATTATCAATGACATTCTGGATTTCTCCAAAATCGAATCAGGCAATCTGATTCTGAATCAGGCCCCTTATAAAACCGCATCCCTCTTGAACGATGTCCTGACTCTTATCCGCGTGCGCCTGACCGAAAAGCCCCTGGACCTGATTACCAATATATCCCCTGATCTCCCCGGCCTGATGGCGGGCGATTCCGAGCGTATCAAACAGATTCTGCTCAACCTCTTGAGCAACGCGGTGAAATACACTCCCCAAGGGTTTGTCAAATTTTTCGCTTTCGGGGAACGGATAGCTGAAGACAGCATTCGCCTGGCCTTCGCGGTGGGAGACAGCGGCATAGGCATCAAAGAGGAAGATATACCCAAGCTGTTCGGCGAATTCATGCGCATTGACGAAAAGCGCAACAGCGCGGTGGAAGGCACCGGCCTGGGTCTGGTGATAACCCGCAGTCTGTGCCAGGCCATGGGCGGGGAGGTCTCGGTCGCGAGCCAATATGGGAAAGGTTCGGTATTTACGGCCACGGTGATCCAGAAAGTGATTGACTGGAAGCCAATGGGCGGATTTGCTGATCCGGCGGCGGCGCGGGAAGAAAAACAGGACATCAGTTTTATTGCCCCGGAAGCCGCGGTCTTGCTGGTGGACGATTTTCCCAGCAATCTGCTGGTGGCCGAGGGTCTTTTACTTCCCTACCGGCTGCGGGTGTTTACCTGCCTGAACGGACGGGCGGCAGTGGAGGCGGTGCGGGCGCGTTCCTTTGATCTGGTATTTATGGATCATATGATGCCGGAGATGGACGGAGTGGAGGCCACCCGCGCTATCCGCGCCTTGGGAGAGAACTTTGCCGGCCTGCCCATTGTAGCCCTGACCGCCAACGCGGTGTCCGGGATGCGGGAGATGTTTCTGGAACACGGATTCAATGATTTTCTTTCCAAGCCCATAGACATGAATAAACTGGACGCTATACTCAAACGCTGGATTCCGGCGGCCAAACGCCTTCCGCCGGCGGCAGGAGAGGATAAGCAAAGCGCTCCGGAAATGCAGGCAGATATGACGGCTGTTTTTTCGGGAATCGCGGGTCTGGATCCATCCGTTGGCCTGGCCAGGATTGGCGGCGCGCCCGACCGGTATTTGAAGTTGCTGGAGACCTTTTGCCGGGATGCGCAAGCCGCGCTTTGCCATCTATATCAGGCGATGGAAGATGAGACATCCCTGCGCGCTTTTACCACCCAGGTTCACGCTTTAAAAAGCGGTCTGGCCAACATTGGAGCAACCGGGCTGTCCCGGACGGCCGCTGTTTTGGAGAAGGCGGGGCGGGAAAAAGATTGGCCCGGGATTAGCGCCCGGCTGGCGGATTTCCGGGGAGAACTGGCCGCCCTCAAAGGGCGGATTGAAGTGATTCTGGCGCTGAATTTTTATGAAGAAGAGGAAGCTCCTGTCAATCCTGAACTTGCGGAAACAGCGGAGCGTCTGCGAAAAGCCCTGGAAGCCAGAGATTTTATGGGCATAGACGATGCCCTGGAGCGGCTGCAGACCCTGCCCCTTGTTGGAAAAACGCGGGCCATAGTCTCAGAGGCGGCGGATCTTATTCTGCTCATGGAGTTTGAAAAAGCGGCATCTAAGCTTGACAGTTTGCAACCGGGCCAAGCAGGAGCCGGTCTTAATGTTACATAGTCGATTCTGAAAAATATTAAACATGCTGATATTGCAATGTAATTTTTGCAAAAACGAATATTTTTCCGACCAAGATGTTTTTTATGATATAAAAAAACCCTAACCAGTCAACCCTAATCCAGAATGTTGCAATTTTGCGTCTTGGTTTTATTCGCAGAAAATATGATCAGAGCGGCGGAGCTGAACTCAGCCTCAGGCTGTTAGTTGAAAGTTTTGCCGCCAATGGTCACGGAATAAACGTGTTGACGCAGAGTTGGGAAGGATTTCTGCCTGATAAAGCCGTCATCCATAAAATTGCCAGCGTTTCCGGCCGGGCCAGAGCGCTTAGAACCTTTGCCCGGGCTGCCTATGAAAAGATGCGTCAATTGGATCTTGATCTATGCCTTTCATTGGAAAGAGTGCCAGGCGTTCCTTTTTTTCGGGCAGGCGATGGATGTCATTTGGCCTGGCTCCGACGCCGCGCTCCTTACGAAGGCTGGCTGAAACGGCATAGCTTTTATTTGAACCCCTTACATCGGGCACAACTGGATCTGGAGGCGGAAACTTTAACTTCGCCCGCACTCAAGCTGGTTATTGCCAACAGCCGTATGGTGGCGGAAGAAATTAAACAGATCTACGGCCTGGGGGAGGATCAAGTGAAAGTTATTTACAATCCGGCAGTGAAAATACCAATAACGGATAAAGACAGAAGAGAGGCCAGATCCGCAATTTTTAAAGAATTGGCTCTGCCTTATGACTGGCCTGTTTTGTTATTTTTAGGCTCCGGTTTTGAGCGTAAAGGCCTTGCTTTCATGATTAGGGCCTTATCTCTGCTTCCCCAGGTGTCCCTCTTGGTGGCCGGACGGGGCAGAACCGCTTTCTACGAACGTCTGGCCAGTAAATGCGGGGTAAGCGAGCGCGCTAAATTTCTGGGCCTGCGTTCCGATGCGGACCGCCTTTTGGCAGCATCGGATGTTTCAGTGCTGCCGACTATTTATGATCCGTGCGCCAATGTATGTCTGGAGGCTCTGGCTGCCGGCAAACCAGTGGTCACCACTAGCGCCAACGGGGCCAGTGAAATGATCAGCCAAGGAGAAAACGGTTTCATCATAGAAGATCCGGCAGACATTAACTGTTTGGCCGATGCCTGCCGGCAGGCTTTGGCTCTTTCCGGTCCGGTCAACGCTCCTCTCCAAACTGTAGAGCAGTGGTTCAGAGAACTGAACGCGGCTCTTGGTCTGCAATAAATGAAACCGGTTATTGACAATTTGTTTCTGGGTGTTAATATATTTAGAATAATTATATCGCGGGGTGGAGCAGTTCGGTAGCTCGTCGGGCTCATAACCCGAAGGTCAGAGGTTCAAATCCTCTCCCCGCAACCAAAATATAAACCAGGGGTTAGCCGGAAACGGCTAACCCCTGGTTGTTTAAACGGAGATTTTGTCCCACTATAGTCCCACATTTTTGTTTTACGCTGAAGGAATAACCGGGATGTTTGCCAGCTTACGCTGCAAACTTTTTTAATTTTACAATGCGTTATCAGCATATGTATTATCCCGCTACTTTTATGCCTCATGAAGACGGCTCCGGCCGCTACGATGTGGCCTTTTTTGATATTCCCGGCTGCTACAGCCAGGGCCAGGACCTGGAACATGCTCTTATTATGGCCCAGGAAGCTTTAAGCCTACATGTCTCCTCCATGTAGGCCGATGGCGACCCTATACCCCTCCCCTCCACTCTGGAGGAAGCCAGGGATCGGGAAGAAGCTTCAGCTTTGGCCGATGGCATTACTCTGCCCGCTGGAGCCATTTACCAGTATGTGCTGATACGTCCGCTGAAAGCTAAAGAGAACAAGCCGGTATCAGTGGCTATATCCCTGCGTCCGGCTGTGCTGGAAAAGCTTGACGCGGCGGCGGCAGAAGAAGGGCTTACCCGCTCCGGCTTTATCGCCCTGGCCGCCCAACACTATATCAAAAGCCTGGAAAAGTAGGGAGCCATCGCAGCCGCCCATTGGGATGCCATTCCCTGTGCAAGGCCGGCTTTCCTGCCGACCTCCGTCATTCCGCGTTGGTCCTTCATGAAGTATCCGGGTTAACCCAGAAACCTATTTGCAAGTGCAAATCTCAAATCTCTATATCCGCAAGCATGGCATAACGCCACAGGAGTTTGTCAAGATCGACGAAGAGTGCTATGTGTTGGGCTTTTTGCTTGACGGATATGAACCATTTCGCCTTATGGGGGAGCCAGGCGTATTGCGCGAAGTCGAGGATTACATTATGATTAAATCGTTGAAAAAATTGAAACGATGTCTATGAACCACTCGTTGCACGTTTGGCGGTGACGGCGGTTTCCGCAAAGGTTAAAGCCTCGCGGTCGGCAATGCCTCCGAGATTATGTAAAATACCCGTCTGCGGGTCGGTGTAGATATAGTCGGGGCCTATATACTGGTAATCATTCCGCAGCGGTGCTGTGCCTATACATCTGGGGAATAATGCTCTGAGGCGCGGGGCCTGACCGCCAAGCGCACTATGCGGCCTCACAGTAAACTGGGAGGGATAATCCCCAATTATGAGCAAACCTGCTAAGGTAGCCTGATGAGGGAAAAGACAAGCTTAAGAAACTGGATTTGCCTGTCGAAAAAAGAGAACCCTCTCTGGCACGAATTAGTGTCTGCCGCGATTGCCCTACCCTCCTCCTGCCAATATATAATGTTTCTATATGAGTACGCATAACGAATTGAATTAGAGCATAATTATGGTACTATTATGCCATAAAAAGGAGATTATATTTGTGCCACAAATTATTCCTATCCGCGACTTAAAAAAGACAAGTGAGATTTCAGAGCTTTGCCGTAAGGCAAAACAGCCTATTTTCATCACAAAAAATGGCTATGGCGATATGGTTATCATGAGTATGGAAACTTATGAGCGCACTATGTTCGCCAATGATGTATACCGCGCCCTGGAGCAAGGGGAGCAATCTATCAAAGCTGGCGATACTATGGATGCCTTTGATTCATTGCGCGAAGTAAAAAAAAAAGCATGCGCTATAAGCTGCTCATTTCCAGAGATGCACACGATGACCTGGATGATATTGTTGAATATATCGTCCAGGAGCTTCAAAGCCCCCAGGGCGCTACTGTAAGTTAAATACTATCTCTGTACAGATTTGCAAAAGTCGTTTTGATACAGATAGTTACACCGTTATCTAATGCGCAGCCAGAACAATTTCTGATGTTGCAACCGAAACACATCTTTTCTTGTCTGTCGCGAAAAGAAGAAAACTCAAATGAATCCCAGGCATCTTGTATAGAAATATCATTTAAATTCAAATTTAAACATGAATTAGAGTAGGCGAAAGAACATGGATAGGCTCTATAATCATTACCAATGTACATGGAAAATCTACTTGCTTCACAAGATTCTATTGTATTCTGACTTATCGTCGTACAAAATCTCCTAAGAGCTGGCGATTGACATGTGTCAAACCCTATTCTGAAATCAAAATCAATGCTTTCAATAGTATCTAAAAGAGTTAAATATTCATAACCAGTCACATCAATAACTTTATCTATCTTTCCTTCACCAATAGGCTTATATAATAAAAAAATAACAGCGTTTATTCCATTGGGAAATTTTTTCTTGCGTAATCTATATATGGCATCATTGATTGTTGTATTTGACAAGACATAATGAATATTAACCTTACATCCAAAGTTAATTAATTTTTTAACAGCCAGTTCCGTAATCATACTTGTTTCATCGAAATTTTTATCCAATTTTGAATAAAAAGAAACTGCCACAGCTCCACAATAATAACTAATTAACTGAGCTTCATCGTCTGATAAATTAAATCCACTTGTTGTCAAGTTCGGAATAATATTCTCATGCCTAGTCAATTCTAATATTTTATCAAAATTTTCGTGTTTATTGGGATCACCAATGCCTCCCAGAACTATTTGAAAGACACGTCTCCGACACTGCTCTAATATAAGTTTATAAGATTCAAGAGAAAGATTTCTTGAGGAATAGCTATGCCCATTTTGGTAGCAGTCGACACCGAATGATTGACACAGGTTACTGTATGCAGCATGACAATGCCCCATAATTCCCACATCTATTAATTCCGGGAAAGTTCGCAATCGTGCCGGAACAGAGCTTTCCTTACCACTTACAATAAGATTGCTTCGTAATAGACTTCCTGTGTTTTCATTGAAAATCTCGAAAAAGTTATATCGTTCATCTCTGTAGAATATCATCCAATTACCAGGTGCAGTTCAGTCCATTAAGATAAAAATCTTCTTCTTCTATTTCCATATAGTCAGTTGTAAACAGCACTGTTAACATCCCTTGATCAGAACTCGTATACCCCATATAAGCATGAAATCCTTTTTTTATTTTGTCTGCGTAGAGGCGTGCGCTCTTTTCGCCAAAAACCTCTTTCACAGACTCAAAGTTAATTTCACTGATATCAAACCAACGCAAGGTTCCCCTGTCGATGCCATCGATAATGTCCCTACACAATTCGCGGCCGTATTCTTCGAGCGGCGAATCTTTAACAAAGCCAAGTCGATCAAAGAGATATTCTGGCGTTAGATTTTTTTTTGAAATAATTAAAAAATTTGTTGAGGAGCTATTTGTTACAAAACCATCTCTAAATAGCATTATGAATATTTCTCCAAAAATTGCTTAATGAGTGGGTAAAAAACG
>JAIRYI010000009.1 GCA_031267815.1 Desulfarculales bacterium | reverse complement strand
AGCTACGCATATACGACGCATTGCAACTTAACCATGACCCTGGAGGAATAAAAAAATACAAAGTTGCTATTTCAGAGGAATGTAGTGCCTGACGATATTGTAACCTATTGATTTTTAATGTAAAATTTTTATAAATGTTAAACTTGGGTTAAGCGTTTAGGCGATAATTTACTTGCCTCGCGGCCGTTTTCAAGGGGCGCCTGAAAGTAAGCGTTCTTCCCTGAAAAAGTCGTTTTCGACTTTTTCAGGGAAGACTATACAGTAGACCCTGCGCGGGCCTTAAACTTTAATTCTTTCATGCAATATTCGGCTTTAGCCAAGACGGAAGGCAAAGCTCAAATCAGCCACCGGGCCATAGCTTTTACGGTGTTCCCGGCAGGGACCGTGGAGGCGCAGGGCGGTTAGATGGTCAGGGGTGGGATAGCCTTTGTGGCGTTTGAACCCGTAGGCAGGATATTCCTGATCCAGATCCAGCATAATCCGGTCCCGCTCCACTTTGGCGATAATGCTGGCCGCGGCTATGGAACAGCTTTTCTGATCGCCCCTGACCAGAGCCTTTTGGGGAATTTCCAAATCGGGAAGAAGAAAACGCCCGTCCAGGAGCGCGTAATCGGCGGGAACAGGATGAAGCGCGCCCAGAGCCCGGGACATGGCCAGCAGGCTGGCCTGATGAATATTCAGGGCGTCAATCTCTGCCGCTGAAACCAGGCCCAGGCCCCAGGCCCAGGCTTTTTCCCTGAGTACAGGCGCCAGTTGGGCGCACCGGGCCGGACTCAAGCGTTTGGAGTCGTTTACGCCCGGATTATCCCAGGAACAGGGTAAAATCACCGCCGCCGCCACCACCGGCCCGGCCAGGGGTCCGCGCCCGGCTTCATCCAGCCCGGCTATGGCTTTGAAGCCCTGGGCGGCCAGACTCTGTTCATGACTTAAATCGGGAAGGGGCGGTTGGGCGGGCATATGGGTAACGGGCATGTGGCGCTTTTATCAGCGGGCATGTCCAGTTTCGCACCGGCAACTGGTCCAGTTTGGGCCTACAGCATGAACAGGTCTTGGAATTGGCAAAAAAGCGTCAGCCACGGCTACCTCGCCGCCTCGCATTGCCTCAAGTTGCCGTCGAAACTCAAGAAGATCATGCCGGCAATCGGCCCTCTTTCCATAAAACTCTCTTCCCCGCCGTAAAAATCCGGGGAGTTTGAAGACGGCGGGTTTAAATATTCCTGATTTCTTTAATCCGGGCGGCGCGGCCGCGCAGGCCGCGCAGGTAGTAAATGCGCCCCTGCCGTACTTTCCCCCGGCTCAACACTTCAATGCGGTCGATAATCGGAGTATGGAGAGGGAAAATGCGTTCCACTCCCACCCCGTAGGAAATTTTACGAACCGTGAAGGAAGCGCCGGTGCCGCTGCCCCGGCGGCGCAGCACCACCCCTTCAAAACTCTGAACGCGTTCTTTTTCTCCTTCCCTGATGCGCACATGCACCCGCACCGTGTCCCCGGCGCCGAAATCAGGGATATCCATTCTAATCTGCTCGCGTTCCAGTAATTCTCTCATATCCATGGCGTTAACTCCAAGCTAATTATCTGCCCGGCCCTCTGGGGGCCGCAAACTGTCCAGAAATTCTATATCTTCCCGGCTGAGAGCGGTTTTGTCAAGTAGATCCGGCCTCCGTTTTTCAGTCAGGCGTAAACTTTCCCGGCGGCGCCAGCGGGCTATGTTGGCATGATGCCCGCTCAAGAGAATATCCGGCACTTTCAGGCCCCGGAATTCAGCCGGTCTGGTATAGTGGGGATATTCCAGCAGGCCGGAGCTGAAACTGTCTTCAGCCGCCGAATTTTCCCCTCCCAGCACTCCGGGCAGCAGACGGCTGACCGCGTCGATCACGCTCAAAGCGGCCAGTTCTCCGCCGGTCAAAATAAAGTCGCCCAGGCTGATCTCCATGTCCGCTTTGAGGTCGCTTACTCTCTGGTCTATGCCTTCATAACGGCCGCAGACTAAAATCAGGCGGGGCAGAAGAGCCAGCTCCCTGGCCAGATCCTGATTGAAGACCCGGCCCTTGGGGTTCAAGATAATCACCGGGGCGGCTGGGTGAGGGGGCAGGCTTTCCAGCGCCGCCACTACCGGCCCGGCCATCATTACCATGCCGTCGCCTCCGCCGTAAGGCAGATCATCTACCACATGGTGACGGTCAGAGGCGAAATCGCGGATATTGCGCAGCCTGACCGTAATCAGCCCGGCCGCCCGCGCCCGCCCCAGAACGGAAGCGTTCAGATAAGGCTCAAGTTCCTCCGGAATCAAACTCAGCAAGTCAAAAATCATTGTCCGCCTCTTCCGGCCAGCCCTGAACCGCCAGCAAACCGGGCGGGAAATCAAAAATCAGCACCCGCTTTTCCAGATCCAGTTCCCGCCAGAGGGGCTTGACCAGCGGCAGCAGAGCTTTGCGCCCCTCCCGGTCTTTGATTTCCAAAAGTTCCTGCGCCCCGCCCCCCACCAGGGCGTTCACCCGGCCCCAGGCGCGCCCCTGGCCGTCTCTTACCTCCATCCCCTTGAGTTCGGAAAGATAAAATTCATCCTCTGCCAAAGGGGGCAGATCATTTTTACGCACAAACAGCCACTGTCCGGCCAGGGCATGAGCCTGATCGCGGTCTTCCACCCCGTGCAGGCTGATGAGCAAGCGGCCCTGACAAGAGCGGATCCCCTGGATCGTAAAAAGCCGGGCGCTTTGCGGTTCCGCCCCCAGCCATACCCGGCCCGCCGCCTTGAGCAACCCGGCTTCGCTGCCATGATAAAAAAGCTTAAGCTCCCCCTTAAGGCCGAAAGCGCTCACTATTTTTCCCAAGACCAGCAAAACAGCCAGTCCGTCTCAGGCCGGGCGCGGCTTGGAGGCCAAGTCTTTTGGCCCGCTTAAGCGGAGATCACGGGCCATTGCCGGCTGGTCTTGAGCAGGGAACGCACCGTATCTGTGGGTTGCGCCCCGAACTGCAGCCATTTTTTTATCAGATCCGCTTTCACCCGCACATCCGGGATTGCGCTATGGGGATTATAAGTACCCAGAATCTCTAAAAAAGCCCCATCGCGAGGAGAACGGGAATCCGCCGCCACAATACGGTACATAGGCTTTTTTTTGGTCCCCATGCGCAATAAACGAATTTTTACAGCCATCTTGTCTTGTTTGCTCCCAATAAAAATATGATTGAAGTTTAAAAACCGCCCAGCAAGCGGCGCATCCCTTTTTTGGGACCCAGCTTGGCCAGAGCCTTCATGGTTTTTCTGGCCTGCTGAAAATTTTTCAGCAGCTTGTTAACATCAGCTATGCCGACTCCGGCGCCGGCGGCAATACGACGGCGCCGGGAGGCATTAATTATATCAGCGTTAGCCCGTTCCGTCCCGGTCATGGAATTGATTATGGCCTCGGTACGGGTAAGTTCTTTTTCATCCGGGGTAAAATTTTTAAGCGTTTTCAGCTTGCCCATGCCGGGCAGAAGCTGCAGCACCGACTCCAGGGATCCCAATTTTTTCATCTGCTGGAGCTGGCCGCGAAAATCCTCTAAGGTGAAGCTGTCATTGGCCAGTTTGCGGGCCAAATCTTCCGACTGGCGCTGATCATACTCCTGGGAAGCCTTTTCCACCAGAGTCAGGACGTCGCCCATGCCTAAAATCCGGCTCACCACCCGGTCAGGATGAAAAACTTCCAGGGCTTCCAATTTTTCCCCCATACCCATCAGTTTAATGGGCACTCCCACCACCGCCTTGATGGACAAAGCCGCCCCGCCTCTGGCGTCGCCTTCCATTTTACTCAAAAGCACTCCGGTAAGGCCCAGACGGCGGTGAAAGGCCTCGGCCACATTGACCGCTTCCTGGCCGGTCATGGCGTCGGCCACCAGCAGTATTTCCTGGGGTTTGAGCCGGTCCTTGATCTGGGCCAGCTCATCCATCAGGGGCTCGTCCAACTGCAACCGGCCGGCCGTGTCCAGGATGATGACGTCCGCCTCTTCCAGGGCGGCGCGGCGCAAGGAGGACAGGCACACTTCCAGAGGGGACGAATCCGCCGGGCCGCTGTGTACCGGCGCCTTAATCTGCTCTCCCAGCTTGCGGAGCTGTTCCACCGCCGCCGGGCGGCGCAGATCCGCGGCCACCAGTAAAGGCCGGCGGCCGCGCTTCTGCAAAGCCAGGGCCAGCTTGGCGCAACTGGTGGTTTTGCCTGACCCTTGCAGGCCGGCCAGCATAAATACCAAAGGCGGCCGGCCGTTCAGATCAAGCGCTTTTGCCTCTCCCCCCATGAGCAGGACAAGCTCCTGGTGTACCACTTTGATTACCTGCTGGCCCGGAGTCAGGCTGCGCAGCACTTCCTGACCCATTGCCCGCTCCTGCACCCGGGCCACGAAATCTTTCACCGCTTTATAGTTGACGTCCGCCTCCAACAAAGCCAGGCGCACTTCGCGCATACTCTCGGCGATATTGCTTTCATTTAGCTTACCATGGCCTTTGAGTTTTTTGAAGGTCACGGCCAGGCGGTCGCTCAAATTTTGAAACATAAGGATATTACTTAAAAAAATTAATCAGGAGCGGAGGCTCTTCCGGCCTTCCTCCCGTCCGCCGGGCAAAACTGTTTCCTAATGGCTTAAACGATAAATTATAATCGGCAAAAAGGGTTACGTCAATAATATATTTGCCTGGGTATGGATGGAGATGGCCCCGCCCTTGTCTGGATTAATTCCAATCAGCCTCAACTGACAACTCAAAACTGCACGGACTTAAGGAAGCGCTGATTAATTCGCTTAACCGCATAATTCAGCCTGTTTCTGGATTGCATCAAACGCTTACGCGTGCCACTCGCAATGACGGGAAGGTCGTGAAAATTCACGCGATTTTCCATCCGTCATTCCGTGGCTCCTTGAAAACGCGTTTCGCGTTTTACTGGAATTGTCCTAAGAGTCCAATCCTATTATTTCATCATATAAATCCCGCCATGATGGATTGAATTCATTTATGATATTTGTTCCTATGTGGTAAAAAGTCAAGTATAAAATAATTTCTTAATAATTTTTAATGGTTATTAGTAATTATGTGCTAATTGTCAGTTTCCTATTCGTGCCCTTACGCACCGCTTACCGCTT
>JAIRYI010000098.1 GCA_031267815.1 Desulfarculales bacterium | reverse complement strand
ATAAAAGTTTTGAGCGGGGACGAACGCGCCCGGGCTCTGGCCGAAGCCAGAGAAAAGGCGCGCATGGATTTTGAAGACAATTATAACGGAGCCTATAAAGAAGGCGAACAGAAAGGACGGCTGGAAGGAATACTGGAAGGCGAACAGAAAGGGCGGCTGGAAGGCGAACAGAAAGGGCGGCTGGAAGGAAAGATGGAAGGAATAATGGAAGGAAAGATGGAAGAAAGACAGGAAGTGGCCGCTAATGCTTTACGTGAAAACATACCTGTTGAAACAGTTGCCCGGCTTACCGGCCTGCCGCTGGCGGAAGTAAAACAGATTGCCGCTAGGCTTGATTTGAGTGGTAATTTTTGAGTATCAGCCGCAAAACACCAAGATGCGTTTTATCGGAACAGGGATGATTAGTCGCCGTTTTCCGGACCGCCAAAAGATACCCGGTTACGGCCGCCGTGTTTGGAGTTATAGAGGGCAATATCGGCCTGATTAATTAGGGAAAGCAAGATTTCTTCAATATTTTCGAGTTGATATTTAAATTCCTGCATTCCGGAAAAGAAAGTCTGGCCCATGCTTATAGAGGTGAATATCTCTCCGGCGGAAGTTTTGACAGGTGAATCGCATACAGCCGTACGCAGGCGTTCGGCTACTTTAAAGCCGATATCCTTGCTTACCCGGGGAAGAATAATTACAAATTCCTCTCCTCCGTAGCGGGCCAGGATATCCTTTTCGCGCAGAACTTTCTTGAACCGGTCGGACAAAGAGCGCAGAACCTGATCGCCGACTATATGACCGTAGGTGTCGTTTACTTTCTTGAAAAAATCGGCGTCGATCATAAGCAGGCACAGAGTGGCGTTTTCTTGAATTATATTTTTAAGTTCCATGTTAGCCAGCATAAGGAACTGGCGCCTGGTGAAGGTATTGGTAAGCTGGTCGTTAATGGCCAGCTGTTTGAAATGCCGTTCACTGCGCCGCAGATTTTCTTCGTCAATTTCCTGGAGTTTGATGCGCCGCAAAAGAGTGTCGTTGAGTTCGGCAAGTTTATCCCGGCTGGTGGCGATTTCGTGCATATTACGCTCCAGCTGCTCAACCATTTTATTGAAGGCTTCGGAGAATTCCCCCATAAAACTGACCCTTTGGCGCAGGTCGCCTTGAGCCACCATATGGGCCTGCCAGGTAAGATGACGCAGGTTGGCCTGGAGGGCCTTCAGATGGCCTCCCAAAAAACCGCGTATATTGACCGGTTCATCAATACTGCCTTTGGAGAAAGCGGACAATATATTGCGCAGGTGTCCCACATATTCCAAAATTTCAGCTAAACGGGGGGCTATATCCTCATTGCCCGCCGGCGGTCTGGGGTTGAACAGCCAGGCATAGATCAAATCCGTCAATTCTTGTTCGTCTTTAATCATGATTTTATGTATTTTAATATTATTTTGTTCCGGCAACCATGCCGGCTTGTCTGAATATATCCGTAGACCGCGGGGACAGGGATTCCGGGAGGAATAATTACCCCTCCCGGATGTTTTCCCCGGCTATAGCATATCAGCCTGGAAACGGCAGGTGCGTTCCCCGGTACACCAGCAGTCTATTTCCTTCACTTCAAATTTTTTGCCGGTAAAGGCTTCCAGAATGCCGGCAATGAACCCTTCGTCATAAACACAGACGTCATTGCCCGTTTCCGGCAGGCCCGAGCAATCCAGGTCTTCTCCTACGGTGAGTATAAACCGGCCCGCTTCCATATCCATTTTTTCCAGGCGTAAAATGCCGATAGACATTTCTTCCAGCAGGGCCTGCAGCCTGTTCACCAATTCGCCGAACTCCTTGACGTCAGAAAGCAGATTTTCATAAAGATGTTTGCCCGCCATCCTTCCCGCGGCGCGGAAGATATCGTCGGTTTGGTCAGATCCGTATCTCTGTTCCAGAATATCGCGCAGAGTAAATTGCATTAAGCGGTAATTTTCCAGTCGGGTGGTAGGACCCAGATGGGGCCGGGAATCTTCGATATTTTCGGTTAAAATCATTTTCCAGTCAAATTCATATTTTCTCATAAAATTCTCCTTGGGCTGCCGGTAACGGCGTTATTTTTAACTGTTTCTCAAATCCGCAAAACATAAATTCAGGGTCAGCGGCGGAAAAGCGCCCACGGTTTATTCTTTTGCGGTTTATGAATTATTCCCGGCAACCCGCTGCTGTTTGCCCGCCCGCCCCGTTTACCGCCCGGACAAGAAGCTCCGTTGCCCGGCGGGGATCCTGCCGGCGGCAAACCGCGCTTATCACCGCGCAGGCATGCGCCCCGGCCGCCATAACCTGATTTATATTCTCCAGGCCGATTCCGCCGATAGCCACCACCGGCAGCCCCGCCGCCTGACAAAAATCCTTTAATCCGCTCAATCCTTTGACTTGGCCGGCGTCATTTTTAGATACAGTGGAGAACACCGGGCCATAGCCCACATAGTCGGCGCCCGCCGCCCGGGCGGCGGCGGCATGCTCCGGGGCGGCGGCGGAACACCCCAGAATTTTATCCTTCCCCAAATATTGGCGGGCTGTCTCCCAGGGCAAATCCTCGCGGCCCAGATGCACGCCGTGGGCGCCCGCGGCCAAGGCCACGTCCAGCCGGTCGTTGATAATCAGGAGAGCCTGATGAGTCAGGCACAATTTTAATATTTCCGCCGCTTCCTCCACCATGAGGCGGGTGGAACCAAGCTTACGCCGGTATTGAATTACCCTGCTCCCCCCGGCCAGGGCCAAGGCGGCCAGTTCAACATGGCTTTTGCCTTCCATGGTTTCGGTGAGTACATGTAAACCGCGCAAGCCGACCTGAAGCCTGTAATTCAACTCGCTCATAAACTCATAAATTTGTTAATATATATTTTAGACTTAAAAAGACGAAGCAAAAGCGTTTTTGCCCGGCTCCCCCGAGGCTGGCCGGAAGCCGCGCTCCAGGGCGGAAACATTTCAAGCAGGCTCTCTATTCCCGCCGGCGGGGTAAATCCGCTGTCACCGCGTTTAAAATTTCAGGTTGTATTTGCGCCGTCTTTTTTTAGGATAATACTATACCATAAAATCCGGTGAACGGTGAGGGCATAATTTCCGCTTTTTCCGGCATAGCCCCGTCCATGCCTCAAATGTAAATACTTAAACCTGATCAGCAAGTTATTACTGAGGCGGTTTATACTTAAATTCATCGCCGCCCGCTCATTTTTTATGGTAAAATATTTCAGTTAGTAATGAAAATGACCGTTGACGTAAAAACGGGGGGTGAAACGGGGATGAATCGGTTACAGGTAAATTAATATCCTCTAACCGCATCGGTAAGATAAAAGAATCAAGAGAGGTGTATTATGGCCAACCAATCTCAGGATCAGGCCCAGGAAATACGGAATATTCCTAAGGTAGAGCTGCTGTTTGAAGAAAATATTGAAAAATTCAACCAGATGGCCGCCGGGGGCAAGGCGCCCGATTTGCGCAACACGAACTTGTCCAACATGGATTTACGCCACGCCCGGCTGAAAGGCCTGGATTTGTCCGGCTGCTATTTGAAAGGCGCGGACATGCGCGGCGTTGATCTGAGCGGCTGCAATTTGCAGGGAGTGAGCATGGAAAAAGCCAAGATCAGCGGCTGTCTCTTTCCCGACAATGTCAGCCTGGAAGAGGTAAAATTTTCAGTTGAATACGGAACCCGTATCCGTACATCACCTATTATCAAAGAATTACATATAATTATGGCGCTGACGCAGGGGATTTACAAGCTGGTGCAGGAAGCCTCTGCCCGGATTAAGTAGCTGTTCACTGACGCGTTACCAACGCCGGGGGGCTGTTTTCTAATAAAAGTTTTCATAGCGAAATTTTCTATATTTATAGTAGAATTCTCCGCGACGGAAGTAAAGATTAAACGAAATATTTCCGGATATCTTTAGGTTAATGTTAATTACATGTGGAATTCCGTTGGAATTTGGTATAAGATTCCGACTAAAACCTGCCTTAAGAATTTAACAGTTAAATCAACTGACGGAGAGGTATTATTCTCTGTATTCTACTTTAATTTAGGAGCAAGCTCTTTATGAATAAGTTAAAAATCGGCACAAAAATTTTTTTGGGTTTCCTGGCGATTATTTTATTGACCTCGGTCATGGGAGGCTCGGCCTATTATTCCTTACGTACGATAATGGGTGATACGGAGGTTCAGGATTTGGTCAGCATTCCTATTATGGAAGACGTAAATGAGCTTAACGCCCATATTAAAGATTCCACCGCCAATTTCCTGCGTACCCAGGCTTACAATGATCCTACCTTTTTTGTCCAATCCCTGGAAGGTCTGGACAAGGCCAAAGCAGTTATGAATACCCTGGAACAGGTAATCAACACCTATCCTGTCAGGAGCGCGGATTTTAAGGCTCCGGTGGCCGCGCTGAAAGTCAAACTGGGAGAAATGTTGGCGCATATCAGTGAATTGCGGGATATTCAGGCTAAAATTGACACGGATCTGGCCGGGGTCATCAATTTCATGGCCTCTTCTTTCGAGGCTTTGAGTACCTATACCAAAATGGTCAGAGGCATTGTAAGCGATGACGTCGACCAGGGAAATATTGGCGAGGTGAAATGGCTGCTGGACAACCTTACTTTTGCCGAAACCTGCCGCGCCACGATGAACGATGTGTACCGGTATATCTGGTATGCCCGGGTCAACAATTCGACCGTGGAGCTGAAATCCGCCAACAGCGCCATGGGCAAACTGTATGATGAATTAGTTAATGTGCGCATTCCCGCCGCCAAGCGCCCGGCCGCCAAACAGGCTATCCAGCAGGTGACCGATGCTCTTGGCAATTTGCAGAAAATTATTGCCGAATTTGCCGCTCTGGTGGATACTCAGTCTTCCGTCATGCTGGCGCAGAAAGCTACTGTCAGCGAAATCTATGCCGAAGTGGAAGCGGCGGCGGCCAAAGCCATTAAAACTACTAATGAAGGCAATAAGTACAGCTTGGCCCTAATCAAACAAAGCACTATGATTATTACCATTTTATGCGTTATCGTCCTTATTGTCTCCATTTTTACCGCCTTTAAAATAACCCGTATGATTACCACGCCTCTGAAAGAGGTCACCGAAGCCTTCTCCATTCTGGCGCAGCGTAATTTCCAGGCCAGCTTCTCATCCAAAATTATGGAACGCGGTGATGAAATGGGCGTTTTGGTGCGAGATTTTGACGAGATCTGCAATGCTCTTTCCGACGCGATCAACGAAATACGCGGCGCTTCGGAAAATGTGGCCACCTCAGCGGCGGAGATAAACCAGGGCAACCAGGATTTGAGCAACCGTACCCAACAGCAGGCCTCGGCAGTGGAAGAAACCGCCAGCGCCCTGGAACAGATGACCGGCTCGGTGAAAAATACGGCCGAACATTCCCAGAACGCCAGCCGTTTGGCCGGATTAACCCGGACCAGCGCCAATCAGGGCGGAGAAGTGGTGCAGAAAACGGTGACGGCTATGCAGGAAGTCACTGAATCCAGCAAGAAAATCAATGATATTATCAATGTGGTCAATGAAATAGCTTTCCAGACCAACTTGCTGGCCCTGAACGCGGCGGTGGAGGCGGCCCGGGCCGGCGAGGCGGGCCGGGGGTTTGCGGTGGTTGCGGGCGAGGTGCGTAACCTGGCCGGGCGCAGCGCGCAGGCGGCTAAAGAAATCCAGACCTTGATCACCGACAGCGTCAACAAAGTGGAACAAGGCAATAATCTGGTGGCGGAAAGCGGCCGCCTGTTGAGCGAAATAATCAATAATGTGCAGAAAGTGGCTGACACTATTGATGAAATAAACACCGCGAGCCAGGAACAGGCTACCGGAATAGAGGAAATTAACAAAGCTATGAGCCAGATGGATCAGGGCATACAGCAGAACGCGGCGCTGGTGGAAGAAGTTTCCGCCGCTTCCGACAGCCTCAATTCATCCGCCGCTTCAACTCTGTCCCAGGTGCAGCAGTTCACCACCAGAGACAGCGGACGGCCGGTCTATAAGGCCCTGCCCGGCGCTTAAGGGGTTAAGCGCCCCAGGCGCCGGCAAGCGCCCATCCCCGGCGGATGGGCGTTTGCCGTTTTAAACCGCGTTTTTGCCAACCAGGCTGTTGCAAATTGCCAGGGACGGCAATTTGCAACAGGTCTCGATCTGCTATTTAGTGGTAACGGTGAACTTGTTCACCATATGGTGGGGATAATAGGATTCCTTGGCCGCCCGCAGTCCGGGCAGGCCCATATCCTGCTCCCGGTTAATAAAAGTGAAACAGCTCCAGCGGTTCTGGCAGAACATCTGGTTAATGGCCACATAGGCCCCGTTGACCAGGGAGTCGGCTTTTTCCACATGGATGACCGCCGTATTATGGTTCAGCGCTTCTCCCAGGCTGTAAGCGACTACCTTTTTTTCCAGAAAAATAGCCGCTCCGTCACAGTCCAGGCTGGAAAAATTGTCCAAAGCCAGCATGACCGCCCTGTGTTCGTCCGCTATCCCCTCCCGGTTCTGCCGCCGGCAACTCCACTGGTCTTGGAATTCTTGGACCTGTTCTATTATGGCCGGGGTAATTTTGCGGTAGACAAAATGAGGGCAAGTTTTCAGGAATCTGTTCAAGTGATTTTTTTTGCGGTGAAAACGGTTGCCTTTCAGATCGATCAGATCCTGGCTTAGATATACATAGTCAGCCTGATTGCGGCGTTCTTCGATATTAAGGCGGCTTTTGTCCAGCCAGTTGTCAATCAAGTCTTGCCCGGCCCGGCCCAGGCAGGGAGGGATTCCGGCTGAGGCCATAAGCTTGAATCCGTACTCCACCGCCTCAGTTTTATCGCCCGTGCCCAGAGGAGGCAGAAGCATAATCCGGCCGCTGGCCGCGCGCAGCCAGATGAGCAGGCAATCCTGATGAACACGCCAGCGGGGGCGATAATAATCCTGCCACATGAACAGGTTGGTAAAAGTGAGTTCTGAGGTTAAGGGGTTGTCCTGCTTAAAAAAAATATCCAGGTAGGGCTTGTCGGCTAAAGTAAGGGGATGAACTCCGTCAAAGGCGTAATCTTCTTCCCCCACCGAAGGTGGCGGGGACATTTTGCAGTTATCATACAATATACATCGTTTTTGCAACAACACTGTTCTCCTTGGTAACTTGTTTGCAATGACTCCAGAAGTCATTATAAGATTGAGCCGGGCCGCCATTTTGGCAAAATACCATCCGCCTGCAATGGGAACCCTTGCCTCAAGCGTGTTGGGCCGGTTATAAACATTCCTGTCTAATATTATGTATGAGCTATGCCCGCGTCAAGGAGGCGGAGTTTATTTCATAAATCACCGGACATGCCCCTCCGGCCGCGTAAGTCATTTTATGAAATGACTTCTAATATTTTTCTCTCCCGTCTTGCCAATCCCGGCAACATTAATTATAGTAAATAAAGTTATGTTATGGGCCGGCTGTTCCGGATGCTTGGCCTGCCGCGGCGCGGGGCGTTGCGGGGCAGGGTGGGACGGCGCGCTGGAATAAGGAGGAATAATGTCTGATATGGCTCAGGGGTTTACGGTAAAAGATAAACGTTTTTTTAATCAGAACGGCAGTGAACGGGAAAGTGAGGCCGCGGATCCGGCCCGGCCCGATCCGGACTCTCATCCTCAAGAGAGCGAAAACAGAGAAGAAACCGTCAAAAAGGAAGCGGGCGGCGAGGAACAGCGTAATTTGCCTCCCGCGGATTTTGGCAGTTTTATTATTTCCCTGGCCCATGCGGCGATGTTGCATATGGGGCAGATCAGCAATCCTGACGGAAGCCGGACGGAAAAAAATATGCCCCTGGCCCGGCATACCATAGACACTATCGCTATGCTCCAGAAAAAAACTAAAGGTAATCTTGCTCAGGATGAACAGGCGCTTATGGATGGCATACTGACCGAACTGCGTATGCAGTATGTGCAAACCTGTAAAAAACAGTAGATGGTAGTAATGATAAAAAAACTGATTGTTGTTTTAAGTCTGCTTGTTGCGGGCGCGGGCGCGGCCTGGGCTCAGGACAGGCCGGATTCTTTCGCGGATCTGGTGGATGAGATCTCGCCGGCGGTGGTCAACATCCGCACCACCAAGACAGTTACCTCATCTTTGCCCAATCGCTTCACTTTCCGGGGTCCGGGCGGGCAGGAGTTTGATCAGGATGACATGCCGGATATGCTGCGCCGCTTTTTCGGCCTGCCCGATAACGGCGGTGGCGGCGGCGGCGGCGGCCGGGATTTAAAACAGCGCTCCCTGGGGTCGGGGGTGATTGTGGATAAGGATGGCTATGTCCTGACTAATAATCATGTCATAGCCAACGCTGACGAAATTATGGTCATGCTGTCCAGCGGAGAAGAGTTGCCCGCCCGCATTGTGGGCCGCGACGCCAAGACCGATCTGGCTCTGGTCAAAGTCGCTCCGGGTAAAAATATGCCTTTCCTGCCTCTGGGCGATTCCGAAAAATTGCGGGTGGGCGACTGGGTGCTGGCTCTGGGCAATCCTTTTGGCCTGACCAGCACCGTCACCGCCGGTATTGTCAGCGCCAAAGGCCGCAATATCGGAGCCGGCCCCTATGATGACTTTATTCAGACCGACGCCAGCATCAATCCCGGCAACTCAGGCGGCCCTCTGGTGGATCTCGGCGGCCGGGTGGTGGGCATAAACACCGCTATTGTGGCCCAGGGGCAGGGCATTGGGTTTGCCATACCGTCCTCGTTAGTGGGCGAGGTTATGAAGCAGCTGCGCGAACAGGGCAAAGTTACCCGCGGCTGGCTGGGCATTTATTTCCAGCGGGTTAACAGAGACTTGGCCCGGGTGTTCGCGATTGACGAAAATAAGGGAGTTCTGGTGTCCGACGTCATGCCGGGCGGCCCGGCGGCCAAGGCGGGGCTGAAACGCGGAGATATTATTTTAAGTTTTGATGATAAAGAAATTAACAACGGGCAGACCTTGCCGCGCATGGTGGCTGAAACTCCGGTGGGCAGCAAGGTAAAGGTCACGGTCATGCGCCAGGGCGAGAAAATCGGCTTGAATATTGTTATCGGGGAAATGCCGGAAGACGGGGAAGAAGTTTCTTCTTCCTCACCGCTTATGCCCGACAGTAATCTGGGCATGAATTTGCAGGAAATTACCCCCGGCATGACCCAGCATTTGAATTTGGAGGCAGGCGCCGGACTTTTGGTGATCAGTGTGGAATCGGGCGGGCCGGCGGACGAGGCGGGAGTGATGAAAGGAGATGTGCTGCTGGAAGTATCCCGCACCGCGGTGAATACTCTGCGGGAGTTCCGCGAAGCTCTTTCCCGCCTGGACGGCAAAGAGGGGATTCTGCTTTTACTGCAGCGCAGCAATGTGACTCATTATGTGGTCGTCAGACCCGAGGGGTAGTCAGAGGCGTTGTCTGTTTTTACAGTCAAACCGTAATTGAAAAAGACATGCGCTTCAATGCCCGGCGGGGGCGGGCCATAACTCTTAAAGCCTTTGCAAAAATCAATCTGTACTTACGGATTGTGGGCCGGCGCGAAGACGGTTATCACCTCTTGGAAACGGTAATGCAAACTGTTGACGTGGCTGATGATATATTTTTGCGGGAATCTGAGGAAGGGATAAATTTTACCTGCAATGATCCGGGGCTGGAAAAAGACAATTTGGCGGTTAAAGCCGCCGCGCTGTTTTACCAAAGATTGGCGCGTGTTCCGGAGATTTCCATCTCCCTGCATAAGCGCATTCCTGCCGGCGCCGGTTTGGGGGGAGGTTCCTCTGATGCCGCCGCTGTCCTTAGAGGATTGAATTTATTATATAAAAATGTATTTGATGATGCCGCTCTATGGGAAATGGCCCGCTGTCTGGGGGCTGATGTTCCTTTTTTTCTGCGGGGCGGCAGAGCTTTATGCACCGGGATCGGTGATATAATCACTCCGCTTCCGGATCTTGTTTCGGGCGCTTTTGTGCTGGTCAAGCCTCCTTTCAGCCTGTCCACCGCAACGGTTTATTCCCTGTGGGATGATCTTGTCCGGAGAGGACGGCCCGGTGCAAATAACTATTTACCGGAACAAAAAATTAATATAGAATACAAGTTCATAAATGATTTGGAGCAAGCGGTGTTTTCTGTTTACAAGGATTTCGCCTGCCTCAAAGCGGAACTGTATGAACTGGGAGCGGACGCGGTTGTCATGTCTGGCAGCGGGTCGGCGCTATTTGCTTTTTTCACCTGTCAGGAACAGGCCAAATGGGCGGAGCAAGTTGTGAAAGATATTAAATCAGCAGACTGGTGGGTGAAATTTTGTGAAAGCGCCAGGGCGGTTGTTGATACTTAGAGAGGAAACATGGAAATTACAGAAATAAGAGTGTTCCCGGTGGGAGAAGAAAGACTGAAGGCTTATGTGACCATAACTTTTGATAATTGCTTTTTAATCCGCGATTTGAAGATTGTGCTGGGCAATAAGGGATTATATGTGGCCATGCCCAGCAAAAAGCGTAAAGACGGGACATATCAGGATATTGTGCATCCTTTGAACAGTGATATGCGCAAAATTATTGAAGACAAAGTTTTTGTTGAATATAACAGGAAAATCGCCTTGCTGGAACATACTTCCTGAATAGATAAAAAAATACGCAAACCGCCGCCCGGCCTATAGGGCTGTTTGCTTTTGCGGCCGGGAAGACGGGTTGGCCGGACGCGGCCTTATGGCTTTTTATTCCCGGTCTGGCTGTGAGGGGCAGGCCAGGGACGAAGGTGTGTCCTAATTGAAGGGAAGGGGCGCGCGCCGCCTGTTCCCGGCGCTTTAAGACCTGTTGCAAATTGCCGGCAAAGAGGTATAAATAGCCCTTGCTGTCCGGGGCTTAGGGGCAACAGGCAAGAAAATTTTCGCTGTCTTCAGCCGGCCGCCCCAGGCGCCGCTGATTTGGGGCGTCGTCAAGCGGTAAGACCCGGGTCTTTGGAACCCGTATTCGGAGGTTCGAATCCTCCCGCCCCAGCCATTTTTAGAAAGTGCCGGCAAAGGCAATATTAATTATCAAGGCAACATTAAAGGGATGAGGAGTTAACATAAAATCACATGAGGCACATCAGCCCGCTCGAATGTAAGGCCTGGCCATGTACAACAAAATAAAGATTTTTACCGGCAACGCCAACCCTCTCCTGGCCGGGGAAATATGCCGGTATCTTGATTTGCCTTTAAGTCAGACTACTGTCCGCCGTTTCAGCGACGGGGAGATTCTGGTGGAAATAGGCGAAAACGTGCGCGGCGCCGATGTTTTCATTATTCAGCCCACCAGCCCTCCGGTAAATGATAATCTGGTTGAATTATTGATAATTATTGATGCCATGAAGCGTTCCAGCGCCCGGCGCATAACCGCGGTAATTCCTTATTACGGCTATGGCCGCCAGGATCGCAAGGTGGCGCCGCGGGTGCCTATTTCCGCCAAGCTGGTGGCGGATCTGATAACCACCGCCGGAGCCAGCCGGGTTTTGTGCCTTGATCTGCATGCCGGGCAGATTGGCGGGTTTTTCAACATCCCGGTGGATCATCTGTTCGCGGCTCCGGTGATGCTGGAATATCTGCGCAATAATTTAAACGGGGAACAGCAGGCGGTAGTGGTCAGCCCTGATTCCGGGGGAGTGGAAAGAGCCAGGGCGGTGGCCAAACGCCTGAACGTTTCTTTGGCCATTATTGACAAGCGCAGAGAAAAGGCCAATGTGGCTGAAGCGATGAACATTATCGGCGATGTCAGAGACCGGTTGAGCATTGTGGTGGACGACATGGTGGACACCGCCGGAACTTTATCGGAAGCGGTGCGGGCTTTAATTGAACACGGGTCCAAAGAAGTATGGGTGACCGCCACCCACGCGGTACTCTCAGGCTCGGCTGTTGCCAGGATCGAAAAATCTCCTCTCACCCGCATGCTGGTCACTGATACTATTCCCCTTTCTCCCCAGGCTCAGGCGGTCGGAAAAATTACCAGACTGTCAGTGGCCCCGCTTCTGGGGGAGGCCATCAAGCGCACCCATATGGAAGACTCGGTGAGTTCCCTGTTCGTCTGAAACTCATGAGAGAATAAGCGTTGTTGGTATAGACTTGTCAACAGACTCCCCTTGGGGAGTTTGAGGGCGTGTCATACGCCCTTACGCTTGTGACTAAAACACATTTTCAGGTTAATTTTTCAATAACTCTGTGCCGCAAGGGTTTTGAGAAGATATAATCATTCTCAAAGTAACACTCTCTAATTTTTAACTTCAGCGAATTAATCAGCACTTCCCTGAACATTTAAATCAAATATGCTTTAAGGAAAAATCCGGAATGACATTTGCAGCGGAAGATTTGTCTTTTTGATACGCAACAGGTCTCAACATGCAGGGGCCTCAAACAATATTTTTAATGAGATCATCTAGTTATCTTGAAAAATATTTACGCCTGAATTAATATGCGCCCATCCCTTGACAAAGTATCTTTTTAAGAGTTAAATATCTATTTTTAATATATTTTCTTAATTTAGAAGAGGCCTGTTGCATATTGTAAATATGCTGGCCCTGAAGCGGGTCATGGATGGCCCGACCAAGTCTCTAGAAGCATAAATTTACAGTTCGCACCACGGAGAGCGAAGAGGTGTCTTCAAAGCAGCCGCCCCCAAATAAGAAGGAAAAACCGGTACAACTGGACGAAAATGTCCTGAGCCGGCAGCGCCGTCAGAAAGCCAGGGAACTGGCGGAGAACGGCGTGCCGCTCTTCCCCAATCTTTTCAAACCCAAACACAACGTGGCCGAAGTTTGCGCTTTGGCCTCCGGCTTAAGCGGAGAAGATTTGGACGCCCGCCAGGACGAACGCTATTGTCTGGCCGGGCGCATTATGGCTCTGCGCTCCTTTGGCAAAGCCGCTTTTATTGCTTTGAAAGACGGCTCCGGCCGGATTCAGTGCCATGTGGAAAAAGCGGCGCTGGGGGATACTCAGTTCAGCGTGTTCAGAAAATTGGACGTAGGCGATATTATCGGGGCGGAAGGTTTTCTCTTCCGTACCCGCACCGGCGAACTCACCATGAGGATAGATACCCTGACCCTGGTAACTAAAAGTTACCGCCCCCTGCCGGAAAAATTTCACGGCCTGACCGATGTGGAGCAGCGTTACCGCCAGCGTTATCTGGATTTGATCATGAACGACCATGTGCGGGACATTTTTAAGGCCCGCTCGCTTATTGTCTCCACTTTGCGGCGCATGCTGGAGGAAGACGGCTTTATGGAAGTGGAAACGCCCATGATGCAGTTCATCCCCGGCGGCGCCACCGCCCGTCCTTTTGAAACCTACCACAATGCCTTAAGCGCCAAGCTCTATCTGCGGGTGGCCCCGGAACTCTATCTGAAACGGCTGGTGGTGGGGGGCCTGGAACGGGTCTACGAGCTGAACCGCAATTTTCGCAATGAGGGCATAAGCGTGCGCCATAACCCCGAATTCACCATGCTTGAATTCTACCGGGCTTACGCCACTTATGAAGATCTCATCCCCATGACCGAAAAACTTATCTGCGCCTGCGCCGTCGCGGTCAAGAACAGCCTCAAATTTCAGTATCAGGGCCAGGAGATAGACCTCACCCCTCCCTGGCGGCGGCTTGATTTCCGGGAAAGCCTGGTGGAAATGGGAGGGGCTCCGCCTGAGGTTTTGACCGATCCGTCCGCGGCCATGGCCTTTGCCCGCCAGTTGGGAGGAACTAAAGCGGAAGACGGCATGGGCAAGGCGCTGGCCAAAATTTTTGATATGTTGGTGGAACCCAAATTGTGGCAGCCCACTTTTGTCACCGGCTACCCCAGAGATATATCGCCGTTAAGCCGGGGCAATGATCTGGAACCGCATATGGTGGACCGCTTTGAATTTTTTATTGCCGCCCGGGAAATGGGCAACGCTTTCAGCGAACTCAATGACCCGGACGACCAGCTGGCCCGCTTTAACGATCAGGCCGCGCAGCGTGAAGCCGGAGATGACGAAGCCCAATTCATGGATCTTGACTATGTGCGCGCCCTGGAATACGGCATGCCCCCTACCGCCGGGGAGGGCCTGGGCATAGACCGTCTGGTCATGCTGCTTACCGATCAGCCCAGCATCAGGGAAGTGATTATTTTTCCCCTTCTCAAACCCGGACAGGGGTGAAACGGTGAGTTTTGAGCCTTTTGTGGCCTTGCGCTATCTGCGCTCCCGGGGAGGTCAGACCTTTATTTCCCTGATCACCATCATTTCCATGGCTGGAGTGGCCCTGGGGGTGTGCGCTCTGGTGGTGGTGCTGTCGGTAATGTCCGGTTTCGAAAGCGAATTAAAAAATAAAATTCTGGGCATGACCGCCCATGTCACCTTGAACAGCTTAAATGCCGCGGCCATCGGCAGTCCCGGGGAAATCCTGGCCACCGTGCGGGCTGACGGGGAAGTGCTGGCGGCCACTGCCTATGTCCAGGGCCAGGTGATGCTGGTAAGCGCCGGCAGAGCCCAGGGCGCGGTTTTGCGCGGCCTGGAAACCGATCCTGACGCTCAGGTACTCAACTTCGACGCTATGCATAAGGAAGGCGCCCTGGCTGTTCTGGATCAGCCCCGGCGGGAAGGCATTGCCAATATTATGCTGGGAGGGCGTCTGGCCCAGCGCCTGGGATCGCCCCAGATAGGCCAGATAATCACGCTGATAAATCCTATCGGCGAGGAAACCCCCCTGGGCCGGGCTCCCAAAAGCGAATATTTCCGCTTTGTGGGCAGCGTGGACTCAGGGATGTACCAATATGACGCCAACATGTGTTTCACTCCTTTGCCCGACGCCCAGGAATTTTTCGGCCTGGGGGAGAGAGTAAGCGGAGTGGATGTGAAAATAAAAGATATATACCGGGCCGGCCAGGTGGGTCAGCGCCTGACCCGCGCTCTGGGCTTCAATTTGTTTTACCGGGACTGGATGAGCAGCAATTACAGCCTCCTGGCTGCCCTGCGGCTGGAAAAGGTCACCATGTTCATCATTCTCACTCTCATCGTCCTGGTGGCAGCTTTCGGGATTGTCAGCTCCCTTATTATGCTGGTTATGCAAAAGACCAGAGATATCGGTATAATGAAGGCCATGGGAGCCACTGATAAATCCATACGCCGGATTTTTCTGTTAATGGGCGGAATCATTGGCGCCCTGGGCGCCCTGGGCGGGTTGGGCATAGGCCTGTTTTTATGCTGGCTGCTGGCTAAATATCAATTTATTGAATTGCCGGAGATATACCCCTTGCGCACCTTGCCGGTGGAGGTGGAGCCTTCTCTGGTCGCTTTGGTGGGTATCCTGGCAGTGGCCGCCTGCCTGGCGGCCACTGTTTACCCGGCCCGCTCGGCCGGAAAACTGGATCCGGTGGAGGCATTGCGCTCTCAGTAGAGCGTGTTCACTTTAAGTGTTAACCAGCGCGGCCG
>JAIRYI010000103.1 GCA_031267815.1 Desulfarculales bacterium | reverse complement strand
CTCTGGGATTGAATTTACGGCACTTCGCCTCAATGTACCAAACACAAGAAACCGCTTTTTATTCCCAAAACACCTTGCCGTCCGCTGTTTGTTATGCCATAAAATAGCCAAAGGCGAGAGACCTGTTGCATATTTAAATATGCAACAGGTCTCAAATAGAGACTTTTTCGGTTTTTCCGGGGCCTCAAATCCCCCTTGACAAATTTACGGCATTTGTCTATAGTTAAATAATATTAAATAGTAAAGATTACTAAATTGATAATTTCTTGAAAATATGAGAAAAACCAGACAGCGCCAAGTTATTTTGGAAGAGTTGGGGAAAGTTAACACTCACCCCACGGCTGCGGAACTCTGCACCATGGTGCGCCGGCGCATGCCCCATATAAGTTTGGGGACTGTATACCGCAATCTGGATATCCTCTCCCGATCGGGGGCTATAGCCAGAATAGACGTTGGTGGAGAGGAAATGCGCTTCGACGCCGCGGTCAGCCGCCATTATCACTTGCGCTGCCTGCGTTGCGGCAGTGTGGAAGATGTGGATCTTCCTGTCATGGGCAGCACTCTGGAGGAGGCGGCGGCCAAATTATGTCAGGCTCAGGTATGCGGGCATAATTTGGAATTTGTGGGCTATTGCAGAAATTGCTGTGCCCGGGAAGTTGGTTTCTGATTTATTTTTATGGAATTATAAATGACGCAGTTCGAATAAAAAAAGGAGTAATTATGTCCAGAATCAAAGGCACTAAAACAGAAAATAATTTGCTGGCCGCGTTTGCCGGTGAATCTCAGGCGCGTAACCGGTACAGCTTTTTTGCCCGCCAGGCGGAGAAGGACGGTTTCCGTCAGGCCGCTTTCGTTTTTACGGAAACAGCGGATCAGGAGAAAGAACATGCCAAGCGCTTGTTTAAGATTCTGGAAGGAGGCGAAATAGAAATTACCGCTTCCTTCCCGGCCGGAATCATAGGGGATACCCAGGCCAATCTGCGGGAATCCGCGGCCGGCGAACATCATGAGACGGTGGTTATGTATCCTGAGTTTGCCAAAATTGCCCGCGAAGAAGGGTTCAATGATATAGCCGCGATATTTTCCAATATTGCCATTGCCGAAGCTTTTCACGAAAAACGCTTTTTAGCCCTGGCCGATAACATTAAAAACGCAACGGTGTTTAAAAAACCTTCCCCCGTAGCCTGGCGTTGCCGCAACTGCGGATGGACTTTTGAAGGAACGGAAGCGCCCGCTCAGTGTCCGGCTTGCGCTCATCCCCGTGATTATTTTGAAATCAGGGCTGAAAACTGGTAGCTTGGGGCCGGTTTAAAAACACTGTTAATTTTGAGGAGATGAGTTGATGTCAGAACGGCTGCAAATTTTAAAATGCGGATCCTGCGGTAGCATGGTTGAAGTTGTCCGTAATGGGGCGGGGGAAATCAGTTGCTGCGGTAAAGCCATGAGTTTGATCACCGCCAACACCGTGGACGCGGCTAAGGAAAAACATGTGCCGGTGATTGAAAAAACCGGGGACGGCTATACCGTGAAAGTAGGCGGTGTGGAACACCCGATGGAAGAAAAACATTATATAGAATGGATCGAGCTGAAGGCGGGAGATGCGGTTTATAAACAGTATCTCAAACCCGGCCAGAAACCCGAAGGGGTTTTTAAATTGAACGATGCCAAGGTGGAAGCCAGAGAATACTGCAACCTGCACGGGCTGTGGAAAGCAGAAAATTAAACTTTAATTTTTCCGGGAGCTTAATAATGAAAAAATATGTTTGTAACCTTTGCGGTTATGTATATGATCCGGCTGACGGAGATAAAGAAAGCGGAATAGCTCCAGGCACTCCTTTTGAGGATATTCCCGCCGGTTGGACCTGTCCTTTGTGCGGCGCTTCCAAAGATGACTTCAGTGCCGAATAAACACAAAAGAAGGCCCGGCTTCGCGGAGCGTCGCCCGGAAGCCGGGCCTGATTCATACCGAAAGGGAGGAAGATGAAACTGGTGGAACTCAAAAAAGGAATTTACTGGGTTGGGGCGGTGGATTGGAATATCCGTGACTTTCACGGATATTCCACCTGGGAAGGCACCACCTATAATTCCTATCTGATGGTCGGTGATAAAATTACCTTATTTGACGGCGTAAAAAATGAATACACTGATACTCTCATAGCCAGAATCTCGGAAATCATCGACCCCTCCAAAATTGATTATCTGGTAGTCAATCATGTGGAGCCGGATCATTCAGGCGCTATTCCCCAACTGGTGGAGATAATCAAACCGGAAAAGATCTTCTGTTCCGATATGGGGCAGAAAGCCCTGGCCGGACATTATCATTACAGCGAATGGCCTTATCAGGTGGTGAAAAGCGGTGAGGAGGTAATGCTGGGCAACCGTAAAGTTATCTTCCAGGAAGCGCGGATGCTGCACTGGCCGGACAGCATGCTGGCTTATTTACCGGATGAAAAACTTCTAATCAGTAATGACGCCTTCGGCGAACATCTCGCCACGGTGGAACGTTTTGACGACGAGGTGGACAACAGCCGGCTCATGGGTCAGGCGGCTAAATATTATGCCAATATTTTGTGGCCTTATTCGCCTTTGGTGCAGAAAATAATTAAAACGGTAGTTGATCTCAAATGGGATTTTGATATGATCGCGCCCGATCACGGAGTGATATGGCGTAAAAATCCCGGACAGATAATTTCAGCCTACGCGAAATGGTCAGATTGTCAGGCCGGCAACCGGGTTCTGGTGGTTTACGAAAGCATGTGGAAAAGTACGGAAAAGATGGCGGCCCAGATAACTCACGGCCTGGCTGACGCGGGTCTTGACGTGCGCCAGTACCGTCTGGAACTAAACCATCGCAGCGATATAATCGCCGATTTTCTGGAAGCCCGGGGCCTGGTCCTGGGTTCTCCCACTCTTAACAATCAGTTTATGCCCCAGATGGCTGACTTTTTGAGCTATCTGAGAGGCCTGAAGCCGGGCAAAAAAATCGGGGCCGCGTTTGGTTCCTATGGCTGGAGCGGTGAGGCGGTCCGGCAAATGAACGAGTGTCTGGAAAATATGAATTTCCAATTGGCCGACCAAGGTTTGCGCCACCAATGGGTTCCCACCCGCGAGGTGTTGCGGTCCTGCTATGAATTGGGTGGCCGGGTGGCTCAGGAGGTGAAAAATTACCGCTTTGAATAATGTTAACTATGTGAATTTAACTAGTTTAAAATATTATATTTATTATGGCGTATGTATAAATTGACTAGAGTTCATTTCATAAATCACCTGCCAGGTGATTTATGAGGATCATATCGCTCCAAAGCTGAAGTTTTGGGATCGTTCCCGCCGCTATGGCGGCAACGCAGGACAGCATGTCCGGCGTTAGAAGTCATTTCATAAATGACTTCTAACAAGAATACTCATCTTGGAATTCCTCACCAATATGGACGGTTCCGGTCAAACGACTTTTTACGGCACCGCAACAAGAAGCGAAAATTTGAGCGCGTAAAGATTATTGCTTCAGACTTTCTCACGAAGTATGCTATTTCATATGGATTCAGTCAGCCCAGAAAAGCGTAGTTGGGGTATGGCCCCCAAGAAAGGGCATGACACAGTGTTGGAATGGATCGTGAGTACCCTTTTTTGCATTTTTCGGGAGTGATTTTAAAAATGAAATGAATATTTATAGTAACCAAAATCCTCAATTCAAAAATGCTGTGAAGGATTTTATGAATATCGGCACCGAAAGGAATAAGCTTGTTCACCGCAACTTAGTTGCATCGCGCATTGAATGGACTTTGGACGAAATCTACAATAAAGCCATATCCGCAAATAATTTTATTGAGACACTGCGTTGTAGGCTTATTGAAGACCACCTCCCACAGTAGAGCCGGGTCTGTCCATAATATGGACTGTATGACCACAAAGGAAGCAGTGGATTTTTGGGGCGTGAAAGTGCGCCAGGTGCAAACGCTCTGCGAGAGAGGGCTGATTGAAGGCGCGACCAAGAGGAGTGATGTCTGGTTAATGCTCAAGTCGGCGGCAAAGCCGATAGACAGACGCACGAAAACTGCAAGGCAGGCTAAAGAGCAGAGCAAGAAAACATGAATGGGTGAAGCTGTTGACGATGAGTATGGATGCTCGCAATTCAGTAAGGGAGGATAGGGCGTGGAAAACCAAAAGACCGAGTGGAAGCGCCAATGGCGCGATGAGTTCCTCAAAGGGCTTTGCGGTCTTGCCAACGCGCAAGGCGGTATGCTCGAAATTGGCCGCGATAATAGCGGAGTTGTAGTCGGGGTTGATAACGCCAAAGAACTTCTTGAAGAACTTCCGAATATTATACGTCACGCTTTGGGCATAGTTCCATCCGTCGAGTTGCTGACTGAGGACGGCAAGCAGTATATTGCCGTCAGCGTAGATGCGAGCAATACGCCGGTTAGTTTTCGAGGGCGGCATTATATCCGCTCCGGCAGCACGACACAAGAATTGGGCGGGAGCGAGCTTGATCATTTTATTTTGCGCCGTCTGGGAAAAACTTGGGATGGTATGGCTATCCCAAATGTCAAAGTTTCAGATTTGGATACGTCCGCATTTCGTGCGTTCCGTGAAAAAGCTGTCTCAAGCGAACGCTTGCAGAAAGCCGACTTGGAAATGAGCGATGCCGAATTGCTTGATAGCCTGTTGCTCACTGAAAAAGGAGAACTTACCCGCGCTGCCATCCTATTATTCCACCATAATCCGGAAAGATATGTGTTCGGCGCTTTCGTCAAAGTCGGATATTTTGAAACAGGCGCGGATTTGATTTATCAGGACGAGTTCCACGGCTCGCTGATAACGGTGGCTGACCAAATCGTGGACACGATTTATCGCAAGTATTTCAAGGGTATTATTAGCTACGAGGGGATACTGCGCGTCACGGACTACCCTATACCGCGCCCCGCTTTGCGCGAAGCCATCTTCAATGCCATTGTCCACCGCGACTACACAACGGGTATACCCATACAAATCAAGGTGTTCCCCGACTGCGTTATCATCTATAACGATGGCAGATTGCCCGAAACTTGGACGGTCGATAATCTGCTGAAAAAGCACAGGTCGCGCCCCTATAATCCGAAAATCGCCTATGTTTTCTATCGGGCGGGCTATATCGAAACGTGGGGGCGCGGGATTGAGCGAATAATCAATGCTTGTAAGGACGCCGGCAAGCGCGAGCCGCTGTTCGAAGTATCGCCGGGCGAGGTCAGCGTTACATTTTTTATTGATGCCATTGCTATCGCAAAAGACACTGATAGCGACACTGTAAATGACACTCAAAATTGGATTCTCAAATTGCTTGCGTTAAATCCGCGAATGACGGCGAAAGCAATTTCCGTTGAATTGGGAATCAATGAGCGGAACGTCAAGAAAAACATCAAGACGCTGAAAGATGCGGGATTTATTGAGCGCGTTGGTTCGGACAGGAGCGGGCATTGGGCGGTCAAACTGCTCGAACGGCGCTCATGACGATATTTATTGGCCGGAAGAAAAGGGTCTGTCCATAATTATGAATTTCCAATTGGCCGACCAAGGTTTGCGCCACCAATGGGTTCCCACCCGCGAGGTGTTGCGGTCCTGCTATGAATTGGGCGGCCGGGTGGCTCAGGAGGTTAAAAATTACCGTTCGTGACGGTTATCCAAGAACTCGTTTTTTAGCTGCGTCATATGATGTTGATTTGTCATGTTTGCCTATCGCAATAACAGTGACAAAAATAATATCATCCTCAATCCGATAGACAATCCGGTAACCGGCTTGCCGCAACTTAATCTTATAGCAATCAGGCATACCAGACAAAGCTGCTGAAGGAACGAGGGGATGCTTCAATCGTTCCGCCAATTTTTTCTTGAATTGCTCACGCAGACTCTTGTCAAGCTTATTCCATTCCTGTAAAGCCAGTTCATGGAACCGCAGTTTATAGTCCATTGATATCCACTTCCCCAAAAGGTCCTTTAGCGCGCTGCAATATTAGCCTGCCGTCTTCAACGTCTTCCAGAAGCTCTAACAGTCTTTCATAATGTTTGGCGGAAAGCAGATAAGCTTCCGGCTTATTATGATTGAGTATGGCAATTGCTTACCCTTCCGCCTGACTTAACATGGTGTGCTGATATAACCTATATCCCCATGCGTAAAGGCTTTTTGTCCTTGTTTGCCATTATGGACTGGTACAGCTTATTCTTCTGTTTGTCCTTTTGGGGTAGGGGTGGTGTCCTGACCGGAATTACCATCAGCATTATCCCCAAAATACATGGACAGGAAATTGGCAACGGACATGACGATAGGGTCATCGGGATAATGCCGTAAGTTACCAGTGATTAATCCAGCCTTGCAATGCCGGGCCACCTCAAAAAATTTTAGATCATCTTCGTCAATAAAAGAAAGGCGCAAAGGCTCGGCAACAACAGAGCAGCCTTGATGCTCAATCTGCGACAAAAGGCCAGCTATCTCCCAGGCAGTAAAATTAAATTTCGGCCTTTTCAGTACTTCTTTATAGTCTGTAAAAATCCGCTGATCATAGCATGGTTTGATGAATCCATGCAAAGCTAGAGCCATTATTTTGGCTGGTTCACCATTTCGTGACCATAGCGCTGAGACTATGATATTTGTATCCAATACAACCAGCATTTAACTGCGTTTTTTCTCTTCGCGGCAGGCCTGAATTTCAGCTTCAATATCCTCATTGGACATGAATCCATGGCTTTCAGCTTTACTGCGCATGTTGTTAAAAGCGATTGCCGCCCTGGCTTGACGAACGGCTTTCACAACCTCTTCAAAGCTGTCTCCAGTTATGTTCAGCAGCAAGGCAGTCGGCTTGCCATTATTGGTTATGACCACTTCACCATCGGCGTTCAGGTCGTTCCATATTTGTTTGGGTATGGTTCTTAAATCACGGGCGCTATAAAAATTCATGGTACACCTCCTGACCCTAAAGTTATATCATTGATGCCATATTGTCAACTAATTATATACATAATTGTATGCGTAATATGTATCGCAATTACAGTGCGGCCAATATAACGACTTGAGATTGTTAATTAAAGTAATGATGAAGTCATGTTAGGCGTCCCATTGACTCAGAATCTTGCAAATAAAGACATTGATGACGCAAAATACCAGCAGAGTTATTTAACAGTCAAGAACGCAAATCAGCATGCGTTTCGGACTTGAAAGGAGAATATAAACCCTGCCTCAGGCAGGCAGGGTATTTTTTCCGTGCGCTCAGCTTGCGGCCCGCGAAAAAATCAAAAAAAAGCTTTCCTTGGCAAAAGCTGTATGATAAAATACTAACACGATTATTTAAGGCCCAGGGCCGGAATATTACAATGTGCTGGAGTGCGCCCTTAAGGCGCATGGACAGAAAGGTTCAGATGATAGGGAAGGGGCGAATTTCCTCCTCATTAATCCGGGGAGTCAGGGGTGACTGTCCTGCGGTAAGGCGGGGTGGGATAATAGCGCGGACAGCGGCCCGGACAATCTGGACAATAACGCTTGAATATTCTCTCCGCAAAGCGGGGCGCTTGCTGTCTCTCCTTGCTCCCGTTTCATCTCGATCTGGCGATTTCATCAGTTATTACGCCGTGTTACCCCCCCCCCCCCCCTATTATTTTTAAACCCTGGTTCAGGTGTTGACCGATCCGGTTGGGGGCTGTTCTTTGCCTCTTCCTCTGTAATTTCCAAGTCTGCCTCTTCATGGGCGCGCCGTTTTTGCCGTGCGGCCCAGGGCAGGGGGCAAGCCTGTTCTGTTCTTGAATCAAAACCGGCTCAGGGCAATTTTGCTTTGACGTCAGGAGCGTTCTCGTGATCATTACCAGAACTCCCCTGCGCATCAGTTTTGCCGGCGGCGGCAGCGATCTCCGGGATTTTTACACCCGTTTCGGGGGCGCGGTCTTAAGCGTCAGCATTGATAAATTCATTTACCTGTCCATGCATCCCTATTTTTCCCAGGACGGATATCTGCTCAAATATTCCCAATCGGAACAAAAGGATAGCCTGGAACAAATCGAACACAGTATTATCCGGGAAGTGTTCCGCTGTTACGCCATCAAAGGGGTGGACTTTAATTCCAGCGCCGACATCCCGGCCGGCACCGGCCTCGGTTCTTCCTCCGCCTTTACCGTCGGCCTCATCCATCTTTGTAATGTTTATAATCAGACTTACATGTCACGGGAGGCCATGGCCGAGCAGGCGGCGCGTCTGGAAATAGATGTGCTGGGCGAACCCATAGGCAAACAGGATCAGTATGCCTGCGCCTGCGGCGGCTTGAATTTTATCCGCTTTAATCCCGACGATACCGTCCAGGTGGAAAAATTGCCTATGACTTCCCGGGGATACCGGCGTTTGCAAGGCAACCTGCTGCTTTTTTATACCGGTAAAAGCCGTAATGCCGCAAGCGTGCTGGCGCAACAGAAAGAAAATATCCTAACCCTCCGGAGCAGGGAAAACCTGCAGCACATGACCGCTCTGGCCGCCGCCTTACGGGAAGAACTGCTGCGCAACAACATCGACGCCATGGGGGAAATTCTCCATGAAGGCTGGATGCGGAAAAAAGAACTGGCGCCCGGCGTCAGTGATGAGGCGGTTAACTCCTGCTACGAGACGGCCCGGCAAAACGGCGCCGCCGGCGGCAAACTTCTGGGCGCCGGGGGAGGTGGGTTTCTGCTTTTCTATGTTAAGGAAGAAAACCATAGCCGGGTGCGCAAAGCCTTAAGCGGGTTGCGGGAAACTCCCTTTCAATTCGAAAACCAGGGCACATCCCTCATCCATTATGAGGTGAACGCGTGAAATGCTCTCTCCTGGTGGTCACCACCAACCGCCTGATTTTGGCGGAGCGCCTGTTTCGCAGCCTGGCGGACCAGGAGTACAGGAATTTCGAGGTCATCTTTGTTCACGAGCAATCATGCGCATCCGCCGCCGCTTCTCTGACCGAGGCGTTTCAGGCCAAGCTGAACATACAGTCCCTGTCTGTGCCGCCCTGCGGGATTTCCCGGGCCCGCAATCTGGGGATGCCCCTGCTGCAAGGTGAGATTATATCTTTCCCTGATGATGACTGCGTGTATACGCCCCATACTCTGTCCGCGGCCGTCGCTTTTTTTCATTCCCACCCTCGGGCCGGCGCGCTGCTGGCAAGCAAAGCGGGCTTGGATGAGGCCATAGCGGAGATGAGCCAGACCACGGTTGCCGGCGCGCTGAACCGTTATCTGCTGTTTGGCTGCAGTGAAACATTTTTGCAATTTTACCGCGGCGCCTGCGTGCGCCGCCTTGGGTTTTTTGACGAGACTTTGGGGGCGGGCACGGGCCTGCCCTATGGCAGCGGGGAAGATACGGATTACGTTTTGCGGGCTTTGGAAGCCGGTTTTACCGTGCTGCGCGCGCCTTCGGTGCTGGTGCGCCATCCTGTGGTGGATTTCAGCGATCCTTCCCTGGCCGCCAAGGTGAAAGCCTATGCCCGCGGACGCATGTATCTGCTGCGCAAACATGCCTTGCCTTGGTGGTTCCGTCTGGCCAATGTCGCCTATCCCCTGGCGGCTCTGGCGCGGGAGCTGCCAAAGCACGGTTTGCGGACAGCGGCCTATCGCTGGCGGATGTTTTCCGCCCGGCTGATGCATTTTTAAATTTCATTCCGCCCCTAATAAGGCGGATGGGCATAAACGCAGGTGCTGACTTGGTTCAGGGAGAAATGAAAATGCGCAATCTTAAAGCCGAAATGCTGCCCCTGGGTATAGATGAATCATCGGAATTTCTGGATTCCATTGAGACTTATCTGAGCAGGTTGCAGCAGCAGCTGGCCTCTCTCAACCGAGGGGAATTGGTTGCCTTTGCCGGATTGCTGCGTGAGGCCTGTGAAACGGGGCGGCAGATATTCATTATGGGCAACGGAGGCAGCGCGGCCACCGCCTCGCATTTTGTCTGTGATTTTAACAAGGGTTTAAGCTACGGGCGCAAGCGCAAGTACAAGTTTATCTGTTTGAATGATAATGTCCCGGCGCTCATGGCCTATGCCAATGATGTGGGCTATGAAGCGGTTTTTGTGGAGCAATTGAAGAATTTTCTCCAGGCCGGGGATCTGGTTATCGGCATATCCGGCAGCGGCAATTCCGCCAATGTGCTTAAGGCGCTGGAATACGCCAATGCCCATCAGGCGGTTACTCTGGCCCTGGTGGGCTATGACGGAGGTAAGCTGAAAAAGATCGCCCGGCACTGCGTGCATGTGAATATTTCCGATATGCAGGTGGTGGAAGATATTCATATGATGCTGGATCACATGACCATGCGGGTGCTGGAAAGCATATTTTAACGTTGCGGAACAGTAGTGAAGTGAAATGAAAGAAAACGAATTTGACAATTTATTTATATTTGAAATGGCAAACAATCACCAAGGCGATATAAACCATGCTCTGGCAATAATAGAAGTTTATGAATCTTTAGCAAAAAAATATAAAATCAATGCGGCCATAAAGTTACAATACCGAAATCTTCCAGAATTCATTCATCCAGACTACAGAAACAAAACCGATATTCCGCACGTGGAAAGGTTTATGAGTACCATGCTTTCTGCCGAAGATTTTCATAAAATGGTAAATGCTATAAAAGCCTGTCGTATGCTTGTCATGTGTACTCCCTTTGACGAAGCGTCTGTAGATCTGTGCATAGATCATGACATAGATATTTTAAAGGTTGCAAGTTGCAGTGCCTTGGACTGGCCTCTGCATGAAAAAATTGCCTCCGCAGGTAAACCTGTTATTGTCTCCACCGGAGGATTATCGCTCGCTTCGATCGATAAAGTGTATAATTTTTATACCCACCGCTACGTCAATTTTGCCCTTCTGCATTGTGTGGCGCTATATCCCTTGCCTCATGATATAGCTCAAATGAACTTTCTGGATCGTATGAAAAAGCGTTATCCGGACATTACGATTGGCTATTCCGGTCATGAAGCGCCAACAGAATTTGATGTTGTCAAAATTGCCGTTGCCAAAGGAGCTAAAATTTTTGAACGACATATTGGCCTTCCCACCGACTCCATAACGCTCAATGGCTATTCGATGAATCCACATGAGGCCGAGGAATGGATAAAGGCGATACAAAAAACCTGGGAAATCTGTGGCGGCGCCAAAGTCTATGCCAGCAAAGAAATCCTGCAAAAAGAAAAAGACTCTCTTGACTCGTTGGGCCGTGGCGTTTTTGCGCGGGAAAATATAAAAAAAGGAGAATTGTTATCCGGGATGAATACTTTTTTTGCCATGCCGTTGTTGTCTGACCAACTTAGCAGCGGCGCATTTAAGCCCTGGATGACCGCTGACAAAGATTATACCGTCAATGCCCCCATCGCATTTCAGATTCCAGGGGGGGGGGATTCTTCCGTTTTCAGAAGTGTGGTGCATGAAGCTAAGGGAATGCTCATGGAGTATCAAATAGCCTTGAATAACAATACTGAATTTGAATTTTCCCATCATTATGGACGTAAACATTTTAGAGAATGGGGAGCCATAATCGTTAATGTTGTCAACAGGGAATATTGTAAAAAGATTATCATTGTATTGCCGAAGCAGCAACATCCGTCTCACCATCACAAGAAAAAGGAAGAGAGTTTTCAAGTTCTTGCCGGAGAACTCAAACTTGTTATGAATGACGAAAAATTTTTGTTACAGCCTGGCGATTTTATAACTGTTCCTCGTGGCGTGAAACATGCTTTTAGCAGCGAGCTTGGTGCGATATTTGAAGAAATCTCCACAACCCATGTTAAAGATGATTCTTTCTATGAGGATAAAGACATCACTACTATGGACATAGTTGACAGAAAAACTATTTTAAAATCTTGGTAATCATAAATCAAGGAGCGATATAATGAAGAATTTAACCGCAATAATTGCAGCCCGTAAGGGCAGTATTAGGCTGCCTAATAAGCATATTCTTGAATTTGGCGACAGCAATATACTGATTAGAAAGATCCGGCAGTTAAAAGAGGTCCCATCGATAGATTCCATCATCGTATCCACAGACTGCGATATTATGCTGGAAATGGCCAGATCTGAAGGCGTAGAAACACATGTTCGCCCTCCCGAGTATTGCGATGAGAAGACAAAAAACTATGCGGAACTTGTAGCCTACCTTGCCTCCAGTTTTGAAACAGAAAATATTTTATGGGCTCCATGTGTATGCCCTCTGGTTGATGCCCCCTTCTATGTGGACGCAATAAGAAAATACAAAGAATTAGTGCTTGAGACGCATCAGTATGATGGAGTTATTTCCGCATATAGTTTCAAAGAATTCTTGTGGGATGGGAAAAAGCCTCTCAACTTTGGTCTCGGCAGGACAGGACACCGCAGATCGCAAGACTTGCCGGAATGGAGTGTTATTATCAACGCTTTTTTTATCGCTCCCCGGGAAAAAATGATCGAATGGGAATTTCATTTTGGATTAAACTCGTATCTTTATATCGTGCCCAAGGAAAAAAGTATTGATATAGATACATCTCTTGATTTTAAAATCGCCAAGGCGTTGCTGGAACAATAATCAAAATGGCTGCCCAATACGATCTTGATACTTTTTTCGACCGCGTGTCTCCTGCTCATTTTATCCCATTGAAAGATGAACAAGACCAGTATGATCTTCTGAAAAACTCCTTAATGCTTATTGAAATCGAGGTTTTTTCCTATTGTAACCGGCAGTGCTATTTTTGTCCTAATTACTTTATTGACCGCCATACCAGCAATATATTTCTACCCGAGGAGACATATCTTTCCATTCTTAGCCAATTGCAGGAAATAGACTACTCTGAAACGATTACATACAGCAGGTACAATGAGCCATTATCTAATCCAGTCATTCTTCAGAGAATTGCCCAGGCGCGCAAATATCTTCCGTATGCATTTTTGACAACAAATAGCAATGGTGATTATGTCACTCCGTTATTACTTAAGCAACTTGCGGACGCCGGTTTGAATAATCTTGCCATCCAGGCCTATTTTGCCAGAAATGAAGATTTCACGCTGGAAAATATAACGAGACGGATTGAATCACGGGAAAAAAAGACAGGGCTTGAATTTCAATGGACTTATGAACCTGATGATATATGCGGTCGCAAAGAAACAAAACTGGATAATATGACCATATCCATTGCGACATTTAATTTCAAGCAAAGCGGCATCAGTCGCGCTGAACTCATCGCAACCTCCGAGCCGTTCAGCAGAAAATCGCCCTGCTGGGTTCCTTTTTGCCATATGTACATTGATTATAACGGCAATGTTGTTCCATGTTGTAATATTCGCTCTGATGTTGTAAATCATAAAAATTTTATCATCGGTTCAGTATTTGAAAACTCTCTTAAAAGTATTTTTTCTTCTCCAAAAATCATAATGTGGAGAGCGCGATGCGCCCAATACAATGGGGCAGACGCCGCTCCATGCAAAACATGCGAATTTGCCGTATTCAAATATGATGAAAATTCGAAAAATAAGCTCAGTAAGGTTATTTTAAATTCACTAGCCACATCAAACAAAAACGGGTGAGGCTCAATCTGTGTTAGATATAGCTATTATTTTGCCTGCTTATAATGAAGAACTAACTATTGCCGCGACAATTGAAGCTTTTCATAAGGCAATGCCATCGGCGCGCATTTATGTAGTAAATAATAATTCCAGTGATCGCACGGTGGAGTTTGCCTCGGAAATGATGGACCGTTTAAATATGACAGGTGGTATCATACAGGAATTTCGCCAAGGTAAGGGCAATGCCATGCGGCGGGCCTTTTTGGAAATTGATGCGGATATCTATGTCATGGCGGATGCGGATATGACTTATCCGCCCGATCAGATTAATGAACTTATAGCTCCTGTGGCCGAAGGCAGGGCTGATATGGTAAATGGCGACCGCCTTTCCGCAGGCGATTATGATAGAGAAAATAAGAGACCTCTTCATAATTTTGGCAACTGGCTGGTGCAAAGATTGGTGAATTACGTCTCAAAATCTAATATTGCTGATATTATGACCGGTTATCGAGCTTTGAGCCGCACTTTTGTCAAAACTTATCCAGTATTAGCGGAAGGATTTCAGATTGAAACTGAGATGACCATTTTTGCCGCTCTGTTCAGATTTAATATAGTTGATATACCCATACGGTATACTAATCGTCCTGTGGGCAGCTACTCTAAGCTCAGAACTTATAGAGATGGTATGCGTGTCCTTAAAACTATTTTTAATTTATTTCGCTATTATAAACCGTTATCATTTTTTACCCTGCTAGCTGTTTTATTAGCATTTCTTGGTTTCATGCTGGGATTGCCGGTTATTTGGGAATTTTTTAACACAGGATATATCCAGCATTTGCCCCTGGCGGTATTGGCAACCGGTATCGAAGTAATTGCCGTGGTGACTTTTGGCGTAGGTCTTAATCTAGACTCAATTGCTTATCACCGCCGCTTGGATACAGAAAAAAATATTCAGCGTCATATAACACCGCGCTACAAAAAAAATTGATTATGTCAGCTAAAATCAATCATAAATATTACAGTGTGTTTGCGGGTGAATGGGGCAGCCGGGAGGCTTTGCGGGTGAGACGTAAAATTTTTCATCAATTAAGCGCGGTTGTTGAGTTTGCTGAATTACAGAAAGTATTGGATGTCGGAATAACCGCGGATAAGTCTCGTCGTGAAAATAACTTTTTTGAAAATTGGTTCCCCTGTAAAAGAATAATAACTGCCCTTAGCGACCAAGACGGGGCTTGGATGGAGCAAGATTATCCTGGTTTACATTTTGTCCAGGGTGATGGCCGCGCTATGCCTTTTGCGGACAAAAGCTTTGATTTAGTGTTTTCTTCCGCCACCTTGGAACATGTTGGCTCTTATGATAATCAGCTAATATTTATAAAAGAGTGTTGCCGGGTATCGCGCCGGCATGTTTTTATTACCACGCCCAATCGTTGGCATCCCATAGAATTGCATACATGTTTACCAATGTTGCACTGGCTTCCAGTACCAATCCACAGAGAGATACTTAAAATGCTAGGGTTGCATTTATTCGCCAAAGAAGAAAATCTGAATTTATTAGATCAAGATGCGCTAAAAAAAATTGCCCGCACCTTGGAGTTAAAAAAATATACTATTTTTACTGTTACTTTCTTAAAGTTTACCTCGAATTTGTTGTTGTATGCTGATGTAACAACGGACACTGCCATATCTCATATTGGCGGTAGAAAAAAGAGGCTATCTTCATATGAATAATTTTGATGACAAAGCTTGGCTTGATTATCAAAACAGACAATCAAGATTATTATATAATGCTGATAGTTATGAGAAAAATTCATTGCGTTCATGGGCAATGCAGGCAGGCCACAAATTTGCCGAAAAAAATATATCTTCGCAAAAACACTATTCACGGGTATTAGAAATCGGCGCTGGATCTGGCAGACACTTACCTTTTATAAAACATTCGTTTGATCAATATATTTTATCTGATGTAAATACATGTTTATTGCAAGAGGCAAAAGCTAAAAATAGCAATATACATAAGGGAAAACTTAGATATGAAATTCAAGATGCTAAAAATCTAGGCTATGATGATTCTTATTTTGACCGTTTAATTGCCGTACACGTTTTGGAACATATTTATGAACCACATTTAGCGATTCAAGAGTGGCTGCGGGTTATCAAAAATGGCGGTATGTTATCTGTCCTTATTCCCACAGACCCTGGATTAGCATGGCGAATGGGAAGGCGTTTAGGACCCAGAAAAAATGCTTTAAACAAGGGGATAGCTTACGACTATATTATGGCCCGTGAACATGTAAACTCGGTGATAAATCTTATTGCTTTTTTACGTCATTACATTTCTTCCCCCCAGAAATATGAATATTGGTGGCCTTGCCCTATAGCATCTATAGATATGAATTTATTTTTTTCCTGCAATGCTGTTATACATAAATAGAATATTTTTATAAATAATCGGATTAAAATATCTGGCATGAAAGAAAAATGAAACGTTTACATTTAGTTATGGATATACGGAATTTGATTTTGCCTGTTGGCGTTATCATATTCAACCTTAACGCTTTTTTCCCAGGTTATTTAAATCCTGATTCATCTGGAATGTTGAATGATGCTGTTTCCCTTACTTCTGGGAGCGGTTGGCATTCTTCATTTCTGACGCTTCTTTGGTCTATCTTATATCTGGCATTGGGAAATATAGATTTAATATGGGTTGCGCAGCTTATATTTTTTGTAATCAGCGCATATTTTATTTCCAAATATCACTTTACTAAGTTTCGGATAGTAGCATTTTTGGGATTGACTCTCTGGCCTTCTATTTGGTTAGGGGTAATGTGTTCTTTTTTAAAGGAGCCTTGGGCGGTAACTTTTGCTTTGTGCGCATTAATTTTTTGTTTCAATTGCATAGACAGATTCTGTTACCGTCAGGCAGTATTTTCTGTATTATTTTGTGCCGGCTGTATTGCCGTAAGAGTTGACTATTTGATTGTGGCCTTTCCAATTTTATTCGGACTGATGCTGATTACGGCATTCAATAGTACAAAGTTTAAACGGTTTTTTCGTATTGCTTTATTGATAATTTTATTTTTTTCATCTTTGATGATTAATCCATCTATTCACAGATTTTTGGGCCTTGGAAATCCGTTTCCGCACCCGGAAATATGTGGCATGGTATGGGATATTATTGGAATTAACAAATATTTAAATAATGACTGCTTTATTCTTCTTGAGGAAAAGATATGTATCAGTGAACGGCAGGCCCAATATGACGCTTCAGATTTCCCGTGGAAAAACCAATGGTTTAACTCTTTAACTCCAGACGATTTTCTTCGTGCCGACAGCGACACAAGGATTAATATGGGTATTTTGTATAAACGAGCCGGGGAGACGTATATGATATGGCTCAACGCTATTATGGCTAACCCTATGGCATTTTTAAAACATAGATACGAAATAGCAAAAATTTTTTTAGGTATTAACGGTATGCCAAGAAGTTATTTATCACAATCTGCTTACCCTCAGCAATTCCCTCATTTTAAAGAATTACAGAAATTACGGTATGAATTTAATTATTCGAAATTAAACCATACTCTATATAGTATTTGGGGATCATTTCAATTGATTTTCAAATTTTGGTTTTATATAGCGCTGTCATCAGTTGCCATTATAGCTATTTGCATAATCAAAAGGAATACTGGTCAGATTAAAAAAGCATTTATCATTTATGTGATGGTTCTCGCAAATACATCATTGGTCATTATTATTCCCAGTGCTGATTTTCGTTATGGAATATTTATAATTGTCGGAACTATTTTATTAATCAGCATGTTTTTTAATGAGTTATTGGCAAAGATACGAACTCCAAAGCCTGAATTGCCTATAGACGCAAATGATCTACCATGATCACGCAATATACTTGTTATCCATACAATGAGTAATTTTATTATCATGATTAAAACGCTAAAAAGAATATTATTTTTTCCAAAAACGCTTATCAGGATGCGCGATCAAATACATGAATCAGCAATATGCCAAAAAGAAATTTTGCGTATCCTGGATGAGATAAAAAATAAAGAATATTATGGTTCGTTAGCCAAGATCGAAGAAATTACTCGCACAACACGCCACTTATTGCTATTGAAGGAAATCAATCCTGATCTTGTCTCGGTTCTTAAAAAAGAGCTTGCGTTTTCAAAGAATGTTATAGAGTCATTGAGATATGGTCCTTATAGAAAATTTGGAGACAATAGGCTGTTGTCGGAACTTTTTATCCAGGTCATGCTGGACACAATCCAATCATCAAGTCATTATCCGTGCGATTCAGCCAAAAATATCTTTTGTGAATTACTACGAATTTTTCCGGAAAATTTTCAGATATTTGTCCGGTATATTGACTTTCTTTACTACGGAGCGCAGCCTAATTTAGAGGAAATGTTTGCGCTTTGTACAGAATTTGAGCAGCATCCTTATGCCGAGAATATCAGCTACAGAGCGACATGGCAGACTTATATCAATGCTTTGCTCATTTTGGGCCGCCGGGAAAAGGCTGCTGAAGTTCTTCATCGATATATCAAGCTGTTTGGAACTGATACCCTAGAATTATTTTTTGCCGTTGCTCATCTGGCCAGGGAATCTGGGTATTCAACTCTTTTAATTTCAAAGGCCGCTGATATCTGGGAACATATCATCCGCAATCGTGACGACAAGATATTGGAGAATATGCTCAAGGGAAAAACCGTTGCCGTGGTGGGTAACGGGCCGCAGGAATTAAGTTTAGGCAAGGGAAAAGAAATAGACGGGCATGATATTGTCATTCGCTTCAACCGGGGAAAAATTACTGACTATCCAGATGATTATGGGAAGAAAATCACTGTTTGGGTCAGGACAGCTTATTTGAATTCCGACTTTCTCCCGCCTTGGGCTGATATCATTATCACCCATCCTCTGGATCTTTACAAAGTGTACAGCGGGGAGCTTGTAGAAGTTTTACATGATCTGATTTTTTCTTCAAATATTCAACTCTTTTCTCCTCCGCCTGACTTGATTATGGATATACGCAGAAAGATGCGGCATCCAATGCCTTCTGTGGGCACGGTTTTGCTGACATGGTTAAAAACGATAAAATCGGATTTCATGGCTACCGACACATATGGATTTTCGTACAAAAATGATGATGTGCCTTATGTAGACAATTATTGCCAGATTGGTGATGGTGTCAGTAATTTTAATTATGTCCATGACTTTCAAAAGGAGAAGATTTTTTTGCGTAAAATAATGCGCTTTAACGGCAACGCCGCAGAGCAACGTTAAACGTTAAAATTTTTTCTCATACGGAGCAGCTATGCCCACCCAACCTCAACTGTCGAAGATCGCATTAATATTTGGTGTAAGCACAGGTTTTACTTTTGCGTTGGCAAACACATTATTAGGCTTCAAAAAATACAGTCCGAATATTTTAGAAAATACTATTGTTTATCATGACGGCATTTCCGATACCGAGCAAAACCTATTGAACCAGATAACGCCATGTAATTTTATTTTATATAATTTTTCTGATACAGACATGCGTATCTCTAATGAAATTTCTGTTACCTATACGGCTATGATGTTTGCGCATTACGAATGCTTTAAACTCCTTGCTGAATACGATGTAGTTATCTGGAATGATGTAGATATTCTGGTGCAAGGTGATATAACGGATATGGTCATGGAAGCTGCGAAAGCTGGTTTAGGCATGTGTCCTGTTCCCCGAAAATGGTTTATCAATGCTCACAACTTTACTAAACCAGTCCCTGGATTTAATATGAATTCGGATTTATATAATTCAGGGATTCTTGTCGTATCAAAGAATCTCCCCAACTGGGAGAATATGTACCGATGGCTCCATGATGCGACAATAGCATACGGGGATTATTTAAAGTGGCCTGATCAAGGGATATTGAATCTTTTACTACAAAAGTTTTCCATACATCCATATCCAATTTCTCTTGGTGAATATTGCCGTCACCCTTATTACGAACTTGAATCAATTATTGCAAAAGAAAACTTTATTAAGAGAAAAACTATAACAGATTTAGCTATACAGCAAAATAGCGCCAAAATAATACACTCGTATGGTCCAGAAAAATTTTGGAATTCTCCTCTCTATTTCATGGGTTTTCCCGAATGGCGGGAAAATAATAAAAAATGGACTCTCATGTTGGCAATGAATTTTTCATCATCGCATACACCTGCTATATCTGTCGTAATGCCCACCATGAACGCCGAAACCTACCTGGAAGAAGCGATTGTCTCCATTCTTGAACAAACGTTTACCGATTTTGAACTCATTGTGGTAGATGGTGGCTCAAAAGATAGAACTTTGTCTATTCTGCAGTCTTTCCATGACCCACGCATTATTGTTGTGCCTGATGAGACCCCTAACGGCAACATCTCCACCAGTCTTAACCTGGGGCTGAAAAAGGCGCGAGGAAAATATATCGCTCGTATGGATGCTGACGATATTGCCCTTCCTCATAGATTGTACACACAGTATACATTTCTGGAAAAAAATCTGAATATTTCTTTATGTAGTTCATCAGCCTATCTATTTCAGGATTCATTTACCAAAATAACTTCAGTGGAAGATCCTGAAATTGTTTCGTGTCAGTTAATAATCGGTACTCCTATAGTGCATCCGACTGTCATGTGGCGTAAAGCCGATTTTGAGTATCACGGTTTTTATTATGCACCGGCCTGCAATGCCAATGAAGATATGGAATTATGGCAGCGCGCCACAAAATATTTGAAATTCAGCGCCGTACCACAAACACTTTTGCTTTATCGCGATCATGAATCTAAAACCAGTAAACTCAAAACCTATTATGCGACTCGTGATATGCAAGTATTGCTGATGGGTCGCGCTTTTGAACAACTGGGTGTATCTCTTTCACGAGATGCTTTGCTGGTAATTGATCAGAGGGATAATTCCCAATATTTAGATGACAATACTCTTTCAGCCGCGTTCGGGGAATTCTGTCGCGCAGCCCGGCGCATATGTAGTTCGGCTCAACAAATCTATCCCCATAAAAAATTGGGATTGATTCTTCTGAGGCATCTTCGCTGGATTTTCTTTTCGCGTCTGGATCCTCGCTGTATTGGCGGGAAAAATTATATTCGCGCCTTACTGGGCATATTAAACTCGTGCAATTTGTGGGATGAAGCTATCCATCATAAGTTATGGTGGCTTTCTTACAGGCGAAAAGCTATTGCCAAAATAAAATCCAAACCTGAAAAGCTGGTTCATAAAGTTATTTTTCATCCTGTTGCGTTTATGAAGTATTTTTTCTCAATCGGCAAAAGAATCTTTAACACGATGAAATCCTCATCTAAAACAGAAGATAAACGTCATTACAATGAACTTTTTAAATACGTCATCAACAGTGAGATTATCAATAAAAAATTGAGGAAGCCCAGTTAATATGGAATGCGCTTATAAGCAAAAATCAGGCTATTATTCTCTGGTTTCTGAAAACGTTATTTATCTGGATTCAGATGAGATAGTTTTCACTTCTCCCCAACAGGAGCCGGTTTCTGAGGCAGCACCTGTAATTTTCCTGTCTCGAGAATCTCCCCGTAATCCTAACCCAAGAGTAGCATGGATGAAAAAATTTATGTGTAAATTCCTACGATGCCTATACAGAGTTTGCGCATTCAAGAAATAATGGTTTGTGGTTCAGCTTTATCAGAGACGCTGAAGCCGTATGACAACAAGAAAAATGATCGGGATTAAAATGAACGGTGAAATATTTAACGTTGATAAAGGTATAAAAATGAATGAGATATTGTCTTTGTTGCACGCTATACATTATTCATATGTTGACCCGGCATTAAGTAACGGTGCAACGGAACTTGCGAAAGCATTTATAAAATTACAATCAATAATAAAACCCAAAGCTTCTCTTGAAATAGGAGCTCATGATGCAGATTTTTCTAAAAAACTCAAAAAAACCCGTCCGGAAATCGATGTCATTGCCTATGAAGGAAGCAAAACTGTATACACGGCAATTACAAAACAAATTGATTTTGAAAAGCTTGAAGTTAAGTATTGTTATGGAGTAGTCTCTGATACTGACGGCACAGTAGTTTTCAGAGAAATGTTTGACGCCCAAACTGGAGAACCGGCGGTATCGTTTGTTTCATCCTTGCTGGCGCGACAGGACATGACGTTTCTCGATGAAAACAAATATGTCGAAAAAGATGTTACCGTGCCAAGTATGCGCGGAGATACAATTCTCTCCGGATACGGCGATGACGCCAATATCTGTGTATGGATTGATGTCGAAGGCGCGAACCGCCAAGTGCTTAAGGGTCTTGAAGGGGCATTGAGATCAGGAAAATTAGGATCGTTGTATATTGAAGTTGAGCAGAGAAATATCTGGCAAGCTCAATGGTTGGACAGGGATGTGTATGAGTATATGACTAGTTTGGGTTATTTTCTATTAGCCAGAGATTGTCAGCATCACGCTCAGTATAACATGCTTTTCGTCCGCAACGATTTAATGAGTAATCAATTTTTTGATATTATAGGCCAAGAGTACGGCGCGTTAAGCAAAACATCGGATATTAATATCCGGTGCGTTGATTTTTGGAATGCCTTGCAAATAGCGAAAGGGCAATCGTTCATCATTGGCCGGCATTCATATACTTTTTCTGAAAGCCCAAATCCAAGAGTCAAGGATCTGTACTCATCACATCTTCCCCCAGAATGTTGTTACTCCATTGTGTTTACTGGAATGCATTCCATAGATATCCGCCTCTGTATCATCCATCCCAATATCCCTTTTGAACATTCGGGATTACGGAAGTTTGACGACCAACGCGTCCTTGCGGAGCTGGAAGAGAAACTGCTTGAGCGGTGCATGATAAATTCTTATCAAATTACGATAGGCCAAAAAACAGAATATGGTTTTCTCGCGCTCAGCCTTCCCTATACATCTCTAATGGTAAGTTATTACCTTAATATATTAACCAGCTTCATTGAAATCACTCGTGCATTCCTTGATCAGGAAAAAACGCCTTTTGGAAATACTAAGCCAGTAAGCCAGCTTTTCATTCCATGCCGGAATTCAGAAAAAAAACATAGCATGCTTAATGAACTGTTGCGCAAGCCACTGCGGAGTATCTACAGGGCCTATGCGATCAGGGAAAAGCGGCTTGTAGCCGAAACTGTATCAGATGTTTTGGAATCGTATTACTTTAAGAAGAAATAAACATTTGTATATTGCAGATGGAAGGAGAGTATTTTTCAAGGCGAAAACGCTACGAAAAATTTTTCTATCGATGTATATATAAAACAGATAAGGAAAATTCCTCATGTCCCTCATCATAACCGGCGGGGCCGGATTTATCGGCAGCAAGCTCGCCCGCTGTTTTCTGGAACAGGGGCATCATGTTTTGGCGCTGGACAACCTCTGCCGGGGGCAGCGTGAATATATTGAAACTCTGCCTTATCAGGAGCGGCTCACTTTTGTCCAAGCCGACGCCTCTGACGCCGCCGCGCTTCTGGAAGTGTGCGCGCAATATCACGCCCGTCATCCGGTCAGCGCGCTCTGGCACCTGGCGGCCAATTCCGATATCCCGGCCGGCATTGCCGAGGCCGCGGTGGATTTGCGCGACACGTTCATGACCACTTACGCGGTGCTGGAAGCCATGAAAAAACTGGGAATAAAAAAATTGGCCTTTGCCTCCAGTTCGGCTGTCTATGGGGATCACGGCCCTGATGTTATCTTACGTGAAGATATGGGCCCACTTTTGCCTATTTCCAATTACGGGGCCATGAAACTGGCTTCGGAAGCTTTAATCAGCGCCGCGGCCGAGAGCTTTCTGGCCAAGGCCTGGATTTTCCGTTTCCCCAATGTGGTGGGAGTTCCGGCCACTCACGGAGTTATCCTGGATTTCATCCGTAAACTTAAAGAAAATCCGGATAGGCTGGAGGTGCTGGGCAACGGAACCCAGCAAAAAGCCTATCTGCATGTAGATGAACTGGTGGAGGCCATGCTTTTTATCGCGGGCCGGGACAATGGAAAATGTAGCCTGTACAACATCGGCCCGGACGACTCTGGCTGCCGGGTGGCGGATATCGCTTCGGCGGTGGTGAAGCGGGTCAGCCCGGAGGCGCAAATCCTGCTGGGCAGGGAAGGGCGCGGCTGGGTGGGTGATGTGCCCAAATTCCGTTACTGCGTGGACAAGGCAGCCAGTCTGGGCTGGAAACCGCGCCTTTCCTCTCTCATGGCCGTGAGCCGGGCGGTGGAGGAAATAGCCAAGCAGGAAGAAATACCGTCATGCTGATGAAAGCAGCCCTTATCCTGGCCGGAGGCAAAGGCGCGCGCCTGGCCTCGCGCCTGAACGGTCTGCCCAAGCCCCTGGTGGAGGTGGCCGGCGTTCCTTTGCTGGAACGTCAGCTTCTGCACTGTAAATCCTCTGGCATTGAGTCGGTGCTGCTCCTTGTCAATCACCGCGCGGATCGCGTTGCTCAGTTTTGCGCTCAAAAGAATAACTTTGGCTTGAATCTTTGCCTGGTGGATGACGGTGAACCTCGGGGCACGGGCGGGGCGGTGTTGGCCGCTTTGCCCCATCTTGCTTCTGATCCGCGGGATGTGCTGATCCTGTATGGCGACACTCTTTTCAATATTGATCTGGAACGCTTTCACGCCGCCCACCTTGCCGGAGGAGCGGACGCTTCCCTGCTGGTACATCCCAATACTCATCCCCAGGATTCTGATTTGCTGGAACTGGATGAGTCCGGCTATGTGGTTAAGCTGCACCCCTGTCCTCATCCCCAGGGCGCGGAGTATCCCAATCTGGTCAACGCGGCTCTGTACATTATGAAGCGATCATTGCTCGCGGATTTTGCTTATCTGGCAGGGGGCGCTCCCAGAATAATTGATTTTGCCAAGGATATTTTCCCTCTGCTGTTGCAAGAAGGGAGCAAACTCTATGGCTATAAGTCCCCTGAATATATTCAGGACGTGGGCACGCCGGAGCGTCTGGAGCGCGCGGAAGCTGATATTTTTTCCGGGCGCGTTGCCAAAGGCAGTTTACGCCTGCCCCAGAGGGCGGTTTTTCTGGATCGGGACGGCGTACTCAATGAGGAAGCCGGTTATATCACCGGCCCGGATCAGCTCAAGCTTGTGCCCGGCAGCGCCCGGGCCGTGAGCCGTCTTAACCGGGCCGGACTGCTGGCGGTAGTGGTCACCAATCAGCCGGTCCTGGCCCGGGGCGAGTGCGACGAGGCCGGTCTGCAAGCTGTGCATACGCGTCTGGAACATCTTCTGGGAAGGGAAGGGGCATACCTGGACCGGCTCTATTACTGCCCTCATCATCCTGAGCGCGGGTTTCCGGGCGAGCGCCCGGAACTGAAGACAGTCTGCGCCTGCCGCAAGCCCGCGCCCGGCATGCTGTTCCGGGCCGCCTGTGATTTGCATATTGACCTGCACCGCAGCTGGCTGGTGGGCGACAGAATAAGCGATATCCAATGCGCCGCAAACGTTGGCTGCCGCTCTGTCCTTACGGGAATTTCCGGGCGGGAAAACGCGTTTTTTGCGGATGGGGGTGAAGTTAAACCTGATTTTCAGGTGAAAGATTTGGCTGCCGCGGTTGATATTATTTTGCGCCAGGAAAGCTAAGGGGTGACATTTGCCGAAAATATCCGTACTTCTGCCGGTGCGCAACGCTCAGCCGTTTTTGTCTGAGGCAATACAGAGCATTCAAAATCAGAGTTTTAAAAATTTTGAGGTGATGCTCCTCTATTCCCCTTCTCGCGACGGATCCCGCGCCCTGCTGGAGAGCATGGCCGCTCAGGACAGGCGGCTGATATTCACGGAAGTGAAGGGAGGCAATCTGGCCGCCTGTTTGAATGAAGGCTGGCAGGGGGCGCGGGGGGAATTCATTGCCCGCATGGACGCGGACGATGTGGCGCACCCGGAGCGTTTTGCCCGCCAGATGGCCGCCTTTGCCGGCCGGCCCGCGCTTGGTCTTCTGGGCGGCGCGGTTCGCTATATTGACGCGGCCGGGCGCAAGGGACGCACCGTCAGGCAGCCCCAGGGCGGCGATATTGAGCGGGCTTTTTATTGGGGCTGTCCCTTTACCCACTCCAGCGTTATGATGCGCCGCGCGCTTTGGGAAAAATGCGGGGGATACAGAGAACTTTTCGCCCAAGCCGAAGATTATGATTTGTGGCTGCGCCTGCACGCTCTGACGGAAATGGATAATCTGCCCCAAACCCTGCTCTATTACCGGCTTCACCCAGGCAACAGCGTCAGGCTGAATGCCCTGGCCGGGCGGCGCTATGCCTTTTTCGCCCAGGCCTCCTGGCTGGCCCGGCGCCATGGTCTGGCCGATCCCCTGGAAGGCCGGACTTCCCTGCCTGACCCGGTCTCCCTGCCTCTGGCCGAGGCGGAAATGAATGCCCTCTGTGGGCGCGTTCTGGCCGGTTCCGCCCATTTGCTGGGCGACGCCCTGGATGACCCGGAAGGCGGCCTCTGGTGGCCGCGCCTTAAGGCAATAAGCAATAGAGGAGAAGGCAGGAAATGCGCGGCCCTCTGCCGCCTGCGCTGGTCCCGCTTTTATGCGCGGCGGGACAAGAGGCGCTGCCTGAGTCACGCTTGGGCCGCCCTGCGAACCTCTCCCGCTCTGGCGGTTGCCTGCGGATGCAGAATTATAGGGCAGATGTTTAACCATGACGGATAAAAACATGACGGCAGCGGATAAAAAAAGGAAAACAGACGGCCATGCGCGTTTGGCAGCAGCTGCGGCGTAAATTCATTGATGAATTACTGCGGGTTTACGCGCTCCTGCCGCTGGGGCTGCGGCGGCGCACCTGGCGGGTGTTTTTCTACATAATTATCCTGGCCTGTCTGGAAGTGCTAAGTATTCTGTCCATTTCCTTTCTGGCGCTTAGCGTGGCCGCGCCGGAAAAACTGGCGGAATTCAGCTTTATGCCTTTGCTGTTCCGGCTTTTCCCCGGTATGGCGGACTTGAGCGCCGACCCGCGCCAGTTTGCCCTCGTCGCCTCCTCGGCGGTGGTGGCGCTGATCATAGTCAAAAACGGCATGTCGGTTTTTGTGGGTCTGGCCGCCTCCCGCCTGGGCGAGGGAATTTCTCTGTTTGCCGGGGAAACGCTCTTCAGATCCTATCTCTACAGCCCCTATATCAAGCACCTTGGCGGGGGCGGCAACGCCATGTTCAAGGCTCTTTCCTGGCGCGGCCAATTGGGCGCCATGGTCATCAACATCATGATGGTCTACACTTACGCGGCTATTTCCCTGGCGCTTTTTCTGACCATGTTCACCGCCACCCCGGAGGTTCTGCTGCTCATCATAGGGGGAGTGGCGCTGCTGGCCGCAAGTCTGTACAAAAGCATGAAAAGCGCCATCGACAAGGCTGGGGCGGATTCGGCCGAGTTCAGCGGCAAGGAGGCGGGGGCCACCCTGAACGCCATGAACGGCATACGGGAAGTCCTTATTTACCGGCAGCAGCCGGTATTTTTCAAAACCTTCCATGACGCCTGTCAAGGCGGGGTGGCCAGCCGCGCTTTTCTCACCATCGCGCCTCCCATTCCCGTCTGGGTGCTGGAGGCGGTCGGATTTCTGGTTATTCCGGTCACCCTGGGGGCCATGCTCTGGCTGTATGACGCCTCCATGGCCCGCATGACCGGAATTCTTACCATGATCATGCTAGTCTCCTGGCGGGTGCTGCCCCTTTTCAGCCGCTCCCTGTCCTGTCTGGTGACCATGCGGGGGATACGCTATCCGGCCCTGGCTTGTCTGGAGAAGATTGAAGAAGTTCTGCGCAATCCGGGTGAAACTCAAGTTGAGCCGGCGCCGGGCTTTGCCTTGCGCCGGAATATTGTCTTCGATCACGTGTGCTTCCGCTATCCGTCCGGGGCGGGCGACTGTTTGCACGACCTGTGTTTTTCCCTTGAGCGCGGAAGCCGTATTGGCGTCATAGGCAGATCCGGCGCCGGCAAAAGCTCTATCGCCGCCATTCTCAGCGGGCTGGTCCGGCCGACCTCCGGAGAGCTTTTGGTTGACGGCAGGCCTCTCTCTCCGGCCGAGCTGGCCGCCTATTCCCTGCGGGTGGGCTATGTGCCCCAGACCCCTTATATAATGCCCGGAACCCTGGCGGAAAATGTCGCTTTCAGTCAGTGGGGCAAGCCCTGGGATGAGGAAAGGGTGCTTAAGGCCTGCCGTTTCGCGGCCCTGGATATTGTGGATACTCATCCTATGGGCGTCAGGCTGCCCATAGGAGAGCGGGGGACAGGCCTTTCCGGCGGGCAGGCGCAGCGGCTTTCCATTGCCAGAGCCTTGTATGCCAACCCATCCCTGCTTATTCTGGACGAGGCCACCAGCGCCCTGGATTCGGCAATCGAGTCAGCCATTATGAATACGGTTTACGCCTTGCCGGAAAACATAACCACCGTAATCATTGCCCACCGGCTGTCCACAGTGGAACACTGCGGCCAGCTTTTATGGATAGAGGGCGGCAAGATCGTGGACAGCGGCCCGCCCGAGGCGGTCCTGCCGCGCTATCGGGAATATCTGAATGAAGATGTGTTTACTCCCAACGAGAAAAGATGAAAAAAGATGAAAGTGGTAGCTTTTTTACAGAGGTATTCCCCAAAATTCGGACAGTTATGTAAACTTATTTGCATGAAAGGAGAACACCCGATGTCCAAGCGTACAAACCATTCCCCCACGTTCAAGGCCAAGGTAGCCTTGGCCGCACTGTCCGGCGAAAAGACGATAACCGAACTGAGTATGGAAAGCTCAGTATTGTTCGACAGTGTCTTCTGCTTAATGTATCCCGCTCCGGGTTGTACTACCTGCCTAAAGGGATATCGGCCCACAATCTGGCCCTGATGCGGGAAATAGACCGGGCCTTTACCCGATGGCCTTTCCTGGGAGTGCGCCAGATGCGCGATTATCTGGTATTGCAAGGCTATGAGACAGGAAGAAAGCGTGTCCGCCGGCTCATGCGCCTGATGGCACTCACGCCGGTATATCAAAAGCCGCGAACCAGTGTATCTCACCCTGAACACAAACGATATCCGTTACCATGGACACCGACTTTTGCGTTTCGGCCTTGGAAGAGGCTTTGAAAAAATATGGCAAACCAGCTATTAATACTACCAAGGGAGTCAGTTTACCAGTTTCGCTTTCACGAAAATACTACAGGACAACGGCATTGATGTCTCCATGGATGGCCGTGGCCGCTGGATGGATAATGTCTTTGCCGAACGCCTTTGGCGATCTTTGCAATATGAAAACGTGTATCTGAATGCATACGAAACCGGCTTTGCGGCTCGGGCCGGCATTGGTCAATGGATCGATTTTTACAACCAGACACGGCCTCACAGTAAACTGGGTGGGATAACCCCAATATGTGTTATGAACAAAACCTGCTAAAGGCAGCTTGATGAAGGAAAAGGCAAGCTAAGAAACTGAATTTACCTGTCGAAAAAAAGGGACTACCTCAGCATGGTCGGGTTCAAAAATTAAGACAATCTGTCAAGATAAAATCACATCATCCGAGTATAGCCTTATAATATATACTGGCTTAAATCTTTATCGCCAATCACATCGGCCAGCCTGGAACGCACGTAGTTTTCATCAATGACTATGCGCTGGCCGGGGCAGTGGGGCGCTTCAAAGGAAATTTCCTCCAGCAAGCGCTCCAGTACGGTGTGCAGGCGCCTGGCGCCAATATTTTCGCTGCTTTCGTTAACCTGGGCGGCTATCTGAGCCAAAGCGGCAATAGCGCCTGGCTCAAATTCCAGATCAACTTCTTCCGTGGCCAGCAGGGCTTTATATTGCGCCAAAAGCGCGTTGCGGGGTTCGGTCAGGATGCGGACAAAATCAGCCTCGCTCAGAGACTTAAGTTCCACCCGGATGGGAAAGCGGCCCTGCAATTCAGGGATGAGATCGGAAGGCCTGCATACATGAAAAGCCCCGGCGGCCACAAATAAAATATGATCCGTCCTGACCATGCCGTATTTGGTGTTCACGGTGGAGCCTTCCACCAGAGGCAGCAGATCCCGCTGCACTCCTTCCCGGCTTACATCCGGGCCTTTCATATTCTCTCTCCCCGCGATTTTATCTATTTCATCCAGAAATACAATTCCTTCTTCCTGAACTTTGCGCAGAGCTTCCTGGGCCACCTTGTCCATATCGATGAGACGGCCGCTCTCTTCACTGGTAAGTATTTCCAAAGCCTCCGGCACCTTCACCTTACGCCGCTTGTTCTGTTTGGGCATAAATGAGGCCAGCATATCCTTGATGCTGTCCATGTCTTCGCCGCTGCCCAGGATTTCAATGGAAGGCATCTGGGGCTGATGGGTCACTTCTATATCCACATAGCGTTCGTCCAGCTTGCCTTCGTGCATCAGTTTGCGCAATTTGGCCCGGGTGGGGTTTATTTCCTCCTCACCGCTGCGCACTACTTCCAGATGTGAGTCTTCATTTTCCCCTCCGCTCTGGCGGGGAGGCAGCAGGATATCCAGAAGTTTTTCTTCGGCGATTTCTTCCGCTTTCTGGCGCACGGTTTCCTTTTCCCTGGCCTTTACCATATTGACGCCCAGTTCCATCAGATCGCGGATAATGGATTCCACATCCCGGCCCACATAGCCCACTTCGGTAAATTTGCTGGCCTCAACTTTATAAAAAGGGGCGTCAGCCAGCTTGGCCAGGCGCCGGGCAATCTCGGTTTTGCCCACTCCGGTAGGCCCGATCATGATAATATTTTTGGGGGCGATTTCGTCCCGCAGAGGCTCTGGCACCTGCTGACGCCGCCAGCGGTTGCGCAGAGCAATGGCCACCGAGCGTTTGGCCTCGCCCTGGCCGATAATATAACGGTCCAGCTCATTGACAATTTGACGGGGAGTTAAAGATTTGTCCATAAAATCACAAAACCTCAAGCACCAGGTTGTGGTTGGTGTAAATACAGATATCCGCGGCAATAGACAGAGACTGGCGGGCTACTTCCTCTAGGCTGAGGCTGGAATGGCCCAGCAAGGCTCTGGCCGCGGCCAGGGCATAGGGAGCGCCCGAGCCTATGGCCGCCACCCCCTGTTCCGGTTCAATCACATCTCCGGTTCCGGAGAGGAGAAAGAGGCTGTTTTTATCAGCGGCCAGGAGCATGGCCTCCAAACGGCGCAGGACTTTGTCGGTGCGCCATTCCTGGGCCAGTTCCACCGCCGCCCGGGCCAGATTGCCGCTGTGGGCGGTGAGCTGATTTTCCAGGCGTCCGGCCAGAGTAAAGGCGTCGGCGGTGGCTCCGGCAAACCCCACCAGCACTTTGTCTTTATACAGCCGACGCACTTTTCTGGCTCCGGCCTTGATCACGGTATTGCCCAAAGTTACCTGGCCGTCTCCGGCCATAACCACTTGCCCTTCCCGGTGCAAGGCCAGTACGGTAGTTGATCTGGTCATTCAATATCCTTTTCGGCGGCCGCGGCTCGGGGATGAGCCCGGTCATATACTTTTATAAGATGATCCAAAGTCAAATGGGTATATTTCTGAGTGGTGGTCAGGCTTTTATGGCCCAGCATTTCCTGCACGCTGCGCAGATCCGCCCCGCCTTCCAGCAAATGAGTGGCCATGGCGTGGCGTAAGCTGTGGGGACTAAGCTTGCGGGTGCGCACAGCCCCGTCATCCAGGGCGCGGCTGAAGAGGCGCTGGACGCTGCGCGCGTTCAGACGTGAACCGGTTTTGCTGACAAACAGAGGCTCTTCGCTTTCCTTTTTCTCTCTGATAAAACTATCCCGCGCCGTTAGCCAGACGCGCAGGGCGCGGAGAGCTTTTTCGCCTATGGGCACCAGCCGTTCCCGGCCGCCTTTGCCCTTCACCACCCGCAGCAAGGACAGATCCATCCGCACATGGTTCACATTCAGGCCCACCAGCTCGCTTACCCGCAGCCCGCTGGAATAAAGCAATTCCAGCATGGCCGCGTCCCGCAGGTTAAGGCGTGCGTGCCGTTCTGTACCCGCGGACCTGCGCAAAGGGGCCTCCAGAATATGAAAAGCTTCATCCACACTCAGCCTTTTGGGCAGGGGATGATCCTGCTTGGGCACTGCCACCAGACGGGCCGGGTTAACCTTGAGCAATTCCCGGCTTACCAGAAAGTCGCCCCAGGCGCGGACAGCCATAAGTTCTCTGGCCACGCTGGAGCGGCGGCGGCTTTTAAGCCTCCGGGCCACAAAAGAACGCACCGCCAATACATCGAATTTATTCAAATCATCCCGCCCCTCCTCGGCCAGGAAGCGATCCAGAATAAGAATATCGCGGCAATAGGCCCGCAAGGTGTTTTCCGCAACCCCCCGCGCCTGAGTCAGATAAAGGGTAAAATCCTGCAAATATTTTTCAATCATGGCTCCATCACTTTCGGTGACAGCTTAAATCACGCAATTTATTTATTTTACCCGGATAAGCATCGTCCGCAAGAGGGTTGATTCCCTCGTTTGCCGCCGGCGGCAGCATCGGGACCGGTTCGCCGCCCCTCCGCTCTCGCCGCCGGCTTTCCGGCTCAGACCAGCAAGGGCACAATAAGCAGAGCCACAATGTTGATGATTTTTATTAAAGGATTAATAGCCGGTCCGGCGGTATCTTTATAGGGGTCGCCTACCGTATCGCCGGTTACCGCCGCTTTGTGGGTTTCGCTCCCCTTGCCGCCGAAGTTGCCGTCTTCAATATATTTTTTGGCGTTGTCCCAGGCGCCTCCGCCCGCGGTCATGGAAATGGCCACAAACAGTCCGGTGATGATAGTGCCCATAAGCAACCCGCCCAGGGCCTGAATGCCGGCGTCCGGGCCCATGAGCAGGCGCAGGCCCACGCCCACAATCACCGGCGCCAGCACCGGCAGCAGAGAGGGAATGATCATTTCCCGGATAGCCGCGCGGGTAAGTAAATCCACTGCCCGGGAGTAATCCGGTTTGGCGGAGCGGTCCATAATGCCTGGAATTTCCTTGAATTGGCGGCGCACTTCCATCACCACGGCGCCAGCGGAGCGGCTCACCGATTCCATGGCCATGGCGGCGAAAATATACGGCACCATACCGCCGATAAAGAGACCGATAATTACCGCGGGATTGGAGAGATCAAAACTGATCACGCGGCCGGCGGTTTCCAGGGCATGGGTATAGTCGGCAAACAGCACCAGCGCGGCCAGACCGGCGGAGCCGATGGCATAGCCTTTGGTGACCGCTTTGGTGGTGTTGCCTACCGCGTCCAGGGGATCGGTCACGGCCCGGACAGAGTCAGGCAGTTCGGACATCTCGGCAATGCCGCCGGCGTTGTCGGTAATGGGGCCGTAAGCATCCAGGGCCACCACAATCCCGGTCATGGAGAGCATGGCGGTGGCGGCGATAGCCACGCCGTAGATCCCGGCCAGCATATAAGAAGCATAGATACTTAAGCATACCGCCAGCACCGGCAGGGCGGTGGCCCGCATGGACAAGGCCAGGCCGGCAATGATATTGGTGCCGTGCCCGGTCTGGGAAGCTTGGGCCAGATTGCGCACCGGTTTGAATTCGGTGGAGGTATAGAATTCAGTGACTATGACGATGACGGCGGTGAGGGCCAGCCCGACGAGAGCGGAGCAGTAGAGGCGGGCATGGGCCCCGCCGCTGATGCCCAGGGCCGCGTCCAGGGCATTGTCGGCCATAAAAAAAGAAGTGATGGGGAAGAACCCCACGGCAGCTAAAACTCCCGCCACCATCATGCCTTTGTACAGGGCGCGCATGATTTTGCCGTCTGGGCCTATTTTTACAAAGTAGCAGCCAATGGCCGAGGCCAGAATGGAGAAGCCGCCCAGAATCAGAGGATAGACCACTGCCATGTTTTCAGAGCCTTTGATCAGGAGGGCGCCCAGAAGCATGGTGGCGATAATGGTTACCGCGTAAGTTTCAAACAGGTCGGCGGCCATGCCCGCGCAGTCGCCCACGTTGTCGCCCACGTTGTCGGCTATGACCGCCGGATTTCTGGGGTCGTCTTCCGGAATGCCCACCTCTACTTTGCCCACCAAATCCGCGCCCACGTCCGCGCCTTTGGTGAAAATGCCTCCGCCCAGGCGGGCGAAAATGGAAATAAGGGAGCCGCCGAAGCCCAGACCCACCAGAGGATGAATGATATCAGCCTGGGAAATAGAGCTTCCGCTGTAGACAAGGCTTAAAATCAGGTAATAACCGGTCACGCCCAGAAGAGCCAGCCCCACCACCAGAAAACCGGTGATGGCCCCGCCCTTGAAGGCCACGTTCATAGCCGCGGCCAGACCGCTTTTGGCCGCCTCGGTGGTGCGCACGTTGGCGCGCACGGAAACATTCATGCCAATGAAGCCGGCGGCTCCGGAAAGAGCCGCCCCCAAAGCGAAGCCAAAGGCGGCGGCAATGCTCAAGGCAAACAGGAGAATAAGAAAAATCGCCCCTCCCACCAGGGCAATGGTGGTATATTGGCGTTTCAGATAGGCGGCAGCGCCTTCTTGAATAGCGGAGGCAATGCCCTGCATACGCTGGTCGCCCGGCGGCAGAGCCAGAATTTCTTTACTGGATTTCACTCCGTACAAAATCGCGAAAGCCGCGCAGACCAGCGCCAGCAGAAGGCCCATGATAGCCATACCCACTCTCCTTAGATTTTTATTATGGTAGCCAAAAATTGCTTCCGGCGGAGGACGGAAATACGGCCCCGGCGCCTTGCAATAAACAACCAGCTAATTTAGTTGAGTTCAGCGGTTTTGTCAAGCGATCCCCTCCCGCTTCGGAACGCGGACGCGACCGGGTAAAATTACCTCCGCAGACGCCGGCTTTGGTTTTGACGCCCGCCCGGCCCATCGCCCCCGCGGGAAGCGGCCCTCCTTCAGAGGTAATCCAGATATTCAGCTGTACGCGTCCGTCAATACGGCGCTGACGATACGCTCTATATCCTGGCCCGCCCGCCCGGCCACGGCAATAATCTCATCCAGGCTTACCGGGCGCATATTTTCGGGATTATTGACATTAGTTATAGCCGAGACGGCCATTACCCTGGCGCCGCGCGCCCGGGCCGCGATCACTTCCAGCACGGTGGACATGCCCACCGCCTTCGCTCCCAGCATCTGCAGCATCCTGGTTTCGGCCGGAGTTTCCAGGCTGGGGCCGGAGAGGCCGGCATAAACCCCTTCATGACATGTTATGCCGGCCCGGGCCGCGGCCTGACGGGCCAGGGTCAGCAGTTTGCGGTCATAGGTTTGGCTCATATCAGTAAAGCGCGGCCCCCAGGAAGGAATATGGGAACCGGTCAGGGGATTGTGTCCGGTCAGGTTGATATGATCCGTGATCAGCATCACCTGGCCCGGACGCATGGACAGATCCAGACCGCCGGCGGCGTTGCTGAAAATAAAGGTATCGGCGCCCCAGGAGGCCAGCAGATTCACCGGCATGGCAATCTGGCTGGGATGGTAGCCTTCGTAAAGATGCATGCGCCCCACCAGGATGGCCGTGGGCACATTGCCCCAATATCCCAGGCACAGGCTTTTTTCATGAACCGGGGAGGCTACGGGAGAGAATATGTCAATGTCATTGCAGGAAATACTGACCGCGCCGGTCAGCCGTTCTTTCAGCCCTTCCAGCCCGGTACCCAAGGTCAGGACTGCCCGGGGCGTAAAAGCGGCCGGCACTCTGGATTTGAGATCATTCAGGCATACCTGAACACGTTCATGAAAGTCTGACCACATTTTTCCCGGTTCAGCGTGAAGTTAATTACCTGCTTCAATATTATACCGCAAATTCCGCAAGCGACTAAGTAGTAGACCCTGAAAAAGTCGAAAACGGCTTTTTCAGGGAAGAACGCTTAATTTCAGGCGCCGCTTGAAAGCGGCCGCGTGCCAAGTAAATTGCGGCTCGCCCTTCTTAACTTGCCGTTAATATTAATTAAAATAGCTGATGTGATTTTTTTCTTTATTTTCCTCTTGACGGCGGGCGGATATTTGGGTAGTTCAATATGCGGATTAAGTTATGCGCATTTCCGGAACTTCATATCACCGACTCAGCCCCAGGCTGCTGTTGGCCCCTTTCTGGCTGGCGGCAATCCTGTTATTGCCGGCCTTGTTCACTCTTGCCGCCCTGGGCAGAAACTACGAGATGCTCGGCTATGAAGCCGGCTCCTACGCCTCTTTCAGCCATATTCCAGGCAGAGGCGGGGCGATGGCAAATACTCTCCCCAGCCAGGGACACAGCCCCTGGCTGGGTTCTCTGCATGAGCGCCAGGAACTGGCCTGGCCTCTGATCCGGCGTTTCAGCGAACAGGAAAATCTGGATCCGGCCCTGGTCATGGCTTTGGTGCAAGTGGAAAGCCGTTTTGATCCCATGGTGACCAGCAAGCGGGGCGCCGCCGGTTTAATGCAGATAAATAAGGTAACTGCCCGCCATCTGGGCCTTGACGATCCTTTCAATCCTGAGGCCAACTTGGCGGCCGGAATTCGCTATCTGGGCAGCTTGGGTAAAATGTTTAATAATAATACCAGATTAATGCTGGCGGCCTATAACGCCGGCCCCGGCCGGGTGCAGGCCGCGGGAAGAGAAGTCCCCGATATTAAAGAGACCCAGGAATTTGTGGATAAGGTGTTGAACCATTCCGGCTATTTCCGCGACCGTTTCCAATAGAAACCTAAGGCTGCCCGCCTGAAGCCCCTCCCTCCGGTTCGCTGGGGCGGCGAAGGGATCTGTCGATTTTATCAGCAGACGTTTGACATATTGCCCAATGTCAGCTGCGTCTCATGGCACGACTTCAAAACGCGCTCGCTTATTTTGTCATCAGTGCCGGCATTCCCTGAAATCAGCGGTGATGAGGGGTTGTGCTTGGTGAAGTTTTTCTCAACCGCCTTCCGGCTGTAGTTGGCATAGCAATAAAGGCATCCGTTCCGGCAAGTGTTATACATGCCGATGTCCACGCTGGCCGCGCAGCCGCATTTAAGACGCTGCGTCCTGTCTTTATTGACACGCAGAGGGTAACCAAGCAATTTTGCGAATAATCTGTCATCTATACAGCGCGCGGGTTTTATGCCGCATTGCTGTAATTCGATTGGTTCCGCGCAGGCGTCTATCTCTAGGCCGTGGCTTGCGGCGATTTCGGCCAGCCGCGAACTCAGTTCGGCCCGAGCCGCAAGGGGGAAATTTAATAATGACAGTTCCTTGATATTACTCTTAATCCCGCGGTAATCTTCATCAATGAAACTGAAAGTAACTTTGCGGGTATAGTCATGCAATTCGGCCGCAATTTTGTTGAAAGCGCGAATGTGGTAAGGCAACTGATATCTGGCGTTTATAAGAATAGGGTCATACCGCCAGACAATTCTGTCCGCGCCTATTTTTTCCGAAAGTCTTTTGAAGGATGAAATAATCGCATCGGCCTTTAACGGCAGGTTCGGTTCCACATCCTTGCCGTACGGCGTTACGGTAAATTGGAAATAATACATATAATCTTTGAGGTCATTGAGCCTGTCAAGCATGGGCAAGGGGTTCTTTGTCCAAAAGACGATGCCGTCCACCAAATCCGGGGAAAGATTGATTCTGCTTATCTGGTGAAATCTCATCGGATTGCGCACCAAAACAAACCCCTCCCTGATTCTGTTATAGAACCAGGCGGAATAATATGCCGGAATGTCGGTTCGCCGGCTTGCGCTTATAATCATTTATGACAGAGGTCTCTGACAAAAGCCCGGCCGCCGCCGGCCGGGCTTTTGTCCTGGAGGGAAGGGGTTCAAACTCACACAGGGCGGGCCTCTCCTCCGGTTTCAGCCGGGAAGGGAGCGGGGGGCATATTCTGGAGGCGCAGCTGGCGGCGCAGGATTTTACCGGACACGGTTTTGGGCAGCTCTTTCCTGTATTCAATCAGGCGGGGATATTTATAGGGGGCAGTGGTGTTTTTCACATGTTCCTGCAACTCGCCGGTCAATTTCGCGCTGGGCTGCCAGCCTTCGCTCAGGACAATAAAGGCCTTTACCAGCACCCCTCTGGTGCCTTCCGGGTCGTCCACTCCCACCACCGCGCATTCCATCACCGCCGGGTGTTCAATCAGAGCCGATTCCACTTCAAAAGGCCCGATGCGGTAGCCGGATGATTTGATTACATCGTCATCCCGGCCCACAAACCAGAAATAGCCGTCCTCATCGCGAAAGGCGCGGTCGCCGGTATAGTAATAGCCGTGATGAGTACAGGCCGCGCTCAGATCTTCATCTTTCCAGTATTCGCGCATCAGGCCGTAAGGGCGGTCGCCGCCCAGATAAAGGGCAATGGTCCCTTCCTCATAAGGCGCCATTTCCTTGCCTTTTTCATCCACCACCCGCACGTCATTGCCGGGGGTGGGCAGCCCGGCGGAGCCGTATTTGAGCTTCATGCCCACGCAATTGGCCAGAATGGCCACGGTCTCGCTCTGGCCATAGTGATCAAAGATGTCCAGATTGAAGGCCTGTTTCCACTGCTCAATCACTCCGGGGTTGAGAGGTTCGCCCGCGCTCATGCAGCGGCGCAGATTAAGCTGGCGGCGGTAAGCGGAGAGATCTGTCTGCACCAGCATGCGGTATACGGTGGGGGGGGCGCAGAAGGTAGTTATGCCATAGCGCTCCAGCATCCTGATCACCATGTTGGGGTCAAAGCGTCCGGGGGCCTCCCGCTGGAATACCGCCGCTCCCACCATCATGGGACCGAAAAGCTTACCCCAGCCCGCTTTGGCCCAGCCGGTTTCCGATACTGTCCAATGGAGGTCATTGGTGGTCAGGCCGTGGGCATATTTGCCGGTCACATAGTGACCAACGGCGTAACTGTGAGTATGCAGGGCCATTTTGGGATGGCCGGTGGTGCCGCTGGTGAAATAAATCAGCATGGGGTCGTCAATGGAGGTTTCCGGCCGTTCCATCCGGGCGCTGTATTGATAGATATTTTCGAAAGGAGTCCAGCCTGGGGCAGGGATGCCTTTGTCTCCGCCCACCAATATTTTTATATCCATGGAAATCCCGCTGTGGGCTATGGCCTCTTCCACCCGGCCGATGTGTTCGGCGTCGGTCACCACCACTCTGGCCTGAGGCCGTTCCAGGCGGTAGGCGATGTCTTTGGCGGTCACCAGCACGGTAGTCGGCATGGCTACCACTCCCAGCTTCATCATGCCCAGCATGGCCGCGTACCATTCGGGCACGCTTTGCAGCAAGAGCAGGGCCCGATCCCCTTTTTTCACTCCATGGGCGGCCAGGAGGGCGGCGAACTGACTGGAAAGACGGCTGAGTTCATAAAAACTCTGAAAGCGGGGATTTTCTCCCTGCTCATTAACCGAGAGCAAAGCCAGTTTGGTGCGGTCTTTGGCCCAGTAGTCAACCACATCAAAGGCGAAATTGAAATTATCCGGAACATTCCAGGCAAATTCGCGATAATAGGCGTCATAATCCATTTGGGGCAAAATGGGTTGGGTTATTACCTGAGGGGGCGTCATTTTTTCATTCCTTAGAGTTTTGATTTTAAGTGTCCGCAATAAAAAAACCCCTGAGCGGCTTTCACCGCCCAGGGGCCTTGACTTGTAAGTTTACGGCCTAAAAAGGGCGGTTAACCACCAGGGACGACGACGACAACGACCGCGGCCAGATCGCAACCTACTGATTGGGGTCTGGCGTAATTGGCAAATTTGTTTTGCGCAACGGTCATTGAAGATCAACCTTGTTCCTTGGGATTAACCTGTTCCTTGGGGCTAAGGGCAAGCCGCCCGGCAAGCCGCCTGATCCCCTTTGGATGTTCATTAAAATAGCATAAAAAAAATATGCTGTCAAGCTTGCCGGAAAATTATTTTTAAATTATCCGCCCTGGCCGGCGGCCGCGCCCAGACGGATAATTTTTTGCGAAGCAAGGCCAAATGATATGTTCTATGTAAAAACCTGGACACATTACTTTTACCTTACGCCGGATTGCGGGCAATTGCCGGCGCGGATTATAATATAGGGACCTTATGCATATTTAAATATGCATAAGGTATCGGGCTTAGCCATGGATGGCTAAGCCAAACGACAAATATTTGTAAAATGCTTGTCGTTTGGCTTAGTTGACAAAACTACGTTTTGCCAGCTATGCTGTTGCAAATTGCCATGGACGACAATTGGCAACAGGTCTCATATAATATTAAGATATGGAGGAAGGCGGTCCGGCCGGGATCAAGACGGCTGGGAGCTTGCGTTTTTTAAGATATAACTCCGGCGGCAATAATTGATTAAGGGGGAAAAATGGCGAAAAAGGCGGCGGAAGCGAAAATAAGGCCCGATAAAAGTAAGGCGGTATGGAGCCGGGCCAAGGCGGAGGAGCGCAAAGCCATCATGGCTTTAGGCGAAGAGTATAAAACTTTTCTCGATAACTGCAAAACTGAAAGGCTGGCGGTGGAAACCATTGTGGGCATGGCGGTAAAGGCCGGATTCAAACCCATGTCCGCCCGGCAAAAGGGGAGATGCTATCAAGTATATCAAAATAAAGCGGTAATGCTGGCCGCCCCCGGCCGCGCCCCGTTGAGTCAGGGGTTTCGTCTGATAGGATCGCACATCGACGCCCCCCGTCTGGATTTAAAAATGAATCCCCTTTATGAGGATCAGGGGCTGGCTTTTCTCAAGACCCACTATTACGGAGGCATCAAGAAATATCAGTGGCTGGCCATTCCCTTGGCCATCCATGGGGTGATCTGTACCCGGGAGGGGAAGACGGTCGAGATCCACCTGGGCGAGGAGCGCGGCGACCCTCTTTTCACTATCTGCGATCTGCTGCCCCATTTAAGCCGCAAAAGTCAGGAAGGCAAAAAATTGAGCGAGGCTTTTGAGGCTGAACGCATGAATCTGCTCCTGGCCTCTCTGCCCCTGGATGAAAAAGGGAAACAGGAGACGGGCAAAGAGCCGGTCAAAAAGGCGGTGCTGGCATATCTGGCGGAAAACTATGGGATTGAGGAAGATGATTTGATAAGCGCGGAACTGGAAATAGTTCCGGCCGGGTTAGCCCGGGATGTGGGCCTGGACCGGTCCATGGTGGGCGCTTATGCCCAGGATGACCGCATTTGCGCTTTTGCTCAGTTGAAGGCGGTCTTAAGCGCGCTGAATCCGCGCCACTGGTGTCTGGCCTGGTTTATGGACAAAGAGGAAGTGGGATCAGAGGGCCCCACCAGCGCCAATACCCGTCTTCTGGAACTGTGGGTGGCCTCACTTATGCGCGCCCACGGAGAAAAAGGCGATTATCTGGAGGTGATTTCCGGTTTGAGCAAAAGTAAAGCTATAAGCGCCGATGTAGGCGCCGCCTTTGATCCCGACTATCCTGAAGTACACGACAAACGCAACGCCGCCTTTATGGGATGCGGCGTGGGCCTGACCAAATACACCGGCCACGGCGGCAAATACTCCGCCAACGACGCCAACGCCGAATATGTGGCCTGGATGAGAGGAGTATGGGACAGAGCCGGAGTTCCCTGGCAGGCGGCGGGAATGGGCCGTATTGATGAAGGCGGAGGCGGAACCATCGCCAAATTTTTGGCCGCCTACGGCATGGAGGTGCTGGACGCGGGCCCGGTGCTACTATCCATGCACTCCCCCTTTGAGATAAGCCACAAGGCTGATTTATGGGCCACGGCGGAAGGCTATAAAGCTTTTTTCCAGGCCTGAACTTTCTTGCGCTTAAGGAATAACAATGGAATTTTTAATCGCGGTTTTAAGCGCCACTTTAAAGATATTCGCCCTGATGACTCCTCCGGCGGTATTGGGCGCCTTTTTGGGCGCCACCGGCGCTTATGACGGCAGGCGGAAAAAAATCACCGCCCTGCGCTCCGCCCTGGGAGCTTTCAGCATTGGTTTTTCCCTCTATTGGCTGGGAGATTATATTTTTGAAATTTTCGCTATTTCCCTGGATGCGTTCCGTATCGGGGCCGGAACCCTTCTTTTCCTGACCGCGGTCACTCTTATGAATGAGGATCCGGAGAAATCCTCCTACACCGACAGCCAGGACGTCAGCATTGTGCCTTTGGCCATTCCTCTGTGCATGGGCCCGGCCACTATCGGAACCATCATGGTTTGGGGCGCGACCAGTCAGTCCATGGTTCATAAAGTGGCCGACAGTCTGGCTTTGTTTCTGGCCTCAGCCGGCATTTACGTTATGCTGCGCCTGTCGGCCCAGGCCAAACGCCTTCTGGGAAGAACCGGGCTGGCGGCCATGGCCAAACTGACCGGCCTTTTGCTGGCCGCCATTGCCGCCCAGGTGGTGTTTACCGGAATTCAGTCTTTTCTGAGGCCAAATTGAGGCCACAGGTATGCCGAATAACACGTATTTTTCGAATACTTGTTATTCGGCGGGCCATCCATGGCTAAGCCAGAGACCTCCGCATATTTGAATATGCAGAGGTCTCATATTATATATTTTTCAGGACCGGCTGTATAATATTTTGTAAAATTTTTATCTTTTCCCCGCTAAAAGGAGGATAGCGCAAGGGCATGTCGCTGTCGGACGATTGGTGGAGTACGCTTCTTATATTGCTGAAAAAATCAAAACCGTATTTACCGTGATAGCGCCCCATGCCGCTGGCTCCCACGCCGCCGAAAGGCAGGGCGGCGGAGGCGGCGTGCATAAGTACATCATTGACGCAGGCGCCGCCCGAGGAAATTTGGGCCAGGGCCTGGGCGGCGAATTCTTCATTCTCACTGAACACATAGAAGGCCAGAGGCTTTTCCCGGCTTCGGATATAGTCCAGGGCTTCCTGGGGAGCGGCGTAGGGAATTACCGGCAGCAGGGGTCCGAATATTTCTTCTTCCATGGCCGGGTGTTCCTTGCCGGCCAGGAAAACCAGAGGAGCTATTTTAAGCGTTTTACCGTCCGCCCGCGCCTCGGGGGTCAGGGCGAGAAGCCGCTCAAAAGCGGGACGGGAAATGATATGGGCGTATTCCGGGTTGTTCAGCGGATCCGAACCCAGCATTTCCCTAAAAGCTTCATCAATAAGGCCGATGAGTTCGCCGGCAATTTCTTTGTCCGCCAGTACATAGTCGGGAGCGATGCAGGTTTGGCCGGCGTTCAATATCTTCCCCCAGGCGATGCGTTTGGCGGCGATGGGGAGCCTGGCGTCTTTAGTCACCAGGGCCGGGCTTTTGCCGCCCAATTCCAGACAGACAGGGGTCAGGCGTTTGGCCGCCGCCGCCATGACCAGGCGTCCCACTCTGCCGCTGCCGGTGTAAAATATGGCGTCGAACTGTTCTTCCAGCAGGATCCCGGACTCTTTGGCCCCGCCTTCGGCCAGGGCTACATAATTTTCAGAAAAAGCCGAAGCCAGGCATTCTTTCATGGTCTCCACCGTGCGGGGAGTGTCGGGCGAAGGCTTTAAAATAGCGCAGTTGCCGGCGGACAGAGCTGTCAGCAAAGGCAGAAAGCTGAGCTGGAAAGGATAATTCCAGGGGGCCATAATCAGGGCTACGCCCAGGGGCTGATGATATATACGGCTTTTGCCCGGTTGCAGAGGCGGTGGACTGGGCAGATCGAGAGGGCGCATCCATTCCTCAAGGTTGTTTAAAGTGTGCTGTAAACCGTCAACAACCGGCCCCAGTTCAAGCAGATAGACTTCGCCCGCGCTTTTGCCCAGATCCGTACGCAAGGCATTTACTATTTTTTCTGTATACCGGTTTATTGCCGCGCCCAGCGCCTTAAGCGCTTCCGTTCGGGCCTGTAGGGAGACGGTGGCTCCGCTGGAAAAATATTCTCTCTGCCGCCTGAGCAAATCACGGTAAGGGTTTTTCATGGTCATTCCTTTCTTGAAATATGAATTGTAATTGTTATTCGTATCCGTTCCGAGGTCAGTGTTTCCGGACGCGGGATGCGAGGCCGGCCGCTTCGCCGGGTTGCCGGAGAAGGGAGAGGTCTCTTTCTTTTTGAGCGAATAAATCCTCATATAAAGCTTCCACTTCCTCCAGGGTGGGCATGCGCGGGGTGGTGGGAGTGGATATCTCCTTGAGCGCGTCAGCTGACATGGCGGATATTTTGTTTCTGTCCACTCCCGCCTGACTGATGGTGGGAATATGGAGCAGACGGGTGAGTTCTTCCAGGGCGGCGCAAATTTCCTGAGCGGCGGAAGAGGAATTTTTTACTTTATCCGCAAGACCGAGGGCGGAAGCTATGACATTGATTTTATGCTCCGGGACGGCGGGCATGCTGTATGCCATCACCCGGGCGATACAAATGGCGTTGGCCAGCCCGTGCGGCACATGGCAGTGTCCGCCCATAGGCTGGGCCAGAGAATGGACAAGGCCCAGTCCGGCGTTGGAAAAACATACCCCGGCCAGCATACAGCCCAGCATGATTTTATCCCGCGCCTCGGTATTGCCGTCTTTATAAGCGGAAAGAAGGTTTCCCGCGATAAGCGAGACAGCCTGAGGCGCAATGGAGTCAGTCAAAGGAGAACTGGCGGTGGATACATAGGCTTCAATGGCATGAGTGAGCGCGTCCATGCCTGTGGCGGCGGTAATATGGGCAGGCAGGTTATAAGTAAGTTCAGGATCGATAAGAGCAATGGAGGCGGATATGTTTTTTCCGAAAAGCACCATCTTTTTGGCATTCTTTTCATCTGAAATTACCGCCACCACGGTCATTTCACTGCTTGTGCCGGCGGTTGTCGGCACGGCGATATGCAGGCGTCCGGGATTTTTGACCAGATTTACGCCGTCATAGCGGCTGATGGGAGCCGGATTGGCCAATAAAATATTCACCGCTTTGCCGCTGTCAATACAACTGCCGCCGCCGATGCTGACAATAGCGTCAGGATTGAAGGAATGAGCTTGAGCGCTTACCTCGGCTATTTGCGGCGCGGGGGCATTGGCCCGGATCTGATCAAAAATGTCCAGTTCCATACCGGCGGCCTGCATGCTCTTTAGGGGCCCGTCCAGCAGACCGGCTTTTTTTACGCCCTGATCCGATACCACAAAAACGCGTTTTATCCCGTTTTCCTGCAAGATCGGGGCAAGCTGGCGGCTTAGGCCGCGGCCGAACTGGGCTAAAGTGGGCATAGTAAACATATACTGCATAACTTAAACGACTCCTTTTTTAAAAATTAACGTCAGAAATTTAACCTCGGGCCGGCGCAATAAAAAAAGGCCGCGGGATTTGAACCCGCGGCCTTAAGGCTTGTTTTCTGGAAGAGCGTGTTCAGCGCATACTTCCGCCTGGGCAGCGGGGGTGTTCAGGCCAGAAACCGCGCCAGTAAAAAACGCGGGAATTATAGGAAGACAAAACGGATACGGTTTGCATATTAAAATCTCCTTGGAAGGCGGTAATTTTTTTGCCGCGCCTCATAAAAAAAGCCGCGGGGTTTTCCCCGCGGCCGTGAGTGTATTTTTTAAAGAGGCGTTTTTAATTCATACCATCGCCTGGGCCTTGCGGGTGCTTGAAGCAAGGGCCTTGCCACCAGAAAAAAATGTTCCGGGTAATATGGATCATGAACAACAGCTCCTTTTAATATTCAGCTTCAATTATGCAGCGCGCTTCTATTATGTCAAGAGGTAAAATAAAATTTTTTTAAAAATACGCCCTTGCCTCCTGAAGCCGGCCGGGTAGGGACGAAGGAGAGAGCCTGGATTGATTGGATTGAATAGGAGGCTGAACTCCGTTATTATTTTAAAATCATTTTATTTACGAGCCTGGATGGTGCTTATGGCAGAGACTTCAGATTCACTTTCCCGCCCGCGGCAGATTCTGGATATGCTCCGGCCCGGTCAGATATGGCGTTCCGGAGAAGAGATAGCCATACGCCTGGGGATAAGCAGAGCGGCGGTGGCCAAACATGTTGCCGGCCTGCGCGGTCAGGGGCACGCCATTGCTTCCGCTCCCCGCAAAGGCTATCTTCTGCTGGCCCTGCATCAGCCTCTGGACGGTCCGGCTTTGCGGGCGCGCCTGGAGACCGCGCTGGTGGGGCAGGGAGACTGGCGCGTTATGGCAAGTACAACTTCCACTAACAACGATGCTGTGATCTGGGCGCTGGAAGGCGCCAGGCCGGGAAGCATTGTCTGGGCAGAAAATCAGACCAAGGGCCGGGGCTGTAAAGGCAGCAATTGGTTTTCCAGCCCCCGGGGCATGATGTTTTCTCTTATTTTGCGCCCTGATTTCAATGACGCCCAACTCCACCGCCTGACCATGACGGCCGCTCAGGCTCTGGCCGCGGCCATTGCCGACTGCCTGCCCCTAATCCCCCAGCTTAAAGCTCCCAATGACGTCCTGATCAGAGGGCGTAAAGTGGGGGGAGTGCTGGTGGAAACAGGCCGGCAGGCTGGGGGAGGCAAGTGGGCTGTTATAGGCATTGGCTGTAATGTCAACGCGTTAGCTGATGAATTGCCCCCTGCCCTGGAAGCTACTTCTTTATTTCTGGAAAGCGGCCTGATTCTGGAACGCGATCGGTTGCTCGGCCGGGTACTGTTTCATCTGGATAAGGGCTGGTATGGGGGATCACGGAAGATGAGAATAAGGAAACAGGCGGATCGGATAGGACAAAAGCGGAACTAAACCAGGACTGACGCGGACTTACAGCGAACGAAGCGACCCAAAACCGAACATGCAAAGAGTTGCGAACGAAGGGGCATTTCAGGGGCCAATTTTCACGCAAATTGAGAACGAAAAAAGAGCCTAAACCCAAATTCCGCGTACTCATTTTTTAGAATAACTTTTTGATTTTATTAATTTTGCAGAAAAAATCAATTCACGCAAAGCGGCTTAAAAAAGTTATTAGTCAGTTGAATGTTATATGCCGCTAAGTTTAAACTGAACCCCATAATCAGATAATCAATAATAATTTAATAAAATCACTGTGTTACTGGCTTATAATAAAAATTAAGTTTAAAGTAAGTTTAAACTCGGATTTTCAGTAACCAGCCCAATTAAACCCGCCAATTTGCCCGGCCATATTCACGGTCTGGCAATCCCATTCTTCATACTCGCCAAAAGTCTCCCGGGCGTGAATCAACATGCAGCCGGCAATGCCCGCATCGCCATGGCGCTGGCCGGTTGCGTCCTGCCCTTTTTTATCCGGTATGCGGGCAACCCCTCTCACAACCTTAAACGCCCTATAGTCCGCCAGGATATAAGCGTCTTGAGGTAAAAATAAGGTTTTATCCTCAATTCTGGCTTTGAGCTTGGGCGTGGTTTCCCGGTACCATTTTTCAGTAAGCATAACCTCTGCAATGCGTTCCGGGCCATATCGCTGTCGGGCCGACTCCGCCAGGAAGCTGCCATTGCCGCGTGCATCCAGCGCCCCGCCGGAAAAGCGGGGCAGGCGGTCAATCATGTAAAAGAGTATTTGCTCCTGGGTCTTGTGCGGGCAGTTACGCAGTTCCAGCACAAAAGGCGGCACAAGATCAAGATTTTGTATCTCCGTTGCCGGCATGAAAACGGATAAGTCGCCGGAGCGGCCGAAGTCTCCGCCTATAAAATGGCTCAAATCAGCGGGCAAAATAGCAAGGTGCGGCTTCAAATTGTTCTCGCACCAGGCCAAGGCATACATGGCGGCCTTATCTGCCGGCCAATCCACAAAATCGGCTGCCGGCGGCGTCCACCGGAACACGGGAATATCCTCTCTCATACAGGCTTCTATCATAGTTGTAGTAAGATACACTCCACCAGAACGCGAAGGAACGCAGAACAGCTCCTCATCGGCGGCGTCGCCGTATTGCCTAATCAGATCGGCCCGCCAGGCCGCTTCCATTTCCGGCGTCCAATCATCGCCCTTGCGGCGGCAAATCGCTTTATATAACCCGCCGGCCAGGGCCTCATCCAGGTCTGTCCGGTGCAGGGAGTAGTCGAAGGTTCCTTTGTGAATATCTTGGATCAACTCGGCAAAGGGGTTATCCGCGCCGTTATGAGTAGATAAAATTACTACTTGCCCGCCCCACATAAGCAAGGCCATTGCCGCTTTCAAAATTTCGGCCAAATCCTCCACAAAGGCCGCTTCATCCAAAATAACCCGGCCCTGTTTAGAACGCAGGGAGCGCGGTTCTGAGGGCATACCGCAAATTTCACAGCCGGAGGAAAAGCGAATGCGGAAAATCGTAACGTTCCGGTCATAATCGGCGATCACCTCTTCAACTTTGCCCGTGGCCGCGCCTGCGACTTTAGCCCACCACGCGCAATCGCTGATAAACTGTCTCGTCATATCCTTATTATAAGATAGATAATAGGTGCTTTGGCCGCCTTCGCTTTTCTTTTTAGCCGCTTCCAGGACGCTATAAAGAGCCTCAACCCAGGACGCTCCGATACGGCGGGCTTTCTCCCAGACCTTAACCAGCTCTTTATCTTGTAACCATTCTATTTGATGGTTGCACAAGAGAGCCAGAGAATCGAATTCCATCACAGTTCCCCGCTCATGGCCCGGCGTATGGTTTCCGTCATATCAGCGGATAATCCGCCCTCTGTGGCTTTGCCTTCCGGTTGGGTCGCTTCTTGCGCGACTTCAAGCTGTTCCACCAGGGCAAGACATTTCTGAACTTCCTGCACGGCTTTGAGATCAACGTTTTCCGGTCTGGTCAAAAGCAGTGTAAGCTTTCCCTCAATGGCTTTGCGCAAGGCGGCTATGGCTTCGCCCGGGGTCTGTATGGACAGGGCCGGGGCCTGTTCAGTCACAAGCCGGGCCGCGTTCTGGCGGGCAACCTCCGCTTCTTTCATGGCCAAAGTTTCAAGAGAGGATACAGCAAAGGCCATCTCAGCCTTGGGCTTGTCAAGCAAGGCTTTTAAGGTTTTTGCCCGGGCCAGCACCTTATCAGCGCGGATGTCGGCTTCAGCCTTGGCGATCTCTTCCCTCTTAGACTGCCAGCCGTATTTTTCCGACCATCGTTTCAGGGTTGACGCGGCCACGCCAGTTTCGCTAGCTACAGCTTCAAAGGATAGACGGTCAACGCAATATAGTTCTTGTGCCCGCCAGACAGTTTCCGCCTCATGCTCCCAACCCATAATTACACCTATGAGCCAAGCTCGCGGTTCAAAATTTCAATTTTTCGATTCATGCCGGCCAATTCCGCAAGGCTTGTTTGCAAAGCTATAGCCGCAGTCAGAATTGTTTCGCCGTTCAAAGCGTCAACATCCTCGTGTACCGGTAAGGCCGCCCGGAGTTTGTCGCGCAAGGCTTCACATTCAACCCGGAGGCGTTGCCGCTGGGGCATTAGTTCTGCCCGCTGACCGAGCATTTCATGACGTTCTCCCATAATTCCCTCACTTTTTGCCGGTAGCGGCTTCACGCGCAACAGGACAAAAGAAATTCGCTTCCACTGCGTTTGTCAATCGCTCCAGTGCCCGTGTATTATTAACGATAATGTCTCGCATATCAGTCGCCAGCCGCTGTGTAGACTTAACCAGTTCAACGTTATCTTTATAATACTGAGTCACTTCCATATGTTTTTCGCCCAAGTCGCGCATAATACCTGCTGTTTCTTCTCTATGCCGCTCCACCAGGGCAAGGGTTTCATCCCGGTGCCGATCCACCAACTCCCGGAGCAGATCACGGTCGGCCTTGGCTTCCTGCCGCCGTTCTTCTTCGCCTTTGCGAATATGGCGTTGCCGTAAATAGTCTAAAGCGAAGACTGCAATAACCATCATTGACGGGCCGATCAGGATCAGAGCCACAAGACCTGGAATGCCCATTTCTTCAAGAAAAGACGCCACTGTTTGCAGTGCGCTTATAACTTCCGGCGCATGTTCCATCAGTCACCTTCCTCTGCCGGTTTTTGATCGCCCCGGCGCTGATAACAATTAATTGTCGCCTCCAGCCCTTGCACATAGAAGCGTATGACATCGTCTCTCTCTAAAAAAGTCGAAATATTTGCCGGGCTGTCAAAAGGCAAGGCCCCGTCAATAGGTGCAAGAGCCGGACGCGCCGGAGCCGGGCAGTCAGGCAAGTTGAGAATGACGGGCGGCGGCGGCAAGGCCGGTTTGCCGGCACCACAACCCGCGAGGCTACCAAGTACGGTTAAGGCGATCAGCGGCACGAGCGCGAATTTCATCATTTACCACCTGCTGTTGTTCCTGTTTTGTCCGTGGGCGCGGCTGTGTGGCCTGTAAAATCGCCGTTCTTTCTTCACGCGCCTTTTGTGCTTCCATCTCTCTGACAAGACATGCTTCAGTTGCTTCCTTGTGAGCTTCCGCTGCCATGACAACTTTTTCATAAGAGGCCTTCCATCCCATACCCTTTTCCACTTCGCGGGCCAGGGAATCTTTTGCAGCCTCATGCCGGCTTTCTTCCAAGGCCAGAGCGCCGGAAAGGTGGTCTATGCGCCAGATTGCTCCCAAGATAACCAAACCCATTACGGCAATAATCAGATATGGCGGCCAGTTAGCCTTAATGGTGCTAAATACCGTGCTGAAGATGTTGATAACTGTCGAGATCATTCTGTTTCTTCCGGCAGGTCCGGCCCCCAGCCCGCATCTTTGTAAAGATATTGACGCTCGCGCAAGATCAGGCGGGGATAGGCGCAGTTTTCCTTCCAGTTGGCTATGCTTCTCCCGGCATTGACAGTTTCCACCGAACCGAACCAGAGCAATCCGTCCAGACCCTTTTCTACCGCCAGATTTCTATCCCGCCGCACCCAGCCCAGGCCGCCGTTATAGGCGGACAGGGTAAAGGCCATACGCTCAAAAGCGGTTGCGCCGCCATCCGGGCCGACTTGCCGCCAAAGATAGAGATCGTAAGTTATCAGGGCGCGGATCGCCCAGCCGGGATTGTAAGGCATGGGTTTTCCGGTTTCCGGGGCCACGGAAGGCAGCCAACGAGCTGTTTGCGGCATGAACTGGGCCAGACCTTGCGCTCCCGCGCGGCTTTTTGCCTGGGCATTCCAGCGGCTCTCGGTGTGGATTTGCGCGGCAAAGACAGCCACCGGCGCGTCCATGCCCCAGACGGCCCGGGCGGTGCGAATCACGGTTGCCCGGTATTGTTCCGCTGCTTTTGGTATTTCGGCGGCGTTACCAATGCCGGCAAACTGGATAAGGAGCAATAACATCGCAAAAGTGATAAAAATTCGTTTGTATTGCATCACAGCCCCAAGGCCACAGCCAGGACAAAGGCGGCAATTATGATTGCCCGACGCAAACAAGCCAGGACAAAAGCCGATTCATAACCGTACGCGATGGGATAATCGGCGCTGCCCGGCCTGTCCGCGTCCGGGTCTTTGCGCCAATCATTGTCCAGGTAGGAATCGGGCCGGGCGAAAGGGAAAACCGCCACATCACAAAAGACGGCCAGTATCGCCGCGATGGTGACCAACGCCAGCTTGTACAGCACCACCGGGCTTTGGGCCGGCTCGAAGATGAATATGGCGGCTTGCAAGCCAAGGGCGGCAAAAAACAGGAAAATCAATTGCAGGCGCGGATGCAGAAGAAACCGGCTGATTCCGATAAACAATCGCAAAATAATCATAAGCACCATCCTGATCTGGTAGGGTTACGGCTGGCGCCGGGATTATCCAGGCGCCAGCCGTAACGGGGTGAGGAGTAAGAAATCATGCCAAAAGTCAACATACAGCCCTGACTACTACTATAGCCAGGGCTGTATGTTTTTGTCGGAAGGGGCGCGGAATTTGCGAAGAATTTTATTATTCAATCTCTCGCATCAGGGCGGCCACATCCTCAGAGGGTATTCTCACCGGAATAATTTTGGTTTTGCGTAATTTTCCTTCAGCTATCCAGTCATAAATGAGCCTGTCGCTGACATTGAGGCAATAGGCGGCTTCGTCTATACGCAAAAGCGCCTTGTGTGTTATTAGTTCCTTGGGGTTTAGATGGTAGGATTTATTTTGCTGGAATTTTAATGGTAAAGGCAAATAAAAATCTTTCGGCTGGGATAACACGCAAGGTCTGTTACAAGTTACGCACGCCAGCATATCCTCGCGGACAAACCAGAGGGGTTTTTTTGTGCCTTTAGCGCCTAAGTTCGGGCAGTCTATCTTGTCATAAACTTTTTTAGACGGTTCTCTATTGTATGGTTTCCATCCATGATTGACAAAGGCCAATATTCTTTTTATTAAAGTTGATGACGCACTCATAACCCATCCCTATCTTTCTGTCAGTCGCCCTCAACCGCCTTCCGCCGCTCAAAGGCCTTTTCCCGCTTGCGCAAATCGGTAAGGATTGCGGATAACTCTTTCCGGTCATGCAGAGTTAAAATGGAGGATAAGCCGGTTTGGCGGCCTATCCTGGTTTCCAGGCCGGTCATAGAGTAGCCGAGTTTGTGCCAGATAGCGCAAATCATACGTTTAGTGGGGGCATTGGGATCATCATCGGACACTTCAATAAAGTCAGGCCGGACATAAGGCCGTTTTTGCTGCCCACCCGGTTTATTTGTGGTGTAGTGAGCGCCCATGCGGCCCAGCAAATCCACCATCCGCTTGAGTTCATCGAAGGTCAAATTTCTGCGCGATCTTTTCCCGAAAAACTTGCTGGCCATCCAATCCTGGAAAAAGTTGTCATCCCCCATTCCCGGCAACTGCTTGCGGGCAATCTCAGTTTTGGCATACATAGCATGCCGCGCGGCGGTAATATTTTGCATAGTTCTCCTCCTTTTTGATATTTCGGCTGCATCTTCAGGCCGAAGCCGCCACGCTCCGGCGACCGGCCTTCTCGAGGCCGGTTTCGCATTTCATTCTTGTCCTATGGTTTCGGTATCTTTTATTATGCCCCATTCTTTTCCGTACACGGAGATATAATTAATGTCTTCATCAATATCAAAGACGGCTTTCCCCTGCGCATCTTCCTCGTTTTCCGCCTCAACAATAAAAGAACGGAATAAAACGACTTCCTGTTCGATTATGAATTTAGGCATCAGGTACTCCCTTGAGCGCGTTTTTTACGGCTTTGCTGGGCCGGTATTGGGTGGCATAGTGTTCCGGGATATTTACTACATCGCCGGTGCGAGGATTACGCGCTTCGCGGGCAGCGCGAACTACCGGTTTAATTACTCCTAACTCGAACAATGGCACATCGATTCCACGTCTTAGTAATTCCAACCCCGTCAAACTGGCGTAAAGCAAAACTTGTTTAATTGTGGCTTTTGAGATTTTCATTTCACGGGTGGCATCACTCTGATACACTGCATTTATAAAATCTGCCTGAGTCATTCTTTTCTCCTTTATGAATTAAATAAACTGCTTTGAGGGCCCGCGCCTTCCGCGCATTCCTGTAAAATGGCGTCGAAACGCCGTTCTAAATCCTTGCTTGAACGAAGGTTTGTGTAGGAGTAGGTTTTGAAATATGCCTTTTGCGCGGCCCGCATTTCCCGCTGTTCGCTGGTCATAACTCACCTATTGGCCTTTTCCTGCTTGGGCTTGCAAAACCATTTATCCAGGGTACGCCGGAGGCAGCCCACCAGAGCCAGACGTTCCTCCGGCCAGGCTTCCATCGCTTCCTTATTCACACACTCGCTGACCCTGATGGCCTCAGCGAAACCGAAAGATTTAATTCTGGCCAGGGTTTCCTGCTCACTTACGTCCTGCATCTGGCGAATCTGAGTGCTGGCGATAAAACCCAAAGTGCCGAAAGCCAAATCCAGGGTTTTTCTCTCCGTGAACAGCAAAGATTTATTCATGGCCGCCCATTTCTTGATCACCGCCTCAAGCTCTTTATAGCGGCTTTCCAGAGGCTTTTTTATCTCGCAGGCTTTGGCCTTGGCCAGGTCGCAGGCTTCCCTCATCTCCAGATCAGCCTGAATCATTTTGCGCTCCAGGGCGGCCATCTCCGCCAGAACTCCTTCGGCCTGGGCCTGGTTTTCAACCGCCGGGCCGTGCAATTTCGCAGTTTTAGGCATGGGGTTCCTCCTTAGTATTTTTAGCAAATCTTGCCAACAATGTTTTGCAATGTTTTACAATCTCAGCCGCCACCCTCGGCTGGTAAGGATCATGGCACAGCATAAGCGTGGCCAGCCGGGCGGCGGCGGCATTTTCTTTTTCAAAAGGGTTGCGGTCGGTAAGGGGCGGATAAGGTGTTTCTGGCGTTCTATCCGCTTTATCGGTGGCGTGGTACAGAGTAGTCTTGCTGTCTTTACCGTGCCGGGTAACAAACCCTTCATTTTCCAGCCAGGCGATATAGCGGGCGGTCCGGGAATAGGATACGCGGGTAAGCTGGCAGGCATAACTTATGCTCCAACCCGGTTTTTGGGTGCGCACAAAGCGCCAGATTGCCGGATAGGAGGTGTTCTCTCTGGAGCGGTATTTAAAATTATATTCATACAGGCCGGGCGATATTTTAATAGTTTCGCCGGAGAGAGTCATGTCGGCTATGCAGGAGCGCAATCTGGCCTTCTCGCATTCCTGGGTAAGTCCCATAGCCTCATAAAGTTGCGCGTTGCTGACGCGGTGATCCTTGATGTCGGCGCAAAAGCCGCGCATGGCCTGGCGCACCATAGCGGTGGTAATGGTTTGCGGCTCTTCCATTACTTCCTCCGCCAGCTGCGGGAAGAAAAGACGGTATCCAGCATGGGGCTGTCAACCTGCATGGTCCCGGCGGCTTTGGCCGCCTTTTCCAACAAAAGCATCATATTTCTGACCAGGCGAAAATCGCCCTCGCTCTTTTCTGCTATGCGCCCGCATAAGTCCGGCTGGATTTTCAGCCCGGCCGCCTGCTGACCGTAGGTGGCCACCTCAATGGCGTTTATAGGGCCAAATTCAATATCATAGACTACCCGGCTCCAGATGCGGCGGCGTTCCGCCAGCAGGCCCAAAAGCCCCTCCTCGCCGATAAGCACCACCGGAACCCCGGTCATCTCATAAATGTCGCGCAGGTCTTCTATCCGGTCGACTTTCAAACGGTCGGCTTCATCAATGAAAAGGGGTTGTCTTTTGTTTTGCAAAAGATGGACGACAATTTCCTTACAGCGGTTGCCGTTGTAGCGCGGCATGTCTTCGTTACTGCCCCGAACCTCAAAAAGAAGCCGCTGCAGAAAAGCGCTCTGGCTCCAGTTCTGCCAGACCCGCACATAAGCCCCCGCATTGCGTGAAATGTGGTAGCCGTCGGCAGCCACGGACTTGCCCCGGCCGGCCTGGCCATAAGCCAAAATAAACCCGGATAGGGCTTTGTCCGATCCAAAAGCGGCGTCTACCGCGTCGTCAAAGCGAATTTTAGCCTCGGTATCAATAATAATGTCTCGCATCGCTCCTCCTTTATGTTAGGCGCTTCGCCATTGCGCGAAGACTTCACGCATCTGATCGAAGCGGCGCTGATAGTGCTTGGCAAACTCCGGCGTGTTCTGGAAGGCTTCAAACCAAGTCTGATCCTCGGTTACCAGCTCAATCTCCCGTTCAAACCTGATCCGGAAAAGGTATTCGTATTTCTCCAGGCCATCTTTAAACCGGCAAAGAGCGCCTGGCTTATAGCTTTCAACCATAGCCGTGTCCGGCTCGGCTTGAATGGCTTCAATGGCCGCGACGGTTTCGGCGCTCATGGTCAATTTTTTTTGGGTTTCAGCACCGGGCTTCTTGTAGGATTCAAGGGAGAAAACATTGGCCTGCAGGCGCTTAACTTCCGGCTGGACAACCAGATCAAGCATGGCCTGCATATTGGCGCCGGCCAGCTTTTCCTGCCCTTTCTTCAGGGCAAGGGCTTCTGACAAATCCTGCACCTGCCCCGGCGTGCCTAAGGCTTGGGCGGCTGGGTGCAAACCGGAAGCTATCTTATAATGATCCCGGTCCCGGGCCTCGCAAATAAATTCCCCGTCAAAGGTGTAGACAAACACGGTATACGGAGAGAGATGATCGTCATAGCGAATCACCACCGGGTGGCGCCGGGAAGCCAGGGCCTCATGCCAGTAGAGGCGCCCCAGGTGGCGGAACCCATCTTTAGTGATAGTTTTTATTTCTTTTTGCAACATCATCAGGGTCAGGCGGCGCTCATCCACCCCGGGACCAACCCCGGGCTGGAAAATTTCAGCGGGCGTTTTGCCGGCCAGGTGGGTTCTGGGTTGCGGCCGAAGCGAATATTCCGCGAACCACGTTGCTATGACCCGGTGGGTCTCTTCCAGGGTGAGCGGCCTGCCGCCCAGCTTGTCATACAGTTGCCGGTGCATGATTTCGCCGCGCATCATGCGGGCCGGTTTAGCGGAAATACTGTTGCCGGTATAGGATGGTATAAAGACTTCCAAGTCATGCATAGTTCCGAAAAAGCGCTCAATAGGTTTGCTCTGCCCGTGATAAGGCCAGGCATGGATCACCTCACAGCCCAGATCACGGTACAGCCCTAAAAACCCGGCTTGTTCAAAATCAGCACAGCCGCTGAAAAACTTGGCCCGGAAGGCCTTGCCGTTGTCTAGATAAACCACCTTGGGAAACTTGCCCAGGATCAGGCAGGAACGGCGGAAAGCGGAAGATATGCAGGCCACGTTTTCCGTAGCCATAATTTCCCAGCCTAATGGGTGACTGCTGGCTCCGTCATAAAACAGGAGCAGAGTCATACGCTTGGGTTTGCCGGTTCCCGGGTTGGTGGTTTCAAAATTTAGGGTATGACCGTCGGCGATCGCCACATCTCCCACCTGGACCAGATTCCAATCGCGCAAAAGGCTGATGGCGCATTTGTCGTTCCAGGCTTTTTTGCCTTCCCGCCACAGGGTGTATTCATCAAAACATTCCGAAGAATAAGCCCGGATAAAACGGCGGACGGTTGGCTCTGACGGCTCCCATAAGCCCTCAGCAATACAGCGTTTGCGTATTTGCCGGGCGCATTGGGCGACATTGGGCGCGTTGGGGTTCAAAATCTGCCCCAGGATAATGGTTCGGTGTTGGTCGGTAAGGTTTGTCCGGCCTTTGTGGGCAATGCCCCGTTTGTCGGCCAGGGCCAGCACGTTGCCGGCCCTGGCCTGTTCCAGCTTCCAGCGCTCCAGCGATGGCCAGGAGATACGCGAGCCGAACTCCTGTAACAGTTTTGGCCAGGCCCCGCCCAGATAGGCGTCTATGAATGCCTTTTTTTGTGTCTTGGTGGCCCCGTGTTGGCGCTGCCAATCCAGATACAGACGAACCAGATCAGCCTTGGCCAGGGCACGGTAGCGGCGCTGGTCATCCAGGATAGTCGCAGAGTAGTAATCATCACGGGCCGGGCCGGCCAGCTGCCCCGGCTGAATCGCGGGCAGCGCAACCCGTTCCTGCTCCAGCGCCCGGCGCTCTTCGGCGGTCTGAATGGTCAGGCGGGTGGTTTCCGGCATGGAAGTAAGCAACCACTCATTGCCGCCGCCGCGACCTGGGCGTTGCTGGCTCTGCCAGCCTTCGCGGGCGGCGCGAAAAATTACTCCCTGTTTTGTCATGTTCAAAATAGGTGTAAGCTCTGTCGTGGTATAGGCTTTTTTCATGATCTAAGCCGTTAAGCTCTCAGTTATGCCCACTCGTGGGAGTTCGGATTTATAGCCGCTTTTTCCAGATCTGAGGCCTGATCCGCCGCGTCCCGCAGTTCATCCCGCGCCGCCCGCAGGGTTACATATACGTCAGAGGGGAAATTATGCCGGCCGGCCAGATCGCTTAAAGCGCTGATTACCGCCTTAATCTTGGCTGATACCGGGCCTTGGCCGGAAGAGTAGTCTTTCATAGTACACCTTTCCTTTTTATTAACTGTTGCCATACTGAACATCCATTTTTTCGAGGATCTCTCTGGCGCAGTCCGCCCAGGCTTCGGGGTGGACAAAAGAGTTTCTCATGCGTTCAGACAGGATTCCGCTTTCATGACTTACCAAAACCGCTTCACTGAAAAACTGAAGCGCCTGGATCACAAAAGGTTGTATAAGCGCGCCTTGCCGGGAAAACGTCATCAAATCTTTGATAAATTCATCATAGGTTTTCGTTTCAGTTTTACTCATCTCTATCTCCTTTTTTGGCTGCTCGTCAGGCGGCGGCAACCACGCCGCCGCGACCGCCCCTTTGGGGCGGTTTCGCGTAAGTTAATCTTTGTAGCGAGCATTTACCTCTATATTGCCGACCGCGATATTTCCTGTATTCACTCCGCCGACTTTTATGCTGGTATGGGTGCCAGCTCTGACTGTATTGACATGGACATACACCGCCGGAAGTTCCCAGCAAGCCGCGATACCCGCAAGCTCTTTAGGAGTAATCCCGTCTTTTTCCATCACAAAGTCCATTATCTTTTGTCTTGCTTCTTCTTCTGAATCGGCCAGTACATTAGAGCCTTGGGCGGCATTTTTCAGCGTTTCCATTAGGCGGCCTCCTTTAGCTCAAGATATGGCGCTTCGTAAGCCTCTTTATCCGGCTCAAATACCATAACCAGCACGTCCGCCGGGGTGTATGTCCAGCTAATGCCAAAGACGCCATTGAGAAAGGTAAAGTCCAGCATTTCCGGCATGAGCATTACCGCAGCCACCAAGTGGCTGAACATGGGATGGTTCACTTTTACTTTGCTATACATCAGGTTATTCAGCGCGCGCGTGGCCGATTCCAAACTGTAGTAGTCGCGCCCGAGAAATTCGGTTATGACCATATTGTTAAATTGTTCCCTGTCTTCGCGTGTTATGTTCTTTTCCATGAGAAAATCTCCTTTGGCATGTTTTAGGCGGCCTTTTCTTCGTCCTGGCTGTTTTCTATTTCTACGATGAAATCCGCCATGAGCAGAATCTCATCAACCACTCGGTTGCGGATCAGGGATTCCAGCAGAACATCCCGGGCCTGCTTTTTAGTCAGGCCGTGGGATTTCCGGATTTTGTCAATCATGTAATTTATGGTGAAAGACAGAGGTATAGTAGACATGGGGTTACTCCTTATAAGCTGTTGGAAAGCGTAATCTGTTTGGATTCTTGGGGCCTGGCCGGAAGGCTCAATTGCTTGCGGGCCTGGCTGTAAGACTGTTCCAGGGCGGTGACGGTGCACGGAGCGCTCCGGTAAAGATTCCAGGCCAGAGGAGGCAATATATATAAAGGATAGTGGCGACCGTTGGCTCCCAGATAACGCCCTCTTTTCAAGTTAAGGTTGAGGCCGCTTTTTCTGGCCCGGCGGTTAAGATTTTTGACCGATCTCATAACTTTCCGGTGTTCCTGCCCCTTAATTTTGGCAAGGTCTCGGGTGCTTATGCCAAAAGCCGGATTGTTGTAAGCTTCCAGGGCAGGACGGGACGGGATATGACCATAGGAACCGGTTTTACGGATAGAGGGAAGAACTTCCCCAGTAAGCCATTTTTGAAAAGGCATGGCTTTGGGCTTATTGGAGCGGGCCAGGAAAAAATAGAGGCCTTCCTCAAAAAGGATGTATATATGCTGGGTTCCAAAGGGGGTCCTATCATATATGACCCCCCTCCATTCATCAGGCACATGCTTGATACTGATTATACCGTTCCAGCGAACATCAATAGCCGTTGCAATATCTTTAGCGACAACGCCGATACGACCGTTTACATTTACAGTGCGGATATGCCCAAATTCTTCATGGGCTAAAATCTTTGATTGGTTGTTGACTACCGCTGGCGGGGATGCTATCTTTTTCATAAGTTAAAACCTTTCATTTTGGAGGATGGTTTGACTTGAGGCGACCTTGGCCGAGGTTGCCTTCTTTTTTTGCCAGTTTTTAAAAGCTGCCCGGCGTTCATCGGCCGAGCCTTTAATCCACAAAGCTACGTCTGTATCAGTGACAATCGCCAACCGTTCAGCTAATTCATAGCCCGCTCTACGTTTGCCAGAGAGGATGGTGCTTATATGAGCTTGAGTTTTATTAACTAAATCAGCTAGATGTGTTTGTCGGCCAATGCTCATATATTTTTCCGTTATCGAAAGTTTTAATCTTTGGCTTAATATTATAGAAAGTTGCTATAAAAAACAACGAAAAAAATAATATTTTTTAATAATTTTTTTAGTGATTAAAAATTTATAACAATATGCTATATTTTTTTATGGGTAAAAAAAACGAACCAACTATAAGGCAAATTGCTTTTAACTTTGCGTTGCGCAAATTACATGCTGACTCTGGTATGACTCAAATGGAGTTGGCGGATGCCGTTGGTGTATCGCAGGCACATGTCAATAGCATCCTAAAAAAGCCCAATTGGTGGGGCCGAGAAGATGTGCGCTTGAAAATAATTAATGTGTTATCGCCGGGTACCAGCTATGAAGAGTTTATCGAATACGGCAACAAATTAATTATGAACACTGGTTATTTTGACGGTTACTCTCAAGAATTGATTGAAAAAATAAAACAATTTAAAATCGAATACGCAAAATCGGGAAATTCACCGCCCGATAGTTTGCGGAATCATCTGGCATTACAATATGATGATGAAATAGAATCGCTGAGGAAAAAATTTTATTATATATTAAATAAATTGCCTAAAAATACAGATACTTTTCAAGCTTTCAAATATCAAATAAATACATTCCACGATGTTGTGGTAAAAGAATATCCCGAAGATCGTAGAAAATTAAAAAATGTGGTAGGCGGCAAGGATGCCGCTTAGTCGTGCCGCCAGGAAGGCAACCTGCCGCATACACTAAAACAGGAGTTGCTCTATACGTTATTACTGGGGGGAGTGTAATCAGGTTTTAATTTCTTTGAACTGTTCTAAATCGAAATTAGGACATTCCGCATAGCCTTGTTCAATAACATGTGTGTAAAATTGGTCTTTTAGTGATGATGGTAATTCGAGATAACCCCATCTGTATTCCCCAATTTTTTTACATGGAGATACAAAATGAGACCCGCCTCTTGTTTGAGGTGAGCAAATCTTAACAAAGCGGATGATGGTCTGCTCGGAAGGCACCCATAAGCCTTCAGCTATGCAGCGTTCCCGAATTTGCCGGGCGCTCTGGGCAGTGTTGGGCGTGTTGGATGAACGAATTTGTTCGAGAATAATAGCTCTATGCTGATCGGTAAGGTTTGTCCGGCCTTTGTGGGCGATTCCTCGCTTATCGGCCAGAGCCAATACGCTACCCATCCGTGCCTGTTCCAGTTTCCAGCGCTCGAGCGACTGCCAGGATATGCGCGGGCCAAATTCTTTAAGCAGATCGGGCCATGTCCCGTCAAGATAAGCATCAACAAAGGCTCGTTTTTGCGCTCTGGCGGCCCCATGCTTGCGTTGCCAGTCCAGATACAGACGTATAATGGCGGCTTTGGCCAAAGCACGGTAGCGGCGTTTGTCGTCAAGGATGGCGGCTGAAGAATCAGACACCGGTCCTATAGCTTGGTTCACTGTTGTTGGAACGGTCATAGGTGAGGGTGCGTTAATTATGCGGAGGCACCATACACTGGCCTCTTTGCATTTCAGCGAATCGAGATAACAGGAAAGCCATTTTAGGCTAAATAAGTTATCAATTTTGCGACCTTGAACAAATATATGAGAGGACTTCCAACTAGATACCATGCCAACAATTATAGAGAACAACCTCAAGGACTCTGGTTGCTGCCGAAAGGCTACGATAAAAAAATCTTCACCTCCCGCGACATCCTCAACCTGTGAGCATAGTTCCTTTACTATTCGCCATTGTGGAGAGTTGGGCGACTGGAACAGGATCGAGGCAAAATAATCAGGGCCAACAACCATTGGCATTAAATCCTCTGGAATTATACCTGACATGATTTCCTCCTGGAAATAGTCTTTCCTGCGAACATCATATACGTTTTTTCAGTCTATCCGCCTTCCGGCTTATGGTCAAATTCATTTTCTTCGCATAGTCCGCGCCCTTTCCCGCATTCCTCCCTGTTTCCGGTCAAAATTAGGGAAACAGGGAGGAACTTTATGCCTGATGCAAAAGGAATTTATCTAGCCAACGGCGATTTCAAGCCGTTTGCTATGGAAAGCCTGACCAGTGAGATCGCCACCCGCCAAAACGCGGGCGCGTCTTTAAGCGATCTGGGGCTTTGGCTCAGCCAGCTGCCCGATCCTGACCCGGTCTTGCGCAAGCGCGGCGATGACGCCCGGGTGCTGGCCGAGCTTTACAGTGACGACCAGGTCACCACCGCCACTTTATCACGTAAAAACAGAGTGTTGAGCGCGGCCCAGTACGGATTCCGGCCCGGAGGGCCGGACGGCGAGCCGGTGACCCGGGAAGCGCAGAATGTCTATGACCGGCTGATGCAAGACCTGGAGCGGTTAAGCCTGCGGCCGCTCATATCTTCTATCCTGGACGCGCCTTTTTACGGCCTGGCGGTCCTGGAACTAATCTGGGCCCCGGGCAACGACGGCTGGTGGCATTTTATCGACATTGTGGCCCGGCCTTATCACTGGTTTGCCTTTGACAACAACAATCAACTTTTCTTCCGGGGCGAAGCGGGGCTGGAGCCTAAAAGCTTACCGGCGGGCAAGTTCGTGCTGGTATCACATCACGCCAGCTATGACAACCCTTACGGCCTGCGCCTGCTTTCCCGCTGCCTGTGGCCGGTAGCCTTTAAGCGCGGGGGCCTGCAATTTTACGCCAAGTTCGTGGAGCGGCACGGTCTGCCCTGGGTGGTGGGCAAAGCGCCCAAAGGGGCTTCAGGCCAGGACAAGCGGGAAATGGCCGCTCATATGGCCAGAATGGTGCAGGACTGCGTAGCCGTGCTTCCGGCGGGCGCGGAAATTGAGTTTCTGGCTATGACCGGCAACCAGGATCAGGTACATGAACGTTTTCTGGCCCGCCAGGACAAGGCCATTTCCAAGCTGCTCATGGGGCAGACCCTGACGGTGGAGATGGAGGGCCGCAACAACAGCCAGGCAGCCGCCGCCACTCACGAAGATGTGGCCGAAGGTCTGGCCGAAGCTGATAAAGCCATGGTGGCGGACGCCATGAATGAGATCGCCTGGCTCTATACCCAGGTAAACGCGGGCCGGGGCGTGTTCGCGCCCCTGTTCAGCTATGAGGAGCCTCAAGACCTGCAAGGCCGGGCCGAGCTGGATAAAAAGCTGTATGAGATCGGGGTTGATTTCACGGCCGAGCATTTCCAGGAAAATTATAATCTTAAACCATCGGAATTTACTCTCCGGCCCAAGCAAGAGGCCGGCTTCCCGGCCCAGTTCAGCGCCGCCGCGCCTGCCAAGTCCGCCTTTTTGGCCGAGGAAGCGCAAGGACGGCTGGATGCGGCCATAAAGCAAATCATGCCGGAAGCGCTTCAGGCTAACGCAAAATTTGTCACCCAACTTGAGAACGCGGTCAAGCGGGCCCAAAACCTGGATGAACTGGAGCTTTTGCTGGCTGATCTGCTGGCATCCCGCGCCGCTTCGCCTTCAGAAATAGAAGATTTGCTGGCCCGGACCATGACGGCGGCGGCTGGGATGGGCGCGGCGGCGGTGCAGGCCGAAGCCAAAGAGGACAAGTAGCATGGCAAGTAACATGGCGGATCCGTTGGACAACCTGCCTGCTCCGGAAATCATTTGTGAACCGGTGCAACCGGAAGCGGCTCTTGCCTTTTGGGCCTGGAAGGCGGCCATGCCCTATCACGAGGTGCAAAAGCTGGCGTTTTCGGCCCGGGACCGGGCCTTTTATACGGCCGGGCTGGCGGCGCAGGACATGGTGCAGACAGTAAAAGACGCCTTGGGGGAAGCTCTGAAAAACGGGGAAACCCTTAAAGATTTCCAAGAGCGGATTGCTGAGGTGCTGGCAATTACCGGCTGGCAAGGCCGCCGCCTGGAGACCATTTTCCGCAACAACTTACAAACCGCTTACAGCGCCGGGCGCTATGCCAAACTGCAGGAAGTGAAGAAAATACGGCCCTATTGGCAATACATCACGGTGGGTGATGAGAAGGTGCGGCCCAGTCACGCGATATTAAGCGGCAAAGTTTTCCCGGCTGACCATGAATTCTGGGAGGAGAACTACCCGCCCAACGGGCACCGATGCCGCTGCGGGGTGCGATCATTATCAGCCCGGCAGATGACCAAGGAAGGGCTTGAACCTGAGACCAAGATGCCCGGCCCCGGGATGTATGTGGACAAGCAAAACGGCGATTGGGAAACCTATGTGGCTAAACCGGGGGCGGATGTGGGCTGGCAGAGCAATCCGGGTAAAACCTGGTTGAGCGATCCCACGGCGGGGCTGCCGGGGGTAAAGCCCCAGAAAGAGATTCTGACCCAAAAGAAGCTGGGAGAACAAATCAGCAATCTGGAAGCGCGGATAAAAGCCGAAAGCGACAGCCAAGCCCTGGCCGCCCTGGAAGCCCAGAAGGCGCGGCTCCAAGAAATTCTTGACAAGCGCCGGCAGACGGCGGAGAAGAAAAAGCTGGTCAGGGAACAGAAGCGCCTGGAAGCGGAACTGGCTGGCTTGGAAGTTAAAACCTATAGCGGCATCTGGCAGCAAGACATCACCACCGCCGACTGGTTGGCTAAATCGGCCAGCATTCAGGCCAAAAAGGATTATTTCCAGGACAAACTGCAAGATTCCGGGCTGCCGGAGGCGGAACTGCAAAAGTTCACCCAGCTTTTGCAGGAACTGGATGAATTCGCGGTTGAGGGCAAGCGCTATCATGATGTGCAAAGCGCGCTGGATAAAGTCCGCAATAATTTGACGGCGCTTAAAAACGGCGGGGTTATTCCGGAGGATGATCCCTTTTCGGCTGAGCGCAAGGCGGCGGCTCTGTGGGCTAAAAATCCGCAAGAGGCTGATGACGCCCTGCGGGAGGTGTGCGGCCAGGTATGGCAAAACGCCTCCCCGGCCGAACGGGAAGCGATATATGAGTATACCCGCGGTTCCGGCAGTTTTAACCGCCCCTTGCGGGGTTATGAGGGCAGCTGGTATACTTCCAAAGGCATAGGCAAGGTTGACTTGAACTATGAGGGCAGAGCTGAGGCCATCCGCCACCTGACCAGCCTGATCAATAAATCCAGCTATACTACTGATATTTGGTTGCAACGGGGGCTTGAATCAACGCGGGGCGCGGCGGCATTTCTCGGAATTTCGGAAAAAGATTTGCAGAAATGGACGCAAAGCCAGTTGGAAAAGGCATTGCTGAGAGAGCGGATAACCGAGGATGCCTTTGCGTCTTGCGGGAGCGCCAAGGGTAAAGGGTTCAGCGGCTATATTTTTAACATATATTGCCCCAAGGGGACAAGAATGATGTATGCAGAGCCGTTCAGTCATTATGGGGACGGAGCCAAGCTGACCTGGGACGGCAAAACAAAACAATCCAATTTCGGCTCTGAAGATGAAACAATTATTCAGCGAGGGACGACTTTTAAAATAATTAGAGTAGAAAAGAGAAGCGGAAACACCTATTTTGATCTTGAAGTCGTTGACCAGATAGGAGAGGGGGCAGAATGAATATTTCCGAGGCTAAAGACAAATTGACGGGATGCCTGTCCGGGGACGCTGAATATCCTATTTCGCGGATAGTTGAGGTTATTGATGAAACGGAAGAGTCTTTTTATCTGCAAGTCATGCGCAAGAACACGGAAGTTGAGCGATTCCAATGCTGGCGCGTAGATAAAAAGACGGGAAACTGCCAACAAAGGCCGCGCTGGGAAAGTGAAATGTTTGCCACAACAGGGCCGAACGCCAGGGCGTGCGAAAGCTGTCTGTTCCGCCCAACCGAGTACAAAGGCATTAAACTGGATAGAGCCAGCACTGATACCTGTATGATATTTGAAGATCCGGAAACAAAGCCGCATGATGTATACTTTGACGGCGCGGACTGTGAATTTTACGAAGAGGAAGAATGAACGAGAACGATAAAAGAACAGCTTTATCCTCTTTGCTTCTGGGGGTTGCCGTGGGCGATGCTTTAGGGGTTCCGGTGGAATTCCGGCCTCGGGGCAGCTTCCGGGTGACCGGGATGCAAGGCTGCGGCGCCCATAATCAGCCGCCCGGAACCTGGTCTGATGATACATCTCTTACTCTGTGTCTGGCTGATTCTCTTTTCCGTGGTTTTGACCCGGGGGATATAGCCAAAAATTTTATAAAATGGCATGATGAGGGCGCGTTCAGCGCTTGGGGTGAAGTCTTCGACATTGGCCGGGCGACCGCGAAGGCAATTGCCCGCCTGAAAGCTGGGGTTGCCCCGGAAAGCGCCGGGTGCGCGGAGGAACATGAAAACGGCAACGGGAGCCTCATGCGCATAGCGCCGCTGGTGTTTTATCTCGACGGCAAGCCGGTTGCGGAACGTTTCCAAATTACCAAAGCCGTTTCTTCTATTACCCACGCCCACCCCCTGTCAGTGGCGGCATGTTTCATTTATCTGGAATATTTACTGAAACTGCTGGGCGGAATGGAGAAAAAGGCGGCTTATGCCGGGCTGCAAAGCGATTTTCAGAAAGGCTGTCCTTACATCGACAGCCAGACTCTGGACAAATTTGCCCGGATTTTACGGTCTGATATAAGCGCCCTGCCGGAAGCGGCCATAAGGAGCGGAGGGTTTGTCATCGATACCCTGGAAGCCGCTTTATGGTGCTTTCTGAACACGGAAAATTACCGGGACGCTGTTTTGCGGGCGGTTAATCTGGGGGATGACAGCGACACCACCGGGGCGGTTACCGGGGCTTTGGCCGGTCTGGCCTATGGCTGGGGTGATATTCCAGAGACCTGGCGCAAGACCCTGGCCGGCTATAAGGATATTTTTATGCCTTTATGTGGAGCTTAACTTAAACCTTTTGCCCCTGCTGAATTTCCATCCTTCCCTGTCAGCCTTTATCTTCTCTCACCTCAATCGTAGTAAAAAAACATAAACTTTCATAAATTTTTCTAATATTTTCAAGTGATTAAACTTTGAATAAAAATAGAGGCCTCTGCATATTAAAAAATAAACCTTTCGTTGCTGATGTCATTCCGGGCCCCTCTTTGTCATTCCGGGCTTGTCCCGGAATCCAAGATTTAAAAATGCGGACGTAAAACAAATATAGTAAATATGCAAAAGTTGATTTTTCCGCCAATGAAAAAAATTTAAGCGCAAAAGTACGATTCTTCGCATATTCCGCGCCCTTTCCGGCGAGAGCCTCCTTTTCCGGGTAAAAACCCTGGAGAAGGAGGCTTTTTTATGCCCGCACCAACAAGTCCCTGGGTGTGTATCGCCCGGACCGGCATTTTTGAGGATTCCCAAGGCCGGCCGCACAGCTTTAGCGAGGCCGACCTGGAGCGCATCCGGGCGGCCTATGATCCGGCCAAATCCGAGGCTCCGCTGGTGTTGGGCCATCCCCAGGACAACGCCCCGGCCTATGGCTGGGTTAAGGATCTAAAACGGGAAGGCGCGAAATTGTTCGCAAGGTTCGCGCACGTTCCGGCGGAAGTAAAAAAACTGGTTCAAAATCGTAATTATCGCTATGTGTCCATGAGCCTGTCGCCGGACAAGACCCGCCTTTTGCATGTAGGTCTTTTAGGGGCGGCGGCTCCGGCCATAGACGGTTTGGGGCCGGTGGCTTTGGCGGCTCCGGCTGTGACAATCAATTTTTCAGCACAGGAAAACGGTATGGAACTTCAGGAACTGCAAAGGCAAATCGGCGAACTTCAGGCCCGGCTTTCAGCCGCCCAGGAGGAGATCGCCAAACTAAAAACCGCGCTGGACGACAGCGCCAAGGGCAAGGACGAGGCGGAAAAGGCGAAAAAAGCGGCTGAGGAAGCGGGGGCCAAAACCGCGGCTGAATTTGCCGCTTTCCGGGGCAAGCTGGCAGCGGACACGCGCCAGGGGCGGGTCAAGGCCCTGGTGGATGCGGGCAAGCTGGAACCGGCCAAGGCTGAGGAAACTGTTTCCTTCGCCGCCGCCCTGGCGGAAGTCAAGCAGCCGGTGAATTTCGCGGCGGCGGATGGCAAGTCAGAGGCCATCAGCGCGGAAGAGCGCTATTTCCGGGAGTTGGAAGCCAGGCCGGCGGATGCCCGTTTTACTTTTTCCGCCCCGGCTCCTTTACCCGGCCATGCGGCCGGGCAGCTGGCGGAGGCCGTGCCGGCTGACATAACCAAAAAACTGTAAGGAGAAAAACATATGGCCAACGAAGGCGTTTTAGGCAAAACCAAGATTTCCGGCCAGCGGGCCGCCACCGATGATCATCCGGCGATTATTCACGCCCTGCCCCTGGACGAGAGCGTGACCGCGCCTTTGGCGGTGGGAACCCTGCTGCGGCGGGTGGATATAACCCAGGAGATTAACGAGGTGAATGTAGTTATAGGTTTCACCTTCAAGCCCTGGGGCAGCGCGGACACGTTTTTACCCTGCGCGGTGGTGGACAAGCCCTGTGATCCCGGCGGGGAGCCGGCGGAAACCAGCGCCATCTGCTTAGTGCATGGCACGGTCAAGACCAGCCTGCTGCAATGGGCGGGCCCGGCCAACTTGGACGTGGTGGTGGAAATACTAAAACAATCCGGCATTTATGCCGTTTAAGGAGAATTTATGCTGGCAACTTTACGTAATATTTTCAGCCCGGCGGCCATAGTAAAAACCTTGACCGCCCTGCCGCCCATGGCCACGACCATCATGGACAGTTATTTCAAAAACCGGCCCACGCATCCTCTGCCCATGCTGGGCCTGGCTGATCTGCAGCAGGTGGCTCAGACCGTGCCTCTGGTGCGGCGCGACGGCACCCCGGTCAGTCTGGCCGGGGAGAGCTTTGAAGCCCAATTTATCGCACCCTTGCCGGTCAAGGTCAAGGTCAATGTTTCCGCTTCGGAGCTTAACGATTTGCGGGCCCTGCTGGAACAGCCGCAAGCGGTGGAAGCCTGGAGGCAAAACAAAATAGAGCATATACGGATGACCTCCCGCAACACCACGGAAGCTATCTGCTCTGTGGTGCTGAATCTGGGCAAGGTGAGCTGGCCGGTGCAACTGGAAGGCGGAAGGAACGAAGTCTACGAGGTGGACTATGGCCCGGTGCAAAGTTATACCCCGGCGGCCACATTGACGGCGGCCAGTTCTTTGTCAGCGCTTTTTAATCTTTTGCAGGGCATGGCCCAGAAAATTCAGGAGTCGGGCCTGGGGGGCCGGGTGGAATTCTTAGCGGGCGCGGATGTGGCTTCGGTGCTGATGGATATAGTCAACGCCAGCATGACCACCACCGGCAGCCATCCTTACCGGCTGGAGCTTTCCGAGGGGAAAATCATGGTGGGGGCCTTTGTCATCCGCTTTATGTATGAGAAATATCCCTCACCTACGGGCGCTGCCTGGGTGGACAAGCTTGCCTCCCAAACTCTGCTGGCGGTGGCTGCGGATCAGCCGGGCACGGTGTACTACTGCGCTATCGACAGCATTTCCGCCAAAAACGCGGCGGTGCCCATGCACATCGTGCCGGTGGCCCGGGATGACGATTCCGGAATTACTTTAATCGGTCAGACTAAACCTTTGCCGGTGCGGCCTTCGCGGGCCGCTTGCAAGTGTATAGCGGTGAATTGATGAAAACCGGCCCAACAGCGCCGATGAAGGGGAATAACCATTACCGGAGGAGTGCTTACTCCTCGCTCCTCCGGTAATGGCCCCGCTTAAAAGGACATTGCCATAATGTTTTTGTGTACCACGGACAACCTGAAAGATTATCTGCTGGCCGCCTTTTTGGATGCCTGCGAGCAGCAGAATCCCGGCTTGGCGGAGCGAACAATTGCGGCGGTGTCCGGAGAAATTTTAGATATGCTGAGCCGACGGTACCCTCTGCCCTGGCCGATGGTGCCGGCGCTGGTGCGATATATTGCGGCGGTTATGGCGGCATACCGGACAGCGGAGGCGGTGACCACCCTGGTAAGCAGCGAGGCCAGCACGGACAACGAGTGGATACCCCTGCAAAAGGAATGGAAGCGGGCCACGGAAATGCTGGAAAAGCTGGCCACCGGCAAGCTCAAGCTGTCGCTGGACGCGGCGGAGGACGCTGATGATTATGAAGACCCCAGCGTGGCAGTGGTGACCGGCAAACCGATCTTTGATTTCCGGGGGTTTTGAGCATGGCAAGCAGCGGGGTGTCTCTGAAGTGGGGCGGCTTTGACAAGGCTCTGAACAAGTTTTCAAAAAAGCTGAAGAGTCAGAAAGCCATACTTTTAGAGGCGGTAGGCGAGGTTTTGGTGTCCGGCGCTATAAAACGTTTCCAGGATGAAGAAGACCCGAAAGGCAATAAGTGGAAGCCTTCTCAGCGCACCATGGCGATGAAAACTCAAAAAAGCGCGGTCAAGCGGGACGCCAAGGGCAGGATTTTGAAAGGCAGCGGCAAGATACTCAAAAAAGGCCGTAAGGGGGGAGGCAAAACCCTTACCGACACCGCGCGGCTGCGCAATTCCATTACCAGCGAGGTAAACGGGGATTCGGTTCTGGTGGGATCGAATGTCAAATACGCCAGGATCCATCAGCTGGGAGGCATGGCCGGGAAAGGCCATAAGATTACAATTCCGGCCCGGCCCTATTTGGGCATCAGCAAGGAAGACCGCCAGGAAGTGGCGGACACGATCAACGATTTTTTCAGCGGGGCTTTTAAGTGAGAAGTTTTGCCATGCAGACTATCAAAGATGCCGCGCTGGCGGCGGGCTTGGCGGAAGGCCGGGTTAGCGACGTATCGGCGGCGGACAACTTGACCCTGCCCCGGCCTCGGGTGGAAGTGGATTTCCAGCCCATGACCTACACCCGCAGCGGGCGCAGGCTGGCGGTCACCCGGCAAGACAGCCGGCAGACCACCAAGACGGAATTATATGAAACGCGCCTGGAGGTAACGGCGCGGGTGTATGCCGATTCCGAGGTCTGGCTGGAAACGTTTGAATATGACTTTATCGCCGCTCTGCCGGCGGGTGCGAATGACGCCCGGGGCAACTGGGTAAAATCCGGACAGCCGGGGCGGAATTCAGCAAAGAGGAGCCTACTAAGCGGTTAGGTGCGACCTCAATTGTGATTTTTACTAACGTAAACACTTTGTTTACCATAATTTTTAGCGGTCGCGTCACCAGGGAAGAGGCGCAAGACCTTATCAGCAGTTTCGATATTACAGCGCCGAGAGTAGGCGCAAAAGGAGCATAATTTTATGGCGAAAAGTAAAGAAATTCAGACTCCGCCCCCGGAAGAAACCATACTCCCGGCTTCAGAGGTAACTCCGCTGACTCCGCCGGAGGCGGATAACACCGATTCGGGTTCCCCGGCTCCGGAGGTCGAACTTCCTGGGCCGGACAATATAGCAAATCCGGCCCAGGAAAGCGCCACAGCTCCTCTGAACGAGGGAAAGGGTGATCCGGCAATGTTGAAGCCAGGGGTTGCCCATCTGCTTTCCATCACGGAGCTGTCAGAGGCTATGCGGCTGCCGACCTGGCAGAGTGCGGCACTGCATCGGCTGATGGGCTGGGAGCCGGGAAAAATGGTAAGCGAGGCGGACTATAAAACCGGGCTGGCCCGCCTGAAAAACCGGCGCATAGGAGGATAAGGCTATGGGCGATGTATTGGAATATCTGGTTGACGGAACTTCGGGCCTGGCTCCGGGCGGAGTGGACGGTTCGGCTATCTTCGCCGGAGTCTGCTCTAAAGGTGAAGTGGGTAAAGCTTATCTGATCGGCAAGCGCAGCGACCTTAAAGCCATGCTGGGCAGCGGCCCCCTGGTGGATCGTATCCGCGACGTTTTGGTGACTGGCGGACAGGAGCCGGTGCTGGTGGCGGTGCCGGTGGCCGGGCAGAGCGGAGGCTATATCAGCCAGCCGCATATCATAGGCTCAAGCGTCAAGGCTGCCACCATCGGGGTGGCTCAAAAAAACGCTGACATTGTGGCTATCGTGACCGCTGAGGGAGATCTGGGCACCGCCGCGCTTTCTTTATCTTTTAACGGCGGGTTCACCAGTTCCAGCGTAACTTCCGCCGCCTCTTTGCCTTTGGGAGACAGCGGGGCCACCCTGCTTTTCCCGGCAGGAGCCACCCTGGAGGCAGGCGCGATTTTCCGGGTGACGGTCAGAACCGCAATTGGCCCGATGGAACGATTTGGCTTGGAAAAAAGCCCCATGATAACGGTAAGCGGTGAAGTGCTGGCCGGGGCGGAGCTGGTGGTGCAAATAGTCAAGCCCGGCGGCCGCAATGAGGGAACCTATCAGCTGTCGGTGGACGGCGGGGACAATTTTCTCAAAACCCGCACCATTCCGGCAGACGGGGCGGTAACTCTGGCCGATTACGGGGTGACGGTAACCTTCCCGGCTGACGAGTATAGCGGAGGCGTGACCTACACTTGCCGGCTGCTGCCTCCGGCTCCGTCGATCGTGGACGTAATGACCGCCCTGGAAAGCCCCCTGGCTCTGTATGACGTGGAGTTTGTCCAGGTGGTGGGGCCGACCGACAGCGTGGACTGGTCAGCTGCTCAGGCTAAAACCGACGAACTGTGGAATCTGCACCGGCCCACTTACTTCAAAATGGAAGCCCGCCTGCCCCATGATAATGAGGATTTAAACGACTTTGCCGCTTATCTGCTGGCGGAAAAGGCGGATTTCGCCGGGCGTTCTGTCCAGGTCTGCGCCCAGTTCGGGGAAATATCGGATGCGGGCGGGGAGCGCAAAATCCGCTCCTGGGCCGGATTGCAGGCGGGCCGGGTTATGTCCCTGCCAGTGCAGCGGGCCACCGGCCGGGTAAAGGACGGCCCGGTGAGCCAGGGCGAGCTGCCGGAAGGCTGGGAGGCGGTGCAGACAGTAATTGAGGATGCCGGATACCTGACCGCCAAAAAGTACGCTGGCTTAAAAGGCGCTTACTGGGGAGATTCCCGGACTATGGCCGATGATACCAGCGATTTCCGCTATGAAGAGGTCTTGCGGGTGGTTTTCAAGGCGGTGCGCCTGGCCCGGATTGCCGCTTTAAAAAGCATGTATGACGAGGCGGGCGATCCGCTGGTCCCTTCGGGTAAGGGAGGCCTGGCTTACTTGAAAGCCCAGATTGAGAATGCCCTGGACACCATGACTAAGGCCATACCCAGGGAAATGGCGGCCTATGCGGTGGAAATTCCCTCCGGCCAGGACATTGTAAACAACGGGGTGGCGGTGGAAATGACCTTGATCGGCATACCCATTATCCGCCAGATCAAGCTTTTTGCCTCTTATGTGTACGCGGGCAGCAGCTTTGATCCCCGGCTGGCTTAAGAAGGGAGCGTTATGGCGAAGATAAGTAAGCCTTATGTATGTGTACATGATGAAAAGCTGAGCTTTCCCGATGCTGCCGGCTGTGAGATATACATCAGCCGGGGCAATCAGGGCAAAGAGGAATATCTGCAATGCCGGGACTGCTCCGGCCCGGTGTTTCGTGAACCGGGCGAGAGCCGGCCGGCGGCTGAGCCGGCCCAGGCTCCTATAATCTGCGGCCGTTGCAAAAAACCGGTTCCGCATGAAGAAAAGCCTGACGGCACCCTGTATCGCGTGTGCTACCCCTGCCGTGAAAAGAGCGCGGCCGCGGCCAAAAGACGAACCCAGGAGAAGATTGTCGCACCCCGAACTCTTGCCCAGGAACCGGCAAGCGTTGCGCCGCCGATGAAGGCAAAGGCGGAAGCCAATACCGCCCCGCGCTGCCAGGTGTGCGGAGCTTCAGCGGAGGAAGGAAATAATCTCACCCTGTCCTTAAGCACTTCCGGCGGCTCTATTTATCATCATTTTTCCATGTGCGGCGGCCAGAAGTGTTCCGCTCTTGCTTCCAAAGCGTCAATGCACTTTCTGGAAGTGATTTTCAGTAATACGGCAAATATTGGCGAAAGGAAGTGAATCATGGCGATTAACGGAAATTTATATGACTGGGAAGGCGTCAGTGTTGTGCTTCAGGACGGCATGGTGGCGGGCATAACTGAGATCAAATATTCGGACGAGCAGCCCATAACCGCCCATTATGGCAGAGGTTCTCTGCCCCGCGGCTACGGGCGCGGCAACTACGCGGCCAGCGGTTCGTTTGTGATGGATCGGGACGAGTGGGAAAAGCTCAAAATTTCGCTGGCGGCCAGCCCTCACGGCAGCGGCATCTATGACCACGAGCCGTTTGTGATCATAGTGGCTTACGCCAATCATGACATGCCGGAAATTGTGGATACCCTGAAATCCTGCCGCATCACCAAATTTGACGGCGGGGGCGGCAGCCAGGGCGATGACAGAGTTTCCGCCATCACCTGCGAATTTACCATTCTGGAACCCATTCTGTGGAACGGGATTCCGGCCAAAAAAGATAATTTTTAAACTTTTAAAATTCAGGAGATGACATGAACAAAAGCATTGAAACCAATGAATCCGGCGCGGCGGCGGACAGCCGCGCTTATACGGCTCTTGAGCATTCTTTCCATGACCCCTGGGCTGATACCTATGTGGATCTAAATTTTCGCTTCTCCAAACCCACTAAAACCCAAATCCGGCGATTGAGCGATAGCGCGGCCAAGAATCCCTCTCAGGCGGCCCGTGATCTGTTGCTGGGAACCATTCACCCGGAAGAAAAGGATGAATTTTTAGCCATTCTGGAAGAGTATCCGGCCCTTGTTATGAGTTTTTCCAACGCCCTGGTTAAAAAGGTGGGCCTGGCTCCTGACCTGGGAAACTGACGACGGAAGACCAGGGAGACGCGCTTATAGCTTTCTGGCTTCATGAGACGCCGTCAGAGGACATTGACTGCTGGCGGCGGCAGGTGAAAAAAGCGCTCTGGATCGAGGAACGGGTGATAAAAGCCCAGGGACAGAGCGTGGGCGCGAAAATAAGATTGTAGGCTTCGTGAAAAATCGCCGGATTTTTCACGAGGAAGAAGGAAGGCATGGAAGTTTTTAAAGTTTTTAGCATATTCAGCCTGCGCGATCTCATGTCCGGCCCGCTGGATCGGATAAAGCGGGGCATGCACGGGGTGGATGCGGCCGCCGCCGGGCTTAACGCCCGCATGGGCCGTCTGGCCCTGACCATGGCCCCGCTGGCCATAGCCGCCGGGGCGGTGCTGGGAACTTTCGGCCTGTGCGCAACCAAGGCTATGGCCTTTGAATCGGCCATGGCGGACGTGGCCAAAGTGGTCAGCTTTGACAGCCAGGCCGAGTTCAAGGCCATGAGTAAGACGGTGCTGGATTTATCCGGGCGGCTGCCCATGGCGGCGGACGGGATCGCGGCCATTATCGCCGCCGCCGGGCAAAGCGGGGTGGCTAAAAATGATTTGGCCCTGTTCGCCGAGCAGGCGGCCAAAATGGGCATAGCCTTTGACTTGAGCGGAGATCAGGCCGGGCAGATGATGGCCAACTGGAGAGCGGGCATGGATTTAAGCCTGCCCCGGGTCTATGCCCTGGCCGACGCGGTCAACCATTTATCCAACAACATGAACGCCACCGCCCCGGCCCTGGGCGAGGTGCTGGGGCGGGTGGGCGCTCTGGGGGCGGCGGCCGGTTTGGCGGAAACTCAAGTGGCGGCCCTGGGCACGGCCATGCTTGCCGCCGGCGCTGGTCCGGACCGGGTGTCAACGGCGATGAGCAGCATGCTTACCACCCTGGCTCAGGGGGAAAGCATGAGCAAACGCTCAGCTGATGCTTTTAAGAACCTGGGATTCAGCGTGACCCAGATGGCCAAAGACATGCAGACCGACGCCCAGGGCACAATTTTCAAAGTGTTGCAGGCCATAGCCGACAAACCCAAAGAACTGCAACTGGGCCTTTTGTCGGACGCGTTTGGGGATTTGGCCATTAAGGGCATTTCGCCGTTGCTGGCCAACATGGGCAACTTATCTCAAGCCTTTAATTTGGTGGGCGACAGCGCGGTTTATGCCGGAAGTATGGAGGCGGAGTTTGCGGCCAGGAGCAAAACCACGGAAAACGCTTTGCAGTTAATGCGCAACCGTTTTAACGCCCTGTCGATTACCGTGGGCAACGCCTTTTTGCCCGCTATCGGATGGCTGGCGGAAAAGCTGGGGTTGGTGGCCGAGGGCTTACGCACCCTTACCGACAGCCCCTTCGGGCAGTGGCTTCTGAAACTTTTAGGAGTGGCGGCGGCGGCGGTGCTGAGTATAACCGCCTTTTCCGCCGCCATGTGGGGCCTGACCAAAATAGGGCCCAAAGTAGTGACGGCCTTGGCCCCAATAAAAACTATGATTATGGGCCTGAGCGCGCCGGTGCTGGCCCTGATTGCGGTTATCGGCTTGCTTTACGCTGCTTACCAGAGCAATTTCGGGGGCATGGCCGACGCCCTGAACCGGTGCTGCAACAACATAAAATTGGTGTTTCAGGGAGTATCAGCGGTGTTTGCGAGCATGAAAGGTTCCACCGGAGTTATCCGGGGTGAGCTGGCCAAAAACATCGAGGCCGCCGGACTGACCGGGCTGGTGACCACGGTAAGCAAGGCGGTTTACCGTTTAAAGCTGATCTTCGGGGGCATAACTGAAGCTTTCCAGAATACGGGGGCAGCCCTGTATGCCATCTTTGTTACGCCCCTGGAAAAAGTGGCGGAACTGTTCACCTGGCTGGGCGGCCTGGCCGGCGATCTGGGTTTGGCCATAGGCGACATGGGAGCCAAAACCGGCCCGGCCTCCAAGAACTGGGAACTCCTGGGCAAGATTCTGGGCTATGGAACAGCGGTTTTAGGCGGCCTGTTTATCATGATCAAAAGCTTTCGTCTGGCGATTATGGCTTTTAACCTGGTTTTACGGGTATGGCGGATAGTCATGCTGGCCGGAACCCTGGCCCTCAAGCTATGGCGGCTGGCGGTGATGGCGGCGCGGCTGGCCGGAATGCTGATGATGGGCTTAGGTTGGGTGACCTACTTTGTGACCCAGAAAGCGGCGGCCCTGTCCGGCGCGGCGGCCATGAAAACCTGGGAATTGGCGGTAAAGGGAGCGGCCCTGGCCGGAAAACTGTTCAAGGGCCTGGGCTTGGCGGCCGTTTTTGCGGCCCAGAAAGGGGCCATGCTGGCTTCAGCCGTGGCCTCCAAAGCCTTTGCCGCGGCTCAATGGCTGCTCAATGCTTCCCTCCTGGGCTGTCCTTTGCTCTGGATTATCGCCGGAATCATGCTTCTGGCCGGGGCGGCTTATCTGATCATCAAAAACTGGGACGCGATAGCGGATTTTTTCAGTTGGCTCTGGGATCAGATACTGGGGGGCATATCCGAGTTTGCCTCCTATTTGTGGGGCAAGATTACCGGCCTGGGGGAAAGCATAGCCGGAATTTTCAGCAATGCCTGGGATAACATCACCTCTGGCATCGCCTCTTTCGCCTCTTCGGTATGGGAAAAGATTACCGGCATAGGTGAAAGCATAAGCAATTTCTTTGGCGGAATTGACCTTTTTGAGTGCGGTTCCCGCATCCTGGACACCCTGATTGACGGCATTATATCTGTGGCATCCAAAGTAAAAGACACCATTTCCGGCATTTTTGAAACCATCCGCGATCTCCTGCCCTTCAGCGACGCCAAGGAAGGCCCGCTCTCTCAGCTTACCCTTTCCGGATCGCGGATCATGACCACCCTGGCCGAAGGCGCGGCCCAAGGAGCGGGCCAGTTACAAAAGGCTATGGCCCAGGGCCTGGCGGTTGTGGGATCTGGGATTGAGGGTTGGGGTGACGACTTAAGCAGCGCCGCCTATTCTCTGCTGTCTCCCCATATTCCGGAGGCCGGCGGTTCAGGGGAAAGCCAAAGCAAAGCGCGCAATCTGGCCGGGGAAGGCCGGGGCGACACCAGCTACACCATAAGTATAGCCAACATCACCCTGCCCAATGTTAAAGACGCTAAAGATTTCTGGCAGGATTTGGCTAATGAAATAGATTCTTTCGGCGGCGGCTGGGCCGCCGGGTAGAACGGGGATTTATGGCGGAAGCGGAAAAAACACAACAAAAAGACCGGGCTATGACCCAGATTACCTATGCCGACGGCCTGATCCGGCTGGGAGAAGAACCGCTGCCTGGAATTATGACCGCCTTGCGCATAGAGGGCAAAATCCGCTATGACGAGCAGAAGGTGGACGGGGCCAGCGGCAAGAAAAAGACCCCCCAGGGCTGGGAAGATCAGGTGATCAGCATAAGCCTGATCCTGCTGACCGATGAAGAGTCTACCTGTTACGAGAAACTGGAGCAAATCGCGCCCTTTTTCAAAAAGCCCGACGATAAGTCCAACCCGCAAATTTATTCCTTTGTCAACCGCCACGGTCAGGCCCGGGGGGTGCGCCAGCTGCTCTTTGACCGTTTTGAATCCACTGAAAGCAGTCAGGACGATACCATCAGAGTATCGCTGGGCTTTACCGAGCATAACCCGCCCATAGTGAAAACCGAAGCAGCGGCGGCTAAAACCCCGACTCCGGAAGAACTGGCTGAGCAGGCGGCGGGCAAAGGTGGGGAAGAACCGGAATTCGAACTGGAAATAGATGCGGATTAGACATGATTGAAGGTTTGAACATACGCTGCAATATCGGCCCGGTGGAGCTTTTGCGCTCGCCTTTGATTGAACTGGTGTATAAGCGCCGGGCCGTACTCACCCGGGCCCTGGTGCAAATACCGGATTCGGAGGGAGCGGTCCGGACCGCTTTGGCGGTAGGACAGACCATGAAAATTCGCTTCGGCTATCGCGCCGGAAGCGGCAGCTTGTGGCACGAATGGCAGGGTACGGTGGAAGGCCTGGACCAGCCGGACAAGGGCAGCCAGGCCCCGGACGCTTTGATGGTGCGCGGTTCAGGTTTGGAAAAGGCCCTGATGACAACCGTTGTAACCGAAAGCTTTTACGGCGAAACCGCCCAATCGGTGGCCAAGCGCCTTTTGTCCAGAACCGGTTTGCCGGTGGGCGCGGTGGACATACCCGGCGATGTGCTGCCTCATCAGGTTTTTTCCCGGGTGCCGGTGGCCCGGGCCATAAAGCAACTTGAGACCACCCTGAAACGGGCTTACGGGCATGATTTGAGTAAGTACGCGCTCTGGCTGGGGGCCAACGGTTTGATGTGGTCGGACGGCCCGGAGCCGGGAGAGGTATATCTCATCGAAACCGCCCATAACCTGCTGGATCATACCCCGCCGCTGAAAGCGGGAGAAATGGGAACTGTGGTTTCCGTGCTTCTGCCCGGCTTGACCGCCAGCCGGATGGTGAAGATTCGGGATAAAAGACGGGGCATTGTGGCCTTGGAACGGGCCGAGGAAGTGAAGCATGTTCTGGGAGCTGGGGGAAACAGTACAACCGTTTTATACGGCAAACAGGTCGGTTGGGGATAGAGAGCGCATGGCGGAAATTAGCAAAGTAGAAATAGGCGAGGCCACCCTTTACCATGGCGACTGCCGGGATATTCTTCCGCTGTTGGGCAGGGCTGATACGGTAATCGCCGATCCGCCCTACATGATTAACGCCAAATCAGCCGGCACCGGAAAACTTAACCCCTGGGCTGATATGTGCAACAATTCAGTTTTTATCCAGACATGGCTTCTGCATTGCCGGCACAAATTAATTCCCGGGGGCGCTCTCTGGTCGTTTTTAAACTGGCGTAACCTGGTGTCGTTTCAGAAGGCCGCCTGCGACATGCGCATGCCTATAGAATCGCTATTGGTATGGGACAAGGAATGTATTGGGACGGGGGGCATAAAAGGACTCAGGCCAACTTATGAGCTGGTGGCCTTTTGGGCGGTGAATGACTACGCGATTGATAATCGGGGCCTGCCGGATATATACAGGGCGAAATGGCCGTCATTCAAGCCCAACGGCCATCCGGCGGAAAAGCCCGTCGATCTTATAAAATGGCTGATTTCTATCTCCGGCAATGAGGGCGAAATTATTCTTGACCCTTTTATGGGCAGCGGCACGGTTGGCGTGGCCGCCCTGGAGATGGGCCGCCGCTATATCGGGATAGAGATGGATCAGGCATGGTTTGTCTCCGCCTGCCAGCGTATCGCTAAGGCGGTTAGTAATGGCTGATAACCTGCTGGACATGATCCGCCAGGCGGTGGAGTTGGGGATGCCGGACTTGCGCCATTACTACCGGACTACCAAAAAGGCGAAAGTGGTCGCATCCTATGCTTCTAACGGCAAGTATTTCTGCGATGTGCAGCCCTTGCGCAATGATGAAAGCGTTGACCCGGGCGAGCCGGTAGTGCCCAAAGTGGAAATCCCCATCCTGTGGGCCGGGCCCAAGCGGGGGGTGGTCTGTCCTCCGGTGGTTGGCGCTTATTGTGATCTATCCTATTACGACGGCGATCCCAACTATCCAAGGGTCAGTAATTTCCGCTGGTATGGCATGGACGCGCCGGCGGCGGCGTTGAACGAATTTGTGATCCAGCTGGAGCCGGGAGTGGAGATACGCATCGACCGGCAAAAGCGGGTAGTGACCCTGACTCCAGAGGATATAAGCAGTCAAGCGGGACAGAACTGGACTATCCAGGCCGGGGCCAATGTGAGTATCAGCGCCGGCGGCAATGCCACTATAAGCGCGCCGCAAATCAATATCGTGGGCAATTTATCGGTAACCGGGACGGGCGGGGGAGTGGGCACCATCCAGGAGACCGGGAATAAAAAACACCAGGGCAGCTATGAGCTATCCGGCTCCATGAGTATCAGCGGCAGCCTGACCGTGGGCGGCACGGTAAAGGCCCAGAGTTTTGAGGAAGGTTAAATTTTAAGGAGGAAAAAATTATGTCTCTACTCAAAGGCATGGTGAGTTTAAGCCGGTACAAAGCGGAAGGCAATCTTCCCTCTGATTTCTGGTCATGGCTGAACCGGCAAATAATCCAAAACGGTTTTATGGACATAGAAGGTTCTATAACTGATAAATCCCTGGGCTGGGTTTCGGTACATGATTATTTTGATGTCAGCTTCAGCTTTGAATCCTACAATCTCAATCCTTATGTATGCTTAAGCCTGCGCCAGGACAAGCGCACGATCAGCGCCGCCTTGGTGCGCAAATATCACCGGCTGGAGATCAACCGGATGCGCGAGTCACAGCCCGATGTCCGGCTTTCCAAGCCAGATCGGGAAATGCTGAAAGAAAAGGCCCGCCTGCAATTGCTTAACCGCATTCCCCCGCAAACCACCACCTGGGAACTGTGCTGGCATACCATACGGGGCGAGGTGTGGCTTACCACCGGCAGCCGTGCCTTATTGGACGCCGGGCAGGAACTTTTCCAAAAAAGCTTTGCTCCGCTGCGGCTCATTCCCCTATTGCCTTGGATGAGTGAAGATAACAGGCCGCTTACCCCCACTTTGATTCAGGAGAAAAGCACTCTGGGCCAGGAGTTTTTAACCTGGCTGTGGTGGATGAGCGAGAGCGGGGAGATTTTCAAACTTCCGGACAAATGCCAGTTAAATCTTACCTTGGGCGAACGCTTGAGCCTGTCTCCGCTTTTTGGTCATGAAGGCAGCCGGGTGGGCGTGGCCGGCAAAGATCAGAGGATGGCCGAGGCCAGAGAGGCTTTGCGCCAGGGTAAGCTGCTGGACCGCCTGCGTCTGGGAATAAGCATCGGCGACCTGGAATACTGGCTTACTCTGGACGCGGTCTGGCTTTCCCCTCGTTCGGTGCGCCTGCCCTCCAGCGCCGGCAACGAAGAACAGGGCCTGGACAGCGACGGGCTGGCCCTGGAACGCCTGTTTCTTTTGGAAGCCCTGACCACGGCCCTGGATCAACTGTTCACGGTTTTTCTCCAGCGCCGGCCTCCTGCGGAGGGAATGGCCTGGCCGAAATTCATAAATTGGCTGGGACAGTAAGAAATGATCGGCTCTGCAAAAATATCACGGCATCCCGTTCCGTTTGACAAAAAACGCGTTTTTTGTCAAACGGGCAGATTAAACCGCGCTAAATTTCCAATTTTGGCGAAGCGGCTTTAATCTCGTGAAAATTTACAATTTTCACGAAACGGATCTCTGGGGCCAGGATATAGCCCTGGATGCTTACGGACAGGCCCTGGTGGCGGCCAACGGAGAAATTGTGCTTACCGATGGGCCGGACACCGGAGTACAGGATATACGCCTGCGCCTTTTCACCCGCCTGGGCAGCCTGTTTTATGATAAAGAGTTCGGCTCGTTAATCCATGACTGGATTTTAGAAGAAAGCACCGAAGAGAACCGGGCCGCTTTTTGCTCTGAAGTGATTTTGAGAGTGGAGGAAGATCCCAGAGTCGTTCCCTATTCGGTGACCGCCTCCGTTCTCAACTGGGATGACAGAAATTTGATTGCCGAAGTGCTTTGGCGCTTTATTGATGAGGATCAACCTTTTAATTTGGTCATGCAGATAGACAAAATAAGCAAGGAATTAATTGTAAAAGATGCCAACCCAGACCCCGACAGCTTTTCCGAAAATATCGCGCACGATTGACGATATCCGATCGGAGCTTTATGGCCATTTGGCGGAGGTGCAGGAAGAGTACGCCGCCAAGGGCTGGCTGCCCCGCCGTTTGAATCTAAATAAAGGCGTGGTGCGCGGCCTGATAGAGCTTTACGCCTGGGGGCTATGGCAGGTTTATAACCTGCTGGAAAAGATTATGCGCCAAGCGTTTCCCTTATATGCCACCGGGGAATGGCTTGACCTGCACTGTGTTCAAATTGGCGCGGATCGAAAGAGCGCCACCAAGACCAGAGGGAAAGTGTCCTTTATCCGGACGGAAGGCGCGGAGGGGAATGTACGCATTCCTGCCGGCAGGATAGTCCGCACTCAGCCGGACGGCCTGGGCTATATATATAGATACGTTTCCCTGATGGACGCGGTCTTGCCCACCGGGGCGGAAAGCGTGGATGTGCTGTGCGAAGCGGAAGAATACGGCAGCCTGTCTAATGCCGGGGCGGGGCAGATTAATGAACTGGTCACCCCGGTGGCCGGGATAAGCGGGGTGAGCAATGCGGCCGGCTGGATCACCGAAGAGGGAGCCAATGTGGAAAGCGATGCGGAATGCCAGCGCCGCTATGCTCTGTCCTGGGAAGCTTTAGCCGGTGTCACCAGCGCCAAGTATAAAGCCGTGGCTTTAGGCGTTAAAGGGGTGGCCGATGTGGCGGTGGCGGATCAACACCCGCGCGGCGAAGGCACCATAGACGTTATTATTAAAGGCACCGCCGGCATACCCACCGAAAACCTGCTGGCTGAGGTCAGAGCCGCCTTAAAGAATGAAATCGTCATCAATCATGATCTGCTGGTCAAAGGCCCCGCTGCGGTGAATGTGGCCGTGGCCTTTACCTTGGAACTGCTCTCCGGAGACGCAGCGGCAACAAAACTGGCGGCGGAAAACTATATTCAGGCAGTTTTTACGGGCAATAATCCAGCGGTACCCGGGTTGGGCATCGGCGAAGATGTTATCCGGGATCGTCTGGCCAGCGGCATTATTACCCTGCCCGGAGTCAAACGAATCATTTGGGGCGGTGACCTGGAAAGTGGCGATATAACCGTGGCCATAGACGAACTGGCAGTACTTAAATCTTTGACCGTGACCACCTCCTGGGCGGCTGAAGCATGAGCTTTTACAAGGACAAAAGCCTTTTCTGGCGCTATTTCCGGGATACCCTGGCTTTGGGATTTATTACCGTGCCCGGCACTCTGGCCGTGCTGGCCCATGGCCTGGCCCGATCTATGGATACGGTGCGGCGTGACCTTCTTTGGGTGCGCGACCAGTTCGTTCCGCCCAAAGCTGAGGATGAGTATATCCCCCTGCATGGGGCATCGCGTGGTGCGCCTCAGACGCGCTTTGATAGTGCTTCCCGCTATCGGAGGCGGGTGGAACGGGCGGCGGCCTGGCATAAGCTGGGCGGCAAGATAGATGGACTGCCAGAGATTATCAAGGAATACGGGTTTTCGGACGGAGTGATTCACAATTGCCGGGAAGATGATCCGGATTTATGGGCGCATTTTGATCTCAACCTGATCAACCCGCCGCTTGACTTCAGCGCCGGGGATGTGGATACGGTTTTTGCCCTGGCTAATCAATATAAACCAGGACGCAGCGTGATCCAAAAAATCCAGTTTGCCAAGCAGCACTGGGCGGGGGTGGCGGTGGCCGCCGCCGGGCAGGTGTCTGTAATGGTGGAGACACATGTGGCGGCCAAGCAGGCTTTGCCCCCGCAGCCGGTGTTTCTATATAGAGGCGCGGCCGGAAATTTGTATATCACCGTAAATAATTTTGTAAGGAGCTAATATGGTTGATCTGCTGAAACTACAAGGCATATGGACCCAGTACGGGCTGGAAAAGCTGGCATCCATCATGCCGGGAGAAGAACCTCTGGCTATCGCCTTTTGCGCGGTCGGCGACGGCAACGGCAGCCTGCCGGTGGTGGAACCATCCCAGACCGAACTGCTAAACGAAGTCTGGCGCGGCCCGGTAAACGGGGTCACCGTCAACCCTGACGATCCCACCGATGTACTCGTGGACGCGGTAATTCCCAACAACGTGGGAGGATTTTTTATCCGCGAATGGGGGATTTTCGATGCTGACAATAAGCTCATTGCCGTGGGGCCTCATGATGAAATGCATAAACCCTTACTCACTGACGGCCAGGCGGCGGAATTTCTGGAGCGCTTTCACCTGCCGGTAAGTAATAC
>JAIRYI010000041.1 GCA_031267815.1 Desulfarculales bacterium | reverse complement strand
GATGACCTCTCCCACAATACAATTTTTAAACGCGAAGGCCGTTTTGAGAATGTCGCATTTGCGGGCGGCGCTTGCCTTATGTCCGCATTCTTTATTTTACCGCAAAATTATTTTAATTTACAAGCGGTTGTTTAACACAAGCAAATACTTATTCTCAGTCATCAGTTAACGGGATATATTTTTATCCGGTAAGCGGCTGGATAATGGCGGCTCAGGTGATTTGAACGCACACGGTATACGAACACAAAGAGACAGCAACAGATCATGAAATATTGTCCCAACGCGCGTAAATCTTGAGAGTATGCTCGCATTCCCGCTTCCTCTGTTGCCGATGGCTTTTCTCGCGCCTTATGTTTGCTTAGCCTGTTTAATGTGCAAAAAATAAATAAAAACTGCATAAAAATTATGATTTTTCTTCTATTTTGAGTTATATTTAATAAATGCGATAGGAAGAGGGGTGGCCCATGATAAGAAGCAGAGAAATAATAAAAATGCTCAAGGCGGATGGCTGGTATCAAGTCAACAGTGAAGGAGACCATTTCCAATTCCGGCACCCGCTTAAGCCTGGTAAGGTCACGTTTAAACACCCGATAAAAGATATAAGCGTGGATCTTCTCAAAAAAATGGAACGGCAAAGCGGGTTGAAGTTCAATAAGCGCCCGGACTCAGGATCCATCCGGCTGCATGATTAGGATTGAAAAGGAGGCTTTTATGTATTACGTGGCCATGTTTTTACCTCACAAAGTTTTGGGCAAAAAAGCCGTATATGATGTAATGTTCCCAGATGTGCCGGGTTGCTATTCCCAGGGCGACAGCCTGGAAAAGGCTTATGTCAGCGCGGCTGAGGCTCTGCACTGCCACCTTGGCGCCGACGATCCGGCTACCTGGCCTCCAGCCTCCAGCCTGGAAGACGCTAAGGCAAAAGCTGAGCGGGAAGCCGCTCTTGATGGCTTGAAGATCCCCGATGGCGCTGTGTTTCAGTTGGTGCAGATGCCTGCGGCCGCTTTTGTCACCAAGCCGGTGGATGCTGCCGGCGATGAGGACCATATTCCGGTCAAGCTGTCGCTGTCTATGCGGCCGCGCCTGGTGGCGCGTTCGGACAAGGCTCGTAAACAATTGGGGCTGACCCGTTCCGGGCTGGTCGCCCAAGCCTTGGATGAGTATCTTCAGCGCAGGGGACTTTAAAAAATTTGAGAATGTTTACAATAGAATGATATTATGATATGCTTTCATCGCAAGGAGGTGATAGCATATGAATTGCAGAAAATGCGGAAATGTTCAGGTCGTAAAAAATGGACATCATTTAGGAAAACAGCGATTTAAGTGCAAAGACTGCGGATTCCAATTCACCAGGCCGGACGCAAAAGGAAAACCGCCGCAAACAAAATGTCTTGCGATCATTCTTTATGTTATGGGACTTTCTCTGCGGTCTATTGCGTCAATAGTCAATGCTTCACCAAAGGCAGTGTTAGATTGGGTGCGTGCATTCGGAGCGGCCAGGTATGAAAAGCCAATACCCAAGGGAGAAGTTACCGTCGAACTTGATGAAATGTGGCGCTTCCTGACATCAAAAAGAATAAATTCTGGCTCTGGAAGGCATATTGTCGTACTACAGGTCAACTCGTCGACTGGGAATGTGGAAGGCGCGATGCTGCTAAGCTAAACAATCTGCTCGAACGGCTTAAAAGACTTAATGTCAGCGTATATTTCGCAGATAATTGGGAAGCATATGCGGAGTTGATACCTCATTTGCAAGATTTCGAGTCAATGGGACGCCTAAAATGATTTCATCATTCTTTAATTAATACTCTCAAGATTTAGATCAAAGATGCTCTAGCGGGAAGCCGGGTCAGGGGCGTGGGGAATCCGGAATTCGCAGGGTACTCCCACCTGACAAAGACCGCAGCCGTAGCCATTAAAATGCCAGGCAGCTTTCACGTAGGGGTGGGATTTTTCCCATAAATATTTATAACATAACAGTTTGTCGTGTCCTTTTTCCGATACAGCCCCCACCGGGCAGCGTTTTATGCAGGCTTTGCATTTGCCCGAGGTAAAGAAAAGACAGTATTCATTATAACTGCGATAGGGACGGGGAGTCACCGGGAGGGGGTGTTTAAGTACAATGGATCCTACCCGGTGAGCTTTGCCCACCGGCGTGATGAGGCCGTCGCACAGACCGAAAGTGCCCAGACCGGCGGCGTGGGCGGCGTGGCGCTCTGACCAGTTTGAAGAATATTCGTTCCCTTCCGGCGCGCACAGCCGGGACCATTGGGGCAGGAGTTGCGGAGCAGCGGCCGGAATGCCCTGTTGCTGTAGATAGGCGATTAAATGCTTGCGCATTCCCACATTGACTTTGCCATCGCCTATGCTGCGGCTGCGAGCCCAGCGTTCTCCGGTCATATCAGTTTGTTTTCTCTGTTCTTTTCTCGTGTCCTCTGTTTGGGGCAGCACCCAGCTCAACACCCTCAGCTGGGCGGCAGCGGTTGTTTCATCGGGATAAGCCATCTGAAACGCCTCCAGAGGAGTAAAATGATAGGGGCCGATAATATTTATTTTGTAAGCGCGCCAGATTGGATCATCTCCGGCCGCCACTCCCATTATCGGCATATCAAAACAGGGTGTAGTGACGCCGGTGCTGAGTTCAATGGTATTATCCGGACCGTTCATAAATTTTCTGCCGGCGTCTTCCAACTCCGCCAACAGACCATCAGACCCAGCTTCACTGTTGCTGTACATATAACTCCTCCTTATTTCAAGTAATTCCATTTCCAAATCAAAACTTAAGTCCATGCATTTCGATTTGGCAGTTGAGGCTTTAAGCGTGGTGAAAGCCTCAACCTTTCGAAATATTGCCGGCGGTATTCCGGGGATGCAACCGGCTGACCAGGAAAAGCGGACTTTAAAATTAATATACCGATCGGTCTAGTCCAGTGCAACAATCATACGCCATTTTTTGTCTTTTATTTTTTATGGTTATGAAAAAAGAGATTGGCCGGGCACGCAAGGCGGGCCCGGCCGGGGTATTGGTTTTCGCCGTACCCGGCGGCGTTTGCCGGGTATTGTAATTTTAAATTTCAGCTATTCGGCCACCGATACCTTGATAAGATTGGTGCCTCCGCTGGTACCTAAAGGAAAGCCTGTGGTTACAATTACTTTGTCACCAGGGCAAGCGAATCCGTTCTGGCAGGCTTTGTTTACTCCCGATTGGATAATTTCATATATTTCAACGTAGTTGTCATTGATAACCGGGTCAACGCCCCAGGAAAGGCATAGTTGGCGGCATACCTCGGGCGAAGAACTCAGCCCCATCAGTTTGACAGGGGGGCGATACAAGGAAATAAGCCGGGCCGTGCTGCCGGAATGAGTAGTGGCTACAATAACCGCTGGATTGAGATCTCTGGCCAGCAGGCACACCGCATGGCTTATGGCCGCGCTGGTTTCCGACAGCAGGCCTGAGGTCTGTTCGTCCAGAAAACGCCAGTCAGCCATATCCGGCTCGGTAGCCCTGGCCACTCGGTCCAGGGTGAGTACCGCTTCGACAGGGTAAGAACCAACCGCGCTTTCCTCACTTAACATGACCGCGTCAGTACCGTCCAAAATGGCGTTGGCCACATCGTTGGCTTCAGCCCTGGTGGGACGGGGGTTATCGATCATGGAGCGCAGCATTTGGGTGGCGGTAATCACCACTTTGCCGGCCCGGCGAGCTTCCCGGATCAGGCGTTTTTGAATGACCGGCACCTGTTCCAGAGGCATTTCCACACCCAGGTCGCCTCTGGCCACCATTATTCCGTCCACTTCGCTCAGTATTTGGGAAAAACGCTCCAGGGCCTGGGGTTTTTCGATCTTGGCGATCAGAAGCGGCCTCTGGCGGCCGGTCTTACTGGCCAGTTCAATCAGTCTCTGTTTTACCGGTTTGACGTCATCTTCGTGGCGCACAAAAGACATGGCCACAAAGTCGACTCCCAGCTTAAGTCCCACTTCCAGATCTTCTTTGTCTTTGTCGGTAAAAGCCGGAATCCGCAAATTGCTGGTGGGCAGATTAACCCCCTTATGTGAGCTTAGAACCCCGCCCGCGGTTACCTGGCATACCAGGGTACGGTCGCGTTTATCCACTACTTTGAATTCCACCAGACCGTCGGCCAGAAGAATGCGGTTTTCAATCTGCACGTCTTCGTAGAGATAAGGGTAGCCAACGGGTAAGAATATTTTACCGTCAGCGCCGCCGCCTGATGCTCCCAGCAGGACTTCCTGGCCGGTCTCCAGGATGATTTCCCGGGGCAGTTCGCCAAGTCTGATTTTGGGACCGCTCAAATCTTGCAGAATGCCAACATGGCGGTTATGTCTCTCCGCGGCTTTGCGGATGCTGTTGTAGGTGTTGGCATGGCTTTCATAAGAACCATGGGAAAAATTAAGCCGCGCCACATTCATGCCGGCGGCAATCATTTTTTCTATCATCTCCGGAGATGATGTGGCCGGTCCTAAAGTGCATACTATTTTTGTTTTGCGTACGCTTTGCTCCACTGTGCTGTCGTCCTTTCTGGTTTCAATTAGCTTTACTGCCGGGAATAGTTTTTCATTGCCAAAGCCGCTGTTCTCCAGGCCGGCATCTTCCCGGCAAGATTGGACTTTTGCCGCTTGTATGAAAAACTCCGGCAATTTTATAATAATAATACAACCAAAAAAATATTTCTGGTCGGGAAATATATATTTTTCAAAAATTACATTGTAATATAAGCATGTTTAATGTTTTCAGGATCGGCTGTGCTACCCAGAATTACTATCCTTGAGTTCAGGCTGCTCCGCTATGGGCAAGTAAACAGGTGCTTGAAAATCAGCAAAAACTGAGTGCGATTTTTTTTACTGGTGGTAAAATATTTTTTTACCATATTGTTGGAAGCCATTTGTAAAATGACTTCCAGGGCCGGAGCATATATTCGGCCCGGCGGCGGGCGCTCTGCCCAAAATTTTTGCTTTGGGGCGAAGCGGGGTCCTCATAAATCGCCTTTGAAGGTTATTTATGAAATTAACTCTGGTCAACTTTCAACCGGCCATTGAAGAAAAGGGGGAAAATGCAGGTTACCGTACAGGATAATAATGTTGATAAGGCAATTAAACTGCTAAAACGGAAGCTTACCAAAGAAGGTGTTTTTCGCCAGCTCAAGGAAAGGCGTTGGTATGAAAAACCTTCGGACAGCAAGAGGCGTAAACAACGCCAGGCCAGGCGCCGTATGCGCCGCCAGATAAATCGTTTCAAAGGCTGATCCGCGAAAAGATATCCATAATCCTTTGCGCAGGCGTCCAGAGGTTTGATGCCGGGGATCGAGCATCCTAAAACCACAATCCTTAAATTAAATAAATGTTCCAGGGATAATTAAGGCAGAAGAGGCTGGTATGGATTTCGAATTGACCAAAGAACAGAAAAGTATTCAAAAAATAGCCCAGCTGTTTGGAGAGAGAATTGTTGAGCCGTTAGCCGCGGAGATTGACCGCGAGAAAAAATTCTCCTGGTATATTTTTCATGCTATGCAAAGGCATGGAATGGTGGGGGTAAGTTTTCCCGAGCTTTATGGGGGCAGCGGCGGCGATGAACTGTCCAGAGTTCTGGTTATTGAGGAGATGGCCAAGCACTGCGCTTCCACCGCCGTAACTTTGTCGGTGGCGCAAATAGCTCCCAACTGTATTCTCACCTATGGCACAGAAGAGCAGAAGCGGTTTTTTGTTCCTCCGTTACTCAGTGGAGAGGATTTGTCCGCATTTGCCCTTACCGAACCTAATGCCGGTTCCGACGCCTCTTCTTTGCTCACCAGCGCCAAGCAGGACGGTGATTATTTTATTCTCAACGGAACCAAAAGTTTCATCACTGGAGGAGCTCTTTCCCGTTTCATCATTGTATTCGCCCGTACGGGCGGGCCTCGCAAAATAAGCGCCTTTATTGTTGAAAAAGGAGCTTCCGGCCTCAGTTACGGCAAACCTGAAGAAAAGTTGGGCATAAACGGCTCGGAAACGGTAGAGGTGATACTGAAAGACTGCTCTGTACCCAAAGAAAATATGCTGGGCGAACGAGACAAAGGGTTCAATATAGCCATGACTGCCTTGGATTCCGGCCGTATTGGTATTGCCGCCCAGTCTCTGGGCATTGCCGAACGGGTATTGCAGGAATCTGTCAAGTACATGCGTTCACGGGTACAGTTTGGCAAGCCTATCGGTATGCAACAGGGTCTGAGCTGGTATCTTTCGGAAATGAAAGCGCGGGTTGAAGCTTCCCGCAACTTGATTTACAAAGCGGCCTGGCTGAAACAAAAAGGTTTGCCTTTTACTATGGATGCGGCCATTGCCAAATTATACGCTTCGGAAACAGCCAATTTTTGCGCCCATAAAGCCGTCCAGATTCACGGCGGATATGGTTTTCTCAAAGATTTTGTGCTGGAGCGTTTTTACCGCGACGCTAAAGTGCTGGAAATATATGAAGGCACTTCGGAGATAAATAAATTGGTCATAGCCCGGTCCCTGTTAGGGCCGTTTTAATTTCCGTCCCCAATGAAGCGGCAAGTCGGCCAACGATTAGGAGAAGGCGTCGGCGCAATTTAGTATGTCTTTTGATTGCAAAACGGGCCGGGCTGGCAGGCGAATGCCGGCTAAAAACAGGCAGAGGTATTTAGTTGTCTGTTGCGGCAAGCTGACTGTTGATTGGGCCGCAGCGATTTCCAGGCGCTGATGATCCGTCATCCCCTCAATATGCCTATGTACCCTGATTCCAAAAAGAACAAGCACATATTCATTATGGCGGGAGAAGCCAGCGGCGAGGCTTACGGAGCCAGACTGGTTAAAGCGGCCCGGGCCATGGATCCCGATCTGCGCTTCAGCGGAGTGGGGGGGCAGGCAATGGCCGCGGCGGGGGTGGATTTGCTTTATCCCGCCTCCAGTTTGACCGTTATGGGTCTGACCGGAGTTTTGCTTAATCTTGTTCATATCTGGAAAGTCTTGAAAAATTTGGAGGCTCATTTACAGGCCACCCGGCCTGATCTGGTGGTGCTGATCGATTTCGCCGGCTTCAATTTCCGTCTGGCCGCCATTGCCAAGAAACTTGATCTCAAAGTACTCTATTATGTCAGCCCTAAAATCTGGGCCTGGCGTACGGGCCGGGCTCGAAAATTATCCCGTCTGGCTGATCACCTGGCAGTGCTTTTCCCTTTTGAAAAGGATTTTTATGCCCGTACGGCTCCTGAATTGCCTGTGACTTTTGTCGGCCACCCCATCTTGGACGAAGAGGCGGATGATAATTTGCCTGATCTTCCTGCCCGCGTCTGCCCGCCCGGCAAGACATTGATAGGTTTGCTGCCGGGCAGCCGGCGTACAGAAATAAGCAGGCTTATGCCTGTGTTAATGGGAGCGGCCCGGATCATCAAGTCCGAATATCCGGAAGCGGTGTTTGCCCTGCCTTTGGCTCCCGGCCTCACGCGCGATGAAATAACTCCTCATTTAGATCCCTCGTTGCCTCTGACTTTGCTGGACGGGCAGGCCCGTCAGGTTATGACCGGCAGCCGGATCTTGCTGATTGCTTCCGGCACCGCCACCCTGCAAGCCACTCTGGCCGCCGTTCCCATGATAGTAATATACAAATTCAGCCGGATTAACGCCGCCCTGGCTCGGCGTTTGATCAAAGTCAAATACGCATCCATGACCAATTTAATCCTGGGCTATGAATTATTGCCCGAACTGCTGCAAGAGGAAGCCACCCCTGACAAACTGGCCGCCGCCGCCTTAAGCCTGTTGCGTGATGAAAGAAGGCGCCAGGCCATGATTACGGGTATGAAGCAAGCGCGCCGTCTTTTAGGCGGCCCTGGGGCCAGCCGGCGCGCGGCCCAATTGGCGCTGAACATGATAACAGGTTACAATTAAGGGTTATTTATTGCCAATAGCCCTTGCACCGCCGTTTTATAAGGCGAGCCGGTCCCTCCGAAGCCCGGACAGGTAGCTATGAATTTGCTTGAAGGAGATATTTTGCCTAAAAAAATACTGTTGCGGCATGATGATATGATCCTGGCTCGGCGTATGCTGGCTCTGGTGCGTCCTCATTGGCGGCGTCTGGCTCTGGCTATGTTCCTCATGCTTATGGTCAGCGCCAGCACCGCCGCTCTGGCTTATATGGTACAGCCGGCCCTGGATGACATATTTATAAAACGCGATTCATCCATGGTTGTTATGATTCCTCTTATCATTTTAATATTATATGGGATCAAAGGAGCATGCAGTTTCGGGCAAAGTTATTTCATGAACTACGTCGGGGAATCCGTCATAAATCAATACCGTATAATGATGTATGAGCATTTGCAGAAATTACCCTTGAGCTTTTACGACAAAAATTCCACCGGCGAACTTATGAGCAGAATCACCAATGACGTGAACAGTGTCCAACAAACGGTCAGCTCTGTGATCACCAGCACAATCCGCGATTTTTTTATGATTGTAGGTCTGGTGGGAGTAATAGTATATCGGGACTGGTTCATGTCTGTCTTTGCGTTGCTGGTATTTCCTCTCTGTGTCATTCCTTTGATAAAATTCGGCCAGAGGATGCGCGGCGTCAGCACCAGATCCCAGGAGAGCCGGGCCCGTCTGAATGATATTCTCCACGAAACTTTCAGCGGAGTGCGCATCGTCAAGGGGTTTTGCCGGGAAAAAGAGGAGAGTTTGCGTTTTTCAAAGGAGGCAAATCTTCTTTTTGATCTGCGCCTGCGGGATCTGACCATAAGAGCCATGTCCAGCCCGGCCATGGAAGCGCTGGGGGGCATAGGCATTGCGGCCATTGTGTATTATGCCGGAGAGCGGGTGATCAGCGGGTTATCCACCCCCGGTCTTTTTTTCAGTTTTTTGGCCGCCCTGCTCATGCTCTATGAGCCATTGAAGCGTTTGAGCAATATCAATAATGATATCCAGGGCGGCCTGGCCGCCGGTCACCGCATTTATGATATTCTGGATACCCCTCAGGAAATAACCGGCGCTCCGGCTTTACTTAATCATCCTCCCACCCTCAGGAAGCAGATTGAGTTCAGAGATTTGCGTTTCAGCTACGACAGCGGGCGGGAGGTGATAAAAGATATAAGCCTCACCGTGCCAGCGGGCAATATTCTGGCGCTGGTAGGCCCCAGCGGCGGCGGCAAGACTACTTTGATCAATCTGTTGCCCAGATTTTACGAATTGAATGACGGGGCCATTTTTCTGGATGGAGATGATATCAGGGATTTCAGTCTTCGTGACCTGCGCTCGCAAATCGCCATTGTAACCCAGCAGACTTTCCTGTTCAATGATACAGTACGCGCCAATATCAGTTATGCCAGACCGGAAGCCAGCCCAGAGGAAATTATGGAAGTAGCCGCGGCCGCCTATGCCATGGATTTCATTGAGAGGCTTCCCAAGGGTCTGGATTCGGTTATTGGCGAGGCGGGGGTGCTTTTAAGCGGCGGCGAGCGTCAGCGCCTGTCTATAGCCAGAGCTTTATTGGCCAACCGGCCTATTCTTATTTTGGATGAGGCTACCAGCAGTCTGGATACCCACAGTGAAATGTTTGTGCAAAAAGCTTTGGAAAATTTGATGCAAAACCGAACTACCCTGGTTATTGCCCATCGTTTGTCCACTGTGCGCAAGGCGGATCGCATCGTGGTGATTAATGAGGGCAGAATAGTGGAAACAGGCGGCCACGAACAGTTGCTGGCGCAGGAAGGGCTGTATAAAAGCCTGCATGATATGCAATTCAAGCTGGACGAGGGTATGGGATCGTTCTTGTCAGCCGCCGAAAAGGTTAAGCCATAGGCCATGGCGCGGATTGCCGCCAAACGCAGGGAATTGACCCATATAACCTTGTTATTGGTCAGTTGCGGCCTGTTTTTTTTTACCGCCATAGATTTGCGCGGTCTGTCGAATCCGTTTGAAGCGGCTTTAAGCGAGGTGGCCAGGGAAATGTTGGAAAATGGAGCCTGGTTTGCTCCCCGGCTGAATTATGCTCCTTATCTGGACAGCCCTTTTTTACATCATTGGCTGCTGGCTCTGTCTTTTAAACTGTGGGGGGTATCCGAAGCCGGCGCCCGTATGGTGCCGGGCATTTTGGCCACCTTCAGCGTACTGTTGGTCTATTTTATCGGCCGCCGCCTGTGGACGCCCCAGGCCGGTTTCTGGTCGGCGCTTGTCATGACCAGTTCCCTGCTGTTTATTGCCGCCGCCCAAAGCGTGACTTTATATATGCCGGCGCTTTGCAGCTTGCTGCTGGCCGCATCAGGCATAGTAAATATAACCAAAGGCTTGAGGCGGGGCCGTTATTTTTGGGCGCTGGGATTAAGCGCGGGTTTTCTGAGCCAAGGGATTATGGGCCTTCTGCTGCCCCTTATTCTGCTGGCTGCCTTTGTTTTCTGCAGTGGAGAGATAAAATTATTGCGCGAACTCTTCCGGCTGCGCGCCGTCATTATTATCCTGTTGTTATGTCTGTCATGGTATATCCTGGCCGGCTGGAACAATGATCAATTCGGCGCTGTCTTCTGGTCAGCGCAGGTCAACGGATTTTTCACCCGGCCGGATTCCTGGAATTTAGGACAGTTTTTTCTTCTGACCGTGTTGGGATTTCTGCCCTGGCTGGCTTTGCTGCCCTGGGCTTTCAAACAGATATGGCCGGGATGGAAAGCTTTACGTCAACCTGTACACAGACCTTTTCTTTTGCTCACGGCCTGGCTGCTCGGCATGCTTGGCTTCTTGATCCTGGTAAATTTAAATGGTCAGGCTTGGGGGCTGCCTTTGCTGCCGCCCTTGGCGCTTATTACAGGCTGGTCTCTAGCCCAGTTCATGTCTTACGGTCAGGAAGAGGAGAATACTTCTCTATTGCGGCGCTGTATCTGTTGTCTGGCGGTTCTGCTTTTGTTTTTCGCGTTGGCTTTATCCGTAGCTACCAGTGTATCCCCTGCTTTGAACACGTTGCGCCTGAGCGCCCTGGTCTTGCCTCTGGGCCCGATTTTACTGGCGCTGGGAATATTCCACTGGCGGGGACGCTGGTGGATAACGGTTGCCGCGCCGCTCGGCGCCGCTCTGCTGATCATGCTGTGCCTGTTGCCGGTGGGAAAAATGATGGGGAATTGGCATTCCAGCCGGACAGTGGTGCAGGCGCTTACCGATATGCTCGGCCCTGGGGATCAACTGGTATCCGTGGGCGATGATTATCCCGGTCTGGCTTTTTACAGCCAGCGCCCGGTGCTGTTAAGCGGCAAAAGCGCCTTGCCCCGCTTACTGGTTAACAGCAAGGTTCGCCTGATAGTAATCTGTCCGGTCGAATCCTTCAATGCTTTGCAGGCTGATCTGGCCTCTTTTACGGAAACAAAAACTGTTGAATGGCTGCGCCTGGACGGTCAGGTGGTATTTTCCAATCAGGCCCGGTGAAGAGAAAGTATAACCTTGCCCTGACTTGCGGCAGTGGTAAAATCACAATAAATTTTTATGGAACAGGCGCCGGTGTGGTTGATCGCATATTTCATTGTCATTAGTATCGCGGCTTTATGCTGCTGGCCCTGGTGGAGCTTGCTTTCATTGCGGCGGGGCCGGCCTGGCTGGGCTGGCTTACGTCTTGGTTTCAAAACTCAGCATCTGCGCTCTCTTCCGCCGGGAGGAATCTGGGTTCATGCCTTAAGCGTGGGCGAAGTTCTCTCCGCTGTGCCTGTTATCAGGGCCTTGCGGCAGAGACTGACCGCCCAGCCTATATATATATCTGTTTCCACTTATGCCGCCTGGGATATGATCCGGAAGCGCTTGTTGGGGGAAGGCTGTTATATTCTGGTGCGGCCCCTGGATGTGCCTTGGGCGGTGAAGCATTGGCTGGATACTTTGCGTCCGGCGTTTTTTTGCCTGATAGAAAGCGATCTGTGGCCAGGGTGGCAAACGGCGATTAGAAAACGGGGTATAAAAAGCGTACTGCTGAACGCCCGGATAAGTTCCCGGTCCAGCAAAAAATATAATTTTTTCCCCGGCGCGGGCAGAAAGCTGTATGCTGATTTTGATTCGATCTTTGTACAATCCGGGCGGGATATGGCCCGGTTGGAGGAATTGGGAATTAGAAACGGCAGGGATCTCGGCAATATTAAATATGACAGCCTGCCCTTGCCTTTGAACTCAAAACAGAGAGAAGATCTGAAGCAAAGCCTGGGGCTGGCCGGCCGGCGGGTGCTGGTGGCCGGATCCACTCATCCCGCCGCTCCGGGACACGGTGAGGAGGATATCTGCCTCAGAGTATGGCAGCGCTTGCGGGCGACTCTTCTGCCTGATCTTGCTCTTATTCTAGCTCCGCGCGATCAACGGCGCGGGGCCGAGATCTTATCACTTGCTCCCGCATCTCAGGCCTGGAGGTATAGTCAGGGATCCTTGCCTCCGGAGAGGAGCATATTGATTCTGGATGTCATTGGCCTGCTGAGTCAGGTTTATGGGGTGGGCGAGGTGGCTTTTGTGGGAGGCTCGCTGGCGCCTTTTCGGGGTCATAATCCTCTGGAGCCGGCCCTGCAGGGGGTTCCCGTACTCTTTGGCCCGGATATGGATGACTTTGCCTTGCCGGCCGGAGAACTGCAGGATGCGGGCGCGGCCAGGACGGTGAATGATGAAGAAGAATTTTATGAAAATTGCCGCGAACTCATGGCTGATCCGGACCTGGCCCGGAGGATGGGCGGGCAGGGCCGGAAATTATGCCTGCGCAATCAGGGGGCAGTGGAACGGATAATCGCGTCATTGCCCTGGGATGAAATAAAATGAGCAATCCTGTTGCATGGTGGCAAAAATTTAATTATGCTCATCCTGCGGGATTAAAGCCGGCAAGCGTGCGGGTTGTGACCAGAGCGGCCTCCTGGGGTTATGGCCTGGTCAGCGCGGCCTGGCATGCCGGCTATGATTTGGGACTGCGCCGGGTAATAAAAACTCCCCTGCCGGTGATTGGCGTTGGCAATCTGGCGGCAGGAGGCACAGGCAAAACTCCCCTGGTAATTAAAGTAGTGGAGACTTTGCTAAGTATGGGGCTGAAAAGCGCGGTCATCAGCCGGGGTCACGGCCGGCGCGGCGTCCACGATTATCTCTGGGTTTCAAAGGGCCGGGGTCCGGAAGTAAGAGTTGAAGAATCGGGAGACGAACCCTACCTTTTAGCCCAGAGGCTGCCGGTACCGGTTATTGTAGGGAAAGACAGAGTGCGCTTAGTGGAGGAAATATTGCGCGTCTGCGGTCCGGTGGTGGTGGTGGGCGATGATTTATTCCAGCACCGCCGCCTTTACCGGGATCTGGATATAGTGGCTTTAGACGCCGGCCAGCCCCTGGGCAACGGCCATATGCTTCCCCTGGGGCCTTTGCGCGAGCCGGCCGGCGGTCTGCGCCGGGCGCAGGTCCTGATTCTCACCAGGGCTGACAATCAAGCTCAACTTGCCCGCGCCAGGGTCTGGCTGCGCGGATTCTGGGGGGAAGGCCCTATTTTGGACTGCCGTCATCAGATTAACGCTCTTGGCGGGCGCCAGGGTGATTTGATAACGGACTGGAAGGATAAAAAAGTTATGGCATTCTGCGCGCTGGCCAACCCGCGCGCTTTTAGAAACAGCCTGCAATCTTTGGGATTAACAGTCGTTCATTTGATGAGCTTTCCCGATCATCATTGGTTTGACCGGCAAGACTGGCGGAATATCCAGGCTGAGGCTCTAAGATTGGGAGTCAGCGCCATAGTCACCAGTGAAAAAGACGCAACCCGTCTGCCCGAACATTTTACAGGCGATATTGACTTGTGGATTAGCAGATTGGAGCTTGTTTTCCCGCATGATCATCTGGCCCGTGTGCTGGCCTGGGGTCTGAGCGGTTACAATTATAGTAAAAAGACATTATGATTTTAAAGACCATACAGATATTGACCCGTTTATGGGCGTTGCTGCCCTTGTCCTGGAGCAGAACGCTGGCCCGGATACTGGGCGGAATATGGTGGATTGCCGACAGACAGCGCCGGGAAATTACTGTTTCCAATTTAGGTGGGGCTTTTCCTGAAAAAGATGAAAAATGGGTGAAGGCCACAGCCCGCGCCTGTTTTGAACATATAGCTATGGTAGGCTGCGAGATGCCTTATCTGCTGCACACGCCCATGAAAAAATTGCTTTCCATGACCAGATTTCATGGTTTGGAAAACATACTGGAGGCGCAAAAAGAGGGTAAAGGATTAATAGCGCTGACCGGCCATATCGGGAACTGGGAATGGTGCAATGTACTTCTTGGCGCTGCCGGTTATCATGGTACCGTCATCGCCCGCCCCTTGGATAACCGGTCTCTGGATAAATTGGTGAATCAGTGGCGCGGCCGCAGCGGCCAGATTATTGTCAGCAAGGAGGCTACGGCCCGTATTTTACTCCGGGCGCTCAGAGCAGGGCAGGGGGTGGCTATTCTGCTGGATCAGAATACCGACTGGTATGAGGGCATTTGGGTGAATTTTTTTGGCCGGCCGGCCTGCACCAGTCACGGATTGGTGCAATTAGCCATGATCAGCGGATCTCCCGTCATACCCATATACTGTCTTAGGGCGGAGGACGGGATGTTTGATGTTTACTGCCAGCAGCCTTTGCCGATTATCCGCAGCGGCAGGCGCAGCAATGATATCTGGGAAAATACTCAGAGATGTAATGACGCGCTGGAAAAAATAATCCGCCTTGAGCCGTGTCAGTGGCTGTGGCAGCATAGGCGCTGGAAAGATAATTACTGCGCCTGGCCCAGAGAGGACGCCTGAAGTGAAACAGCTTGCAGGCGTCCGGCCCGGCCGTATTTTGGTGCGCGGGGTGAACTGGGTGGGAGATGCGGTTATGAGCCTGCCTGCTTTGGCGGCGCTGATAAAGGCCTGTCCGGATGCTTGTATTGATGTGCTGGCCCGGCCTTGGGTGGCGGAAATTTACGCCATGCATCCCGGGGTGAGCCAGGTGCTGATAATAAACGAACGGCAGCAACATAAAGGATTGAAAGGGATTTTAAATCTTGGACGCCAGCTTAAATCCGGCGCTTATGAATGGGCTGTTCTTCTGCAAAATGCCTTCAAAGCCGCGTTTTTAGCCTGGGCTGGAGATATCCCCGTGCGTCTGGGCTATGACCGTGACGCCCGCCGCCTGCTCCTGACACATCCCGTGCCCTGTCCGCCGGCGCTGCGCCGCGTCCATGAAACCGCCTATTATCTCAACATTCTCCATCAGGCGGGCCTGGCTCCCGCCCCGGATCCGGCCGGGCATATGCCTCACTTGTATTTGAGTGATGAAGCCAAAGTTAAAGCCGATGATTTTTTGTCCGGGCAAAAAGGACGGAGGCTGCTGGGGCTGGCGCCCGGAGCCGCTTTTGGCCCGGCCAAGTGCTGGCCGGCGGAAAATTTTGCCGCCTGCGCTTTGCGCCTGGCCCGGAAATATGATATGGCAGTGCTGATTTTTGGCAGCGCCGGCGAGGCTGGGAGCGCGGAGACGGTGCAAAAAGGCCTGGCGGGAATACCTGTCTATAATTTATGCGGCCGGACCAATCTGGCCCTGGCTTTGGCCTTGCTGGCCAGATTGGATCTTTTGCTCACCAATGACAGTGGACTTATGCATGGAGCCGCGGCCTTGGGAACTCCCACTCTGGCTGTTTTCGGTTCCACCAACCCTTTGACCACCCGCCCTTTAGGCCCCAGAGTAAAAGTTTTACGCAAAGATTTTGCCTGCAGCCCCTGCCTTAAACCAGTCTGTCCCAGGAATATGGACTGCTTCAGGGCCATCACTCCCCAGGAAGCGGCGGAAGCCGGGCAGATACTGTTGGAAAAAGGCTGTGACCAAGACAGTATTTCTAGATAGAGACGGCACTATTAACGAAGACGTCAATTTCCTGCGCAGGCCTGAGGATGTGCGCATTCTGCCTCAGGTGGGCAGAGGAATGGCGATGCTTCAAGACTGCGGTTTCCGGTTAGTCGTTGTCAGCAATCAGTCGGGCCTGGCCCGGGGTATTTTGAATGAATATGATCTTTTTTCCGTGCAGCAGGAAATAAGGCGGCAACTGTCTGTTTTCAGCGTCAGCCTGGACGGGGCCTATTTTTGCCCCCATCATCCCACCCGGGGAGTAGTGGAAGATTTGGTAAAGACCTGCTCCTGCCGGAAACCTCAACCCGGCCTGATTTATATGGCGGCGGAAGAGATGAGCCTTGATTTACATCAGTCTTTTATGATAGGAGACAGACTGCGGGATATCGCCTGTGGTCAGGCCGCCGGTTTACCCAGCATCCTGGTGACCACCGGCCGCTATCAGGATGACGGCCCATTGCGATCCTGGCCCAACCGGCCGGATTATGTGGCCGCTGATTTTTGGGAGGCAGCCCGGTGGATTGCCCTCCGGAGCGGAAAAAGGGAAGTGAATGAAAGTATTGATAGTTAAATTGTCAGCTCTGGGTGATATCATCCACAGCCTGCCGGTGGCCATGGCCATTCGTCGCCAGGTTCCTGAGGCCAGAATTGACTGGATAGTGGAGGCTCCTTCCTATGACCTGCTGCATGGTCATAAAGCTTTGAACCGGGTGCTGCTAAGTCCCCGTCATGCTTTGTCAGCCGCCTCTGGAAGAAAAAATTTTTCTCTGCTGGCCAATTTCATCCGCGAACTTGGATCAGTGCGCTACGACGCGGTGCTTGACTTGCAGGGGCTGATGAAAAGTTCACTGTTTGTGCTTTTGAGCCGGGCCAGGATCAAAACCGGTTTCAGAGGAGGTAAGGAACCGCTGTCGGTTCTGCCTTTAAATCTGCCTCTGCCCGCCTATGATATAGAACGCCACGCCCTGGAGCGTTATCTGGATTTACTGCAACCTGTTGGCTTGCGGAAACCGGAACAGATAGAATACGGGCTGGAAACGGATATGACTTTGCAGGCGCGCTGGCGGCAGCGCTTGCAGGGGCCGGGGCCTTTGCTGATAATGCATCCCATGGCCAAATGGAAAAGCAAATTATGGCCGGAAGAATCCTGGGCCTGGCTGGCGGCCCGCCTGCTGCGAAAAGGCGTCCGGGTGGCTTTCAGCGGAACCAAGGAAGATAAGGCGGTAAATGCCAGAATTATAGCCCGTATTGGCTGGGAACAGGAGGGAAGCGGGCTTTTTAACTTGAGCGGCCTGACTGATTTGCAAGACCTGATGGCTGTGTTAAGCTTGACCGATCTGATAATATCCACTGATACCGGGGTCATGCATCTGGCCGCGGCCATGGATGTGCCTTTGCTGGCTCTGTTTGGCCCTACCGCTCCCAACCGGACCGGGCCGTACGGGCAGCTTGAGCATGTGATCATTAACCGGGTGGAATGCAGGCCCTGTTTCCGCCGCTCCTGCTCATATGCGAAATGCATGGGTGAGCTTAAGCCGGAGACAGTGTTGCGGGCCTGTTGGGAAAGGTTATCGCTATGAAAATTCTGGTAAGCGGAGCCGCCGGTTTTATCGGCTCCCATGTGTGCGAACGCCTGTTGGGGGAAGGACATCAGGTAATTGGCCTGGATTGCTTTACCGATTATTATTCCAGGGGGATTAAAGAGGCTAATTTGGCGGGCGCTTTGTCCGTTTCCTCCTTCTGTCTGTGTGAAGATGATCTGAATGAAGCCAGCTTGGATCTTTTGCTGGACGGCTGTGACCTGGTCATTCATCTGGCCGCCCAGGCGGGAGTGCGGTCTTCCTGGGGAGAGGAATTCGGACAGTATCTTCACCACAACATCGCGGCCACGCAGAAACTCCTGGAGGCGATGAAAAATTTCCCGGGCCTGCGTTTGGTTTACGCCAGTTCCAGCTCTGTATACGGAGACGCGGCGCTTTTCCCCACCGCTGAGGATTGCCTATGCCGCCCCCTGTCTCCCTATGGCGTCACCAAGCTGGCGGCGGAACACCTGTGCCGGCTCTATCAGCAAAGTTTCGGCTTTTCAGTGGTGATATTACGTTTTTTTACAGTTTACGGGCCGCGGCAGCGTCCGGATATGGCCTTTCACCGCTTTATTCGCGCCATGCTGGAAGGCCGGGAAATAATCATATGGGGTGATGGCCGTCAATCACGGGACTTCACATTTGTGAATGATATTGTGGATGGGATAATGGCCGCCGGCTTCCGGGAAGAGGCTTTGGGTCAGACCTTTAATTTGGGAGGGGGCAATCAGGCTTCTGTTAACCGGGTAATCGATATTCTGCAAGATAAAATAGGGGTTAAAGCCAGAGTCGTTTACAGAGAAAAAGCCAGGGGCGACGTTCGCGATACCTTGGCCGATATCAGCTTGGCCGCGCGTCTTTTGGGTTTCGCTCCCCGCTTCGGGCTGGAACAGGGCCTGCAGGAAGAAGTAGAATGGCTGCGAACCGTTATTGATGCGCCGGAAAAATAAACCGCATGCCAGGTTACGGTTTAAAAACGCGTATTGATCTGAAAGGCATAATCCCCCGGCGGATACTTGTCTGCAAATTCGGGCGTCTGGGTGACGTCCTGATGATGACTCCCTTTTGCAAAGCTCTTAAGGATCTGTTTCCGGGAGTGAGCATAACCGCTCTGGTCTATGCCTCCACGAAAGAAATAGTGGCGAACTGCCCTTGGGTGGATGATTATATTCTGGCTGACGGCCAGAGCCGGAGCTTTATGAACAAGCTCAGGAAAGACTTTAACTTGCCCCTTAAGATACGGCGCGGCCGTTTTGATTTATATTTCGATTTTTCCAACGGCGAGCGGGGAGCTTATCTGGGATTTCTCTCCGGCATAAAAAGGCGCGTTGGTTTTACCAAAAACGACACTCCCTTACTCCGTTATCTGATCCCTTATCCGGTGCCGCGGCGGGCGGGCATGTGCCATGAGGTGGTCAATTATCTGGAACAGCTGGAGGCGCTGGGCTTTCAGGTGCAAGCGCCTCCTCTGCAATGGCGTCCTGATCAGGAATCCCTGGATGCGGCTGAAGATATATTGCAAAGCCTTGCCATAGAGGATTTCGTTCTCATCCATCCCACTTCTTTCTGGATGTTTAAAGCCTGGGAAGAAGATAAGAACGCCTTGGTCATTGACCATCTGGTGCGCCTGGGATTCAAGGTAGTGCTCAGCGCTGGCCCGGACGGGCGGGAACTGGCTTATATAGACGGAATTATATCCAGGCTGTCTTCTCCCCAAGGCGTGATTAATCTGGCGGGTAAACTTACTTTGACCGTGTTGGGCGCGCTTATCGGCAAGGCCAGATTATTTTTCGGGGCCGACAGCGCCCCCATGCATTTGGCCGCGGCTATGGGAACCCCCACCGTGGCTGTTTTCGGCCCCAGTTCGGAAGTGTCCTGGCATCCCTGGATGGTTAAACATCGTCTGCTCATCGGCCCTTGCCCTGAACACCCCTGTCATCGGGCCGGATGTAACGACAGCGGCATATCCCGCTGCCTGACGTCACTGCCGGTGGAACCGGTATTGCAGGCGATTGATGAGCTGATGGAGACTTCCGCTTAAAGCCTCAACCGCCCAATCAAAACTGCAGGGACTTAAGTTTTGATTGGGAAATGGAATAATTGACCCATTTACGGGGATTAGTCAGCGTTTTCTTGATCCGGGACGGTATAAAAGAGTCCGTATTTTTCCCATTGCGCGGGGGTGTTGCCCAGAGCATAGACATTCTCTTCCCCTCGTTTGGTCAAAAGTTCTATAAACAGAGACACTTCTTTTTCCGTTTCCTGCCCCATGCTGTAACAGATAAGCCAGGGCCGGGGAAGAGGCAGATAACTGATAAAACGGTTGATTTCTTCCTCGCGCTGGGCCTGGCCGAGCGCGGACAGGGGTTTTAAGCGCAAGGCCCCTTTCAGCAAAGGCTCAGTCGCCTGATCGTCTTCCCATAATTCCAGCAGGAGTAAAGGCCGGTTATCTTCCAGCCATGAAGCCACCTGTCTGGGAGAGACAACCAAAGGGCGGAAAGGGGCGGGCGCTTGGGTCAAACGGACATAAAAGCCAAATACTATATAAAAAATTCCCATGAGCAGGCAGGTCAGGGCCAGCCAGCCATGACAGCGGCGGGGAAGCCGGTTCAACCCTTTGCTGAAGGGGATCGGTTTATGGGGAAGCGCGGGAGGATAATCCAATTTTATCCTGACCATACCTTTATTCCCAATGACAGCGCAGACATCCGGCTGTTACCAAAGCCGCGGTTTCACTGCGCAGAATGCTGGAAGTGAGCCGGCAGGAAACAAATCCCCGCTCCTGAGCCAATTCTATCTCCTCTTTGCTCAGACCGCCTTCCGGGCCTATAATAACCCATACTTCTTCGGGCGCCTGAAGGGGCATAATCTGGGCCAGGTTTGTCTTTTGTTCACCCTCGTAAGCGGCAATTTTCAAAGCGCGCTCCAGACGGGAGGGCGGGGCTTGTCCCAGAACTTCATCCAGATTTCCGTTAGGGTACGGAGGGGCAACAAAACGCGGAGCGCGGGCGGCGCCGCACTGTTTCAGGGCCTGCCCGGCCAGGCGCTCCCAACGGTCGTTTTTGCTGCCGCCGGCTTCGGCCACAGAACGGGCGGCGTTAAAAAGGCGGATTTCGTCCACCATAAGCTCGGTTAGTTTTTGAGCCAATATATCCATCGCCTGATTTTTGCTGACAGCCAAAAGCATGATAATGCGCGGCCGGGGAGACGGCCAGGGAGGGCGCTCCCGCACCCGGCACAACATGGGGTTCAAACGCTCAACCACCGCCCGCGCCTGATTGCCCAGACCGTCCAGCAGCCAGATTTCATCGCCGGCCTGCAAACGCAACACTCTTTGCGCATGGCCGGCTTCACCCGGCTCCAGGATAATTAGCTCTGATTTAAGCTGGCCGGGCGATACCAGAAACCGGCGCGCGCTCACCGTGCAGCCTCTTTTCGGAAAACCAGACTGGCCCATTCTCCGGAATCGCTCTCTTTTTCCAGAGTGAGAGTGTGGCAGGCCATGAATTCCGCTACCCGGTCTTTTTGATTGCGCAGCATTCCTGAAGCCAGCAAGCGCCCTCCCGGAGACACAAGCGCGCTCAAGCGCGGAGCAAGCCGGCATAAATCGGCGGCGGTCAGATTGGCGGCCAGCAGTGGGAACAACTGATCTATATCCTCCAGTAAAGTGGCGTCCGCCTGCAGGCCGTCCTGGCGGTTGAGGATGGCATTGTGACGGGCCGCCGCCAGAGCCAGAGGGTCAATGTCAATAGCCCGGGCCTTTTTGCCGCCCAAGCGCAGGAAAGTCAAACTTAAAATGCCGGTGCCGCAGCCCACATCAAGCATGGTGGAAGGGATTTCTCCTTTACGGGCAAAGTCTTGCAGATGCAACAGGCACAATTGGGTACTCTGGTGCCGGCCGGTGCCAAAAGCCTGCCCCGGATCGATAATGACAGCGAATTGTCCCGGCCGCAAAGGCGCCTCCTCCCAGGGAGGAGCTATCCATATCTGTTCCGTCAGCTCAAAAGGACTGAAATTGCGGCGCCAGTTCTGATGCCAGTCTTGCTCCGGCAAATCGCTGCTTGCAAGGCTGTACGGTTCGGGCAGGGAAGCCAGATAATCCTGCAGGGGCTGGGGCAGATGGGGAGAGGGATCCAGAAATCCCACCAGTTCCCACACTTCCTGCTCTTCGTCATTTATTTGCACTCCCCGCCCCGAGAGGGTAAAGACAAAATCAGCCAGCGCCTCTATCTGGGCGGGAGTGCTTTTAATGTTAATTTGCAACCATGAAGTCATTTTGCAGCCATGAAGTCATATTATACCTTTATGCTGTATATTTAACCGGCAAATTAAATATACTTCTCCCTTGGGGAAAGGACAAGCTATGAACGACAAAAGCCTGGAAGCGCTGCTGCGGGCGGTGGCGGACGGGACGGTAAGCCCACATACCGCCTTGCGCCAATGGAAGGATTGGGGGGTGGAAAACTTGGGCTTCGCCCGGGTGGACCATCACCGGGTGACGCGCAAAGGTTTTCCGGAAGTTATTTTTGGGCAGAACAAAAGCGCGGAGCAAATTGCGGCCATAGCCAGCGCTCTTCACCAAAGAGGCTCCACCGTGCTGGCCACCAGAGTAAATGAGGACAAGGCCGGCGCCGTGCAGGCCCTTTTACCGGCCTTGCATTATCATCCTTTATGTCATGCCCTGAGCCTGCCGGCCGGTGAGAGCCTGCTTCCGGGCAGGGGCCTGGTGGGGGTGATCGCCGCCGGCACTTCCGACCTGCCCGTGGCGGAAGAAGCCGCTTTGACCGCCGAGTTGATGGGGTCAAAAGTGGAGCGGTTATGGGATGTGGGGGTATCCGGGCTGCACCGTCTTTTAAGCCATGAGATCTTGCTTAAAGAGGCAAGCTGTCTGGTAGTGGCCGCGGGCATGGAAGGAGCTCTGCCCTCGGTAGTGGCCGGCCTGTGCGCCTGTCCGGTGGTGGCGGTGCCCACCAGCATAGGTTACGGAGCTTCTTTCGGCGGTCTGGCCGCCCTTCTGGGCATGCTTAACTCCTGCGCGCCCGGCTTAAGCGTGGTGAACATTGACAACGGTTTCGGCGGAGGATATCTGGCCGGCCTGATTGATCACCAAGGGAAGCGCTGACCAGAGCGGGTCAACTTTAAGGGTTAACAGGGCCTGCTTTGGAATTGCAGCGCAAAATCCGCCGCCTGCCCGGCCTCAACCCAGGACACCTTGCCGCTGCGGCGTTCTTTGATTTCAACCTGGCCTTTTTCCAGGCCCTTGCTGCCCACCAGCAGACGTAAAGGTATGCCCACCAGTTCGCTGTCTTTAAATTTGACCCCCGGACGCAGATCCCGGTCGTCCAAAGCCGCTTCCACTCCCAGCTCGAGCAGCTGCTGATAGATGGTCAGAGCTTTTTCCCATACCTCTCCTTCCAATGCCATGGGGGTTACCACCACTGTGAAAGGAGCCAGCGAAGGGGGGAGAATAATGCCGTTTTCATCGTGGCCCTGTTCAATGGCGGCAGCGATAATCCGTGATACTCCGATACCGTAACAGCCCATGACCACAGGCCGGCTCTGGCCTTTGGGATCAAGATAAAGCGCTCCCAGGCTGGCCGAGTATTTTGTTCCCAACCGAAAGATGTGGCCCACTTCGATGCCTCTGGCGAAACCGAGCGCCGCGCCGCAGCGGGGGCAGCGGTCGCCTTCGGCCGCCAGACGCAGGGAAGACCATTCTATTTTCGGCCCATCGCGGCGCAAATCAACTCCCTGGAGGTGGAGATCAGCCTGGTTGGCTCCCACTACCCAGGATCCGGCCAGACGCAGTTCCCAATCAGCATATACCGGAATGTCAAGGCCCAGCGGCCCGCTGAAACCGTGCGGCCCGCCGGTGAGCTGCGCAATAGCGGCGGGCGCGGCCAGGACCAATTCAGCCGCGCCCAGAAAATTTTTGAAGCGGATCTCATTCAAAGCCCGGTCTCCGCGCAGCACCGCGGCCACAGGCCTGCCGTCGGCCAGATAAATCAAGGTTTTGGCAAAAGCGCTGGGCGGCAGGCCCATAAAAGCCGCCACTTCCGCGATAGTCCTGCAGTCCGGCGTGGACACCGCCTCAAATCCCCCGCCGCTTTCCTTGGCTTCCTGCGCGGACGGCAAGGGGGGGAGAGCAAATTCCGCCTTCTCCGCATTGGCGGCATAAGAGCAGGCATCACAGGAAACCACGGTATCTTCTCCCGTCTGAGCCAGAACCATAAATTCATGGCTGAAAGATCCGCCTATCGCCCCGCTGTCCGCTTCCACTACCTTGAAATCCAGGCCCAGACGCCGGAAGACAGACTGATAAGCCTCATGCATACGCCAGTAGCTGTCAGCCGAGGCTTCATCGTCCGCGTCGAAGGAATAGCCGTCTTTCATCAAAAATTCCCTGGCGCGCATAATTCCGAAACGCGGGCGCACCTCGTCGCGGAATTTATTTTGGATCTGGTAAAAATTAAGCGGCAGATCACGGTAAGAGCGCACTTCCCGGCGCACGATATCAGTGATGACTTCCTCATGGGTAGGTCCCAGGCAATAGTCATTTCCATGGCGATCTTTAAACCGCAGAAGTTCCTTGCCATAAAACGTCCAGCGCCCCGACTCCTGCCACAGCTCGGCCGGCTGCGCCATGGGCATACTCACTTCCAGACAGCCGGCCAGATTCATTTCCTGACGCACAATCGCTTCGGCTTTATGCAGCACCTTAAGCCCCATGGGCAGCCAGGTGAACACCCCGGCAGCCAGTTTGCGGATATAACCGGCCCGCAGCATAAGCTGGTGGGAAATGACTTCCGCGTCGGCCGGAGTTTCTTTTAAGGTGGGCATAAAAAATTTGGAAAAACGCATAAGTTATCCTCTTTCTTACCTGCCGCGCGGGATGGGGCAATTACCCTGTCCTGGGCCGGCGCGCCGCCGGCGGCGGGAAATTTCCCCAAATTTTTCCTTGGGGGCGACAGTAGTTCTCATAAACCGCTTCGCAAGTTATTTATGAAATAAGTTCTAATAAATCCAGTTTAAACCGTCATATGCGCCGTAAGGTTTATCCCAGTCACAATGGTCATCGGCATTATCCGTGTCTTCCCAACCGGGCAGGCAGTCCCAGTACACCCGGCAGGAAGTGCCGTCCTGACGGATGCCAAGGGCAAAATACACAGGATCCCCTTCGAAACTGCCCAAGCGGGCGTCCTGGTTCAAGATTATGACGTCTATAACTTCATCTCCTTCATGCACATTGACATATCCGTACCTGCTCCGGCCGCAGGCCTCATCGGAGACATATTCCAAAATTATCGCTGGCGTGTGACTGGCAGCCATTTTATCTTTCTCCAAATTGGTCCGGCCGGCTCCGCCCGCTGGCTTAATGACAAGTCCGGCAACTTGTGGGATACTTTATCCGGCGGATAAGGAAGAATAATGTCAGAATGTGATAATTGCAATATTTTTGATACCGTCTCGTTTGATGAGGAAGAGGGGTCCCTGATCGTCATAGATCAGACTCTGTTGCCCCAGGAGTTGAAGCTGCTTCCTTTGCGTACTCTGGAAGAGGCCTGGGAGGCCATTAAAAACCTGCGGGTGCGCGGCGCTCCGGCTATTGGGGTGGCCGGAGCCATTGCCCTTTATGCGGCGGCCAGAAAACTTGCCGCCTGCTCTTACTCTCAATTTGTAACCCGCCTGCTGGCCGCCGCGGAATATCTCAATTCCGCCCGCCCCACAGCGGTGAACCTGTCCTGGGCCTTGGGGCGTATGGAAAACATTCTTAAATCCGGGCCTCCGGAAACAGAGCAGGCTTTGGCGGCGCTCAGGAGAGAAGCCAGAGCTATCTGGGAAGAAGACATTGCCGCCTGCCGCGCCATTGGTGAACACGGTTTGAGTTTGCTCCGGCCCGGAGACGGCCTGCTCACCCACTGCAACGCCGGCCGCCTGGCCGCCGTCCGCTACGGCACGGCCACCGCCCCCATGTATGCCGGGCACAGCCGGGGATATAATTTTAAAATTTTTGTCGATGAAACCAGGCCCCTGTTGCAGGGCGCCAGGCTAACCGCCTATGAACTTGCCTCCGCCGGACTGGATGTGACTCTTATCTGCGACCATACCGCGGTCACAGTTATGAAAAAAGGATTGATCCAAGCGGTGCTGGTGGGCTGTGATCGGGTAGCGGCCAACGGCGACGCGGCCAATAAAATAGGCACCCTGCCTTTGGCTATTGCCGCCCGCCGCTACGCCGTTCCCTTTTATGTCTGCGCCCCTGCCTCCACTGTCGATCCGGCCAGCGCGACAGGGGATGATATTGTCATAGAGGAGCGCGGCGGAGAAGAAATAACCTCGCTGTGGTACAGCCGGCCTATGGCTCCGCCCGGATGCAAAACCTTCAATCCCGCTTTTGATGTCACTGATCATGAACTTGTCAGCGCTTTTGTGACCGAGTACGGCGTCATCCGGCCTCCGTTTGAAAAAAAATTATCCGCTCTGGGCCGGCTGGGGAAACTGTAGATATGCGGATCCCCGAGGCCCCTTTTGTCCGGGATTTTATACGCATGAGCGCCGACGCCTGGGGCAAAGGCTGGCATGAGCGCAACGGCGGCAATTTAAGTTACCGGCTCCGATCTGAAGATATGGCCGTAATAGGCCAGGATCCGCGGGCGGACGGAAAATGGGTGGAACTGACCCGTAATCTGCCCGAATTGGCGGGTGAATATTTCCTGCTCACCGGGCAGGGAAAATATATGCGCAATGTGATGTTGGATCCGCCCGCCAATCTGGCCCTCATAGTTATTGATCAAAAGGGGGCGCGCTATCAACTGCTCTGGGGGTTAAGCCAGGGAGGAAAACCCAGCAGCGAACTCCCTTCCCATCTGCTCATACACGCGATTAAAAAAATAAGCAGCCAGGGTTTGAACCGGGTTGTTTACCACGCCCATCCGGCCAATCTGATTGCCTTAAGTTTTGTCCTGCCCCCGGACAGCCGTGATTTCACCCGCGCCTTGTGGTCCATGATGCCGGAATGTCTTATGGTTTTTCCTGAAGGGCTGGGAGTAATTCCCTGGGCGGTTCCCGGCGGGGAGGAAATAGCCGCGCGCAGCGCTTTGCTTATGGAAAAATATAACGCTCTCATCTGGAGCCATCATGGCGTTTTCTGCGCGGGAAACAGCTTTGACGAGGCTTTCGGCCTGATGGAAACCCTGGAAAAAGCGGGAGAAATATGCGTGAAGATATTGAGCATGGGAGGCGCCCGATCCACTCCCTCCGGCCAGGATCTGCGCCGTCTGGCGGACGCCTTGCGTCTTGACGTAAATGATGATTTTCTAACCTGACCTCAATTGCCCTCCATGGCAATTTGCATCAGCATAGCTGGCAAAACGCGCTACGAGCCAACTATGCCAAAATTAAGGAGACAAATAATGCAAAATTTTAATTATTGCAATAAAACCAGACTGGTGTTCGGCAAAGACAGCCATAAGGAAATTGGCCGGCTGATCAGGCCCCATACCGGCAAAGTGTTGCTCCATTTCGGCGGCGGCAGCATTAAAAAAAGCGGTCTTTACGATGAAGTGCGGGCCTCTTTATCCGCCAGCGGCATTACGGCAACGGATCTGGGGGGAGTGCAGCCCAACCCGTTGCTTTCATTAGTGAGAGAAGGCATAAATATATGCCGGGCGGAAAAAATCAAATTCATTCTGGCGGTAGGCGGAGGAAGCGTAATCGACTCAGCCAAAGCCATTGCCCTGGGTGTGCCATATGAGGGAGATGTGTGGGATTTTTTTCTCTCGGTTGAAAAGACAGCTCAGGATGTGCTGCCGGTGGCTACTGTTCTCACCCTGCCTGGCACCGGCAGCGAAGCCAGTTGGAGTACGGTGATCACCAAAGCCGGGGAACAGCGCAAACTTGTTTCCAACCGTGAAATATCCCGTCCTTTGCTGAGCGTAATCAATCCGGAATTATTTTTTACTTTGCCCGCGTCGCAGATAGCTAACGGAGCCTGCGATATGCTCTGCCATGTTATGGAAAGATATTTCACCAATACCGTACATACCGATGTGATTGACGGCATGTGCGAAAGCGTGATGAAAAATATAATCCGCCATTCCCTGATTCTGATGAATGACAGCAAAAACTATGAATCCTGGGCCGAACTGTCCCTGGCCGGCACCATTGCCCACAATGGAATTCTGGGTCTGGGCCGGGCCGAAGACTGGGCCAGCCACAGAATAGAGCATGAACTGAGCGCTGTTTATAATGTGGCCCACGGGGCCGGACTGGCGGTGGTTTTTCCCGCCTGGATGGGTTATGTCTATGAGAGCAATGTGCCCATGTTTGCCCAGTTCGCCGTAAAGGTAATGGGGGCGGAGAACGGTTTCCGGCCTTTGGATGAATTGGCTCTGGAAGGAATTGCGCGCCTGAAGAAATTTTTTGCCGGTCTGGGCCTGCCGGCCAATTTGCGGGAATTGGGGATTGACGCCGGCCAGTTTGAAAACATGGCCCGAATGGCTACCGCCGCCAATTCCGGCCAGGAAAAGCCCCTGGGCGGCATGAGAAAAATATACTGGCAGGACGCGCTGGCCATCCTGGAACTTGCCAATCAATAAATAGAGACCTGTTGCAAATTGCCGTCCATGGCAATTTGCAACAGCATAGTTGGCAAAACTACATTTTGCCAACTATGCCAAACGACAAGCATTTTACAAATATTTGTCGTTTGGCGGGCCATCCATGGCCCGCAGAGACCTGTTGCATATTTAAATATGCAACAGGTCTCTTAAGTTTGGCCTTTATCTAGACAAAAGTAAAATATAAAGAAATATCTATTGACATTTTCGGGGTTTGTGGTCTAGTTATATTACTAGACTAAAGGAGGATATATGGGCTACCCTAC
>JAIRYI010000037.1 GCA_031267815.1 Desulfarculales bacterium | reverse complement strand
TGCCGGTAAGTAATACGGGGACCATCAAGTTGAGCATAGCCTCACAATCGCTGGCCACTCAGGCCCAGGTTAAAGGCTATGTTGACGCCAACGCCAGAGTAGCGCTGTGGAACGCCGGATTTTGCTATGCGCCCGCGACCAGCGCCCCGCCGGATAAATCAAGTTTGAGCCTATGTTTCGGTTCAGACGGCGCACTGTACCTAGCCACCGCCATCAGCGGGCCAGGAACTGAAGCCGGGCCTAAAGACCCGGTAACCACTACCGGTTACTGGATAAAACTCGATATCACGGTGAACGGCATTGCTCCGGACGAACAGCGGAATGTCCAGTTGACCTACGTAGTCACCCAGTCCGAGTTTGACGCGCTCCAGGCCGCCGGTACACTGGTGCCCGGCGCTATGTATCTAGTTGGAAATACTACAGAAATTGGGGGGGGGTGGCAATGGCTAGTCTGGTAGCCGTGAAGCCGGACGGGACGCCGGTGTATATCTCTAAGCCTATGCCGAGTAGTATCATCCTGTCCCAGGATACCCCCGGTACTACAAGCTGGACAGTGCCGGATATACATGGCGGCCTGCCCTATATCATCCAGGTGCGCATGAAAGGCGCGGGCGGCGGCGGTGCGGGTGGCTATGGAGATTATTTTGCTACTTCCTACGGCGGAGCGTCAGGATCAGAGGGCGAGTACGGAGAATTTGAACTGCTGGTCACCCCCGATGAAGAATATATCCTGACGGTTGGGGCTGGTGGCCTCGGTGGAGCGGCGGGTGGTACAGTCGGCGGCAAAGGCGGAACAACCTCCTTTGATGTGATTGCCAATGTGGAAGGCGGTTTCGGCGGAGGATTGGTGAACGGTGTCAATAATTCACGCAGCATGCCAGGCGGCGGTTATGTGTTACCTGCCAACAGGCCGCTTGTGGCTGACATTTTTAGAATCCCAGGCACGCCGGGCAATAACGGACACGTTGGCCTAAGTACAGGTTCTGCCGGAGCGGCATATACTTCATCGCCATCACACGGCGGCGGATTCTGGTCCGCCACCGCCGGCGCAGCCGGTTACCTAGGCGGTGGAGGCGCGGGCGGGGGTGTCAATACTAACGGGTCTCTTGCCGGAGGGGCTGGCGGTGATGGCTTTATTACAATTTTAGCAAGGTAAGAGAGGCAATCATATGCGATATGCACGAGTAGATAACGGTGTGGTGCTAGAAATTATAGAGGTGCCGGAAGGATTAACGATAGGCAAAATATTTCCTCCCGCTTTTGTGTCCAAGTGTGTGCCTTGCGATGCGGACGTATCCCAAGGCTGTGTATATGATGGGGCTGCTTTCAGCCCTCCGCCTCCGCCTGAGCCGGAAGACTTAGCCAGTGCGGCTCGCGCCCGGCGCGATTTCCTCCTGCTGTCCAGCGACTGGACTCAGCTGCCCGACAGCCAGTTACTGCCCGATGTTCGCGCCGCCTGGGCCGAGTACCGGCAGGCCCTGCGGGATATCAGCGAGCAGCCCGGCTGGCCGGGGACTATAGACTGGCCAGCAGAGCCGGGGAAGGGAGAGTGAGCATATGGGGCCGACTAAAAAATGCCTGAATTTAGGCAATGGCCTGATAATACAATTAGGACGGGCGAGACTGCATGAGGACACAACGTTTTACGTGCGGCCAGATGGCGATGACACCAGCCATGACGGCTTAGAAGACAGCCCATCCCGCGCTTTTGCCACCCCCCGGGGGGCGCTGAATGCGGTCGCGGCTTGCTATGACTTAAGCGGTCATACCGTCACGATTAATATCGCCGCTGGAACATATGATGGCGATATAGTTGTAAAAGGAGATCATTTTATAGGGATCTACGGTAATGAACCCAGTCTTATGCTGCAAGGCCAAGGGCAAAATACCGTCATAAACGGAAAAATTCATGTGCTGAGGCATGGTTGGCTGGGAGTGAGTGACATAACCGTTTTAGGCGCAATCTATACCACCTATTACGGCGTTGTTCATCTTAAGGGAGAAACTACTTTGAGGGTATCCAGCGATAAATCCTGCTTCAACGCGTCAAATCTGGGCACTATCCTGATCCAGGGCAATATCAATATAGATTCCAGTGCGGTTAGTGTCGTGTTTCACAGCAGTTGGATGGGATCAATAATAGGTCAATCTTTTACCGTCAATCATCTCAAGGCGCTCAGCGTGAGTGCATATTATGTTGTTGCCACGTCAATTAGTTTTGTTGCTCTAATAGGGGGGACCTTTATCGGAGCGGCTGTAACAGGCACCAGATACGTCAGCAACCTGAACAGCGTAATAAATACATCTTACGGCGGGAACAACTATTTTCCCGGTTCAATAGCAGGAATAACGAACAGTGGAGGACAATATGTTTAATAGAGCCAAAGGGATTTTTGTCCCGCCAGACGGCGGAGAACCCTGGGACACATCCCCGCCCCCGGCCAGCGCCACCGAAGCCGGGATCGTGACCCTGGGCCGGGATGTACGGCTGGCCCTTACCGCTGACGTTGACTATTACGTCAGCCCGGACGGGGATGACAGCAAGGATGGCTTAAGCTCAGGCACCGCCTGGGCCAGCGTTAAGCATGCCCTGGAATACTGCTATTATAAGTTAGACCCCGGCCTGTATACCGCGACTATTAACGTTGCAGCCGGAACGTATAATGAGGGGTTGATTATACTCCAGGGCGGTTTAACTCACTTGAGGTTGCAACCTGCCAGTCGTAGCAACGTAAAATTGGTTGGCGCGGGAAAAACATCTGTCATTATCAAAGGCATGATCGTTTTATCAAGGGGGTGTCTTATCGCAGAAAATTTGACTGTTGACTGCTCCAGCATACAAAATATCACGCCATATTGCTTCCGCGCCGAATCTTCCATGATTGCAACAAATAATGTTAATTTTAAGTTAGCCAATGATGGCGGAGTGATATTATCCACCATCGCTTCCAATGTGAGCGTTGGCGGCGTATGCGCCATATCTGGCGGCCAAAGTAATCTGGTGGATATTTTTGCGGCGGTTTATTTTTCGCGGTTCAGCTTCGGTGGTAACGGCTCTATCGCATATTCCGGCCAATCCTGCATACGGGCTCATATTTTTTGTACGCATCATTCCAACATGGATTTAGGCTCTACGACCTTTTCCGGCTCGGTTACCGGGTCGCGTTATCAGTGCAACGTTAATTCTTTTATTAATACTGGCGGCGGCGGAGCCAACTACCTCCCCGGCACCATAGCCGGTGTAGTGGTTAATAACAGCAATTACCAATAGGAGAACTATATGATCGATTTACGTGATCACTACTGGCTTTTATCTGACGGGCGTATCTGGTCAAGCGCCAAGGCGGCCTTTGTGCCGGAGGATGACACAGCTTATCAGGCCTGGCTGGCGCTGGGCAACGCCCCCACCCCGTCCCCGGACGAGACATATCTGCGCGAGGGTATCCTGCGCTTCTACGGCCTGCCCTTGGGCGAGCTGGCCGGGCCGGAGGAACTTTCCGCCGCCTTCACCGCCGCCATTAACGTCCGGCTCAACGCCTTCGCCGCGCTCAGGCAATATGACGACATAACCAGCGCCCGGCTGGCCGCATTGTCGGCTGACTTTGCCGAGGACGGGCATACGGCCCAAGTGGCTTACGACACCACCTGGACGGCGGCCATCGCCATCTGGGAGCAGGTTACCAGCGGGGATCTGACTGTAGAGCAGGCGCTTGAGCATCTCCCGGCGCTCACTTGGCCGGGGGGAATTTAACAGGGTTTTGCCCTGGCTACAATAAGGAGTGGGTTACCGGGCAGGGCTAGCCCCCCCGCCCGGCGACCGGATAGTACAAGTATCCAAATCAGGTAATTTTAACCCAACCCACAGAGAGACTGAGGGTTATTGTACAAAGATTGGATGAAAAATGAAATCAATTTTGAATTGGATCGGCGGTAAAAGTCTGCTGGCGGAAAAAATTATTACTAAATTGCCCGAACATACCTGCTATGTAGAGCCTTTTGTGGGCGCTGGCTGGGTGTTTTTCCGCAAAACACCATCCAAAGTCGAGGTGCTTAACGATAAAAACGGCGATCTGGTGGCCATGTATCGTTGCATACAAAACCATTTAGAGGAATTTGCTAAGGAATTTAAATGGTTGCTCACCAGCCGCGAATTGTGGAATGATTTTAGGAGCCAGATGCAGTCAAATGGCCTGACCGATATTCAGCGTGGAGCCAGGTTCTATTATTTACAGCGTTTGAGCTTTGGCGGCAAAGTTGGGAACCGCACCTATGGAACCAGCACTACCCACAGCAGAGCCATAAACCTGCTGCGCATTGAAGAAGAACTTAGCCAGGTGCATATACGTTTTAACCAGGTACAAATAGAAAATCTTGATTATCATGAAATTATCAGGCGTTATGACCGGCCCCACACTCTATTCTATGTCGACCCGCCTTACTGGAATTGCGAAGATTACTACGGTAAGGGTCTGTTCGGCAAAGATGACTTCCACATTCTGGCCGCCATGCTGGCTGACCTAAAAGGCAAATTCTTGTTAAGCCTCAATGACACCCCGGAAGTCCGGAAGATATTCAGTGCTTTCAAGATAGAATCCGTGCCCGTGCGCTACTCCTGCGCCAAAGGCGAAAGGCCGATGGCCAAGGAAGTTTTTATCACAAATTATTGAGCTGGCGTGATTGGTGTCAGAAGGGGTTGGAAGGAGTTGGAAGCCGTTTTTCATTCTCAAGTTGTGTGACGGAGATTCTCAAGTTGCGTGACAGCTTACAGCTGGCAGAGCCTTTCCGGCTCATAATCAGGGCTTAAAGCAGGCTGTATTCTTCTAAGGGGAGGGTGAAGCGTTTTTCCGCGTCGGAAGGGCGGCAGTAATTGGGTTTGATTTGCCAAGGGCTGACGGTAACGCCCTCCCGCCAATAGCAGGCGGCCTGTCGGGCTAGCAGGCCGGGGCGCGGAGTCATATCCGTATTTCCCAGTATAATTCCTTCCCCTGTCAGAGTTTCTCCGTACAGAGCGGCGCCTGAACCTAAAAGCAGGGCCGGGGGGGCGAGCAGTTGGCGCAGACGTTCCGGGCTGGCCGCGCCGTCCGGGGCCAGACGCAGCAACTTGTCCCCTTCCCATTGGAAAGGAGCGGCATATACCATATGCTGGCGGGCGTCGTTTATCACCCAGACGGTGGCGCCGGCAACCGGTCCGTGGCTCAGAGCCGGCAATTCCAGGCTGGATAAAGAAATCATGGGCAAATTCCAGGCATAGGCCAAACCGATAGCGCTGGCCACGCCCACTCTTAAGCCGGTAAAACTGCCCGGCCCGACACATACAGCGACAGCCCGCAATTTTTTATCAGGCCAATGGGAGGTGAGCCATTGAAGCGCCGGCAGCAAAAGACTTCCGTGAGTCTTGGCATTGTCCAGGAGCAGTTCGGCGGCCAAAGAGTCCCGTTCCATATCCCACAAAGCTATGAGCAGAGGAGAGGCGCTGGTGTCCAGAGCGAGCATCATTGTATTAAGCTCATAATATCATTATATAATACTACAACCATCAGAGTTATTAGCAGGAATATGCCCACTTGCTGCGCCCGTTCCTGAACCCGTAAAGAGGGCTTGCGCCGGCTGACGGCCTCCATGCTGAAAAAGAGAAGATGCCCTCCGTCCAAGGCCGGTATGGGCAGCAGATTGATGATGGCCAGGTTTACCGAAAGGATGGCCGCCAGATAAGCCAGAGAATCCAGGCCATGTTCAGCCGCCTGGCCGCTGATTTGGGCTATCTTGATGGGGCCGCCCATGGTGTCCAGGCTCAAACTTCCGTCTATCAATTTTACTATGCTGATAAAAATAAGCTTGCCCGCTTCCCAGGTTTTATCCCAGGCCGGGGCAAAAGCTTCCTGCCATGGTATATATGTCACGGATAGGCCCAGCGGGCTGCCCTGAATGCCAATCTGGTAGACCTGCACCGGCTCGCCGAACACATTTTTGCTTTCAGTTAGACGGGGGGTCAGGCTGAGAGCAATATTCCCGCCTTCCCGGTTTACTTCCAACTGTAAGGTACGTCCCTGGCCGGCCTGCACCATCTCCACCATTTCTTCCCACTGAGCTACCGGACGGCCGTCCAGACTGGTGATAACATCATTTTCCCGCAGCCCGGCGGCGGCGGCGGGGCTGTCGGGGAGGACATTGCCCACCATGGTACTCATTTGCGGCAGGCCGGCGCAGATTATAAGCGCATAGAAGACGGCCAGGGCAAAAAACACATTAAATAAAGGCCCGGCGGCCACAATGGCCAAACGCCGGCTCACCGGCTTATGGGTGAAAGAGAGGGGAATGTCCTGCGGATTAGGTTCACTGCGCGGGTCTTCCCCTGTCATGCGCACATATCCGCCTAAAGGAATCGCGGAAAGGCGGTAGTTAGTCCGGCCTCTGGTGAAGCCGGCTATTTTCGGACCAAAACCAAGGCTGAATACTTCCACTCCCACTCCGCATAATTTGGCCACCAGAAAATGGCCGAGTTCATGAACAAAAATTAAGACGCCCAATACCGCCAAGGCGCTGACTACCGTTAACATATGAAAATTAACTCCTTGTAAACATTTAGTTTGCCGGTCCGGCCTGTCCGTGGGGGCGTTCCGGTTCGGGAATAATGCCTGCCGTTTCTATTCCATTTCCGCAATCCAGCGCCGAGCGGCATGACGGGCTTTATGATGGGCGGCCATGATGCTTTCCAGGCAGGAACCCGCCTCCGCGGGAAGTTCATTCAATACCGCTTCCACGCAGGCGGTTATAGCCGTAAAAGGCAGGCGGCCGGCCAGAAAGGCGTCCACGGCCACCTCGTTGGCCGCGTTGAGCAGGCAAGGGGTTGAACCGCCCGCTTTCCCGGCCTGCAAGGCCAGGGGCAGGGCGGGGAAGCGTTCATAATCTGGCTGACTGAAACTTAAATTGCCCATATCCCATAAATTGAGGACCGGCCAGGTGGCGGGCAGACGCTCGGGTCGGCTCAACGCCCAGGCAATCGGCTGCCGCATATCGGCCGGCCCCATCTGAGCCGTCCAGGATCCGTCATGCATTTCGATGAGTCCGTGGACAAGCGACTGAGGATGAATCACCACCCGGATACGTTCATAATCCAGGGAAAATAAAAGAGCGGCTTCAATTACTTCCAGGCCTTTGTTCATCATGGTGGCGCTGTCCACGCTTATTTTGGGCCCCATGCGCCAGACAGGGTGCTTGAGGGCCATAGCCGGAGTAATAGAGTCCATCTGTTGTTTGCTGAAATTGAGAAAAGGCCCTCCGCTGCCGGTGAGCCAGATATTCCTGACCTGACCGTTGTCATGGTCAGGCCAGATCTGGGCCAAGGCTGAATGTTCGCTGTCCAGGGGTATGATTTCCACGTTTTTATTTTTGGCCAGATTCATGACCAGGTCTCCCGCCATGACCAGCGATTCTTTATTGGCCAAAGCCAGAGGGATTCCGGCTTCCAGAGAGGCCAGAGTAAATTCCAGCCCGTCGGATCCGCTGACCGCGTTGATGACTACATCCGGAGCGCTGTCTTTAATCAGAAGCGGCAGGGCCTTTTTACCTTTAATTATTCTGCCGCCGGCGGCGGGCAGAAGTTGAACCAGGGTATTTTCCGCTTTGGGGTCGGACAGATAAAGCAACGCCTGCCGGTGGCGAAGCGCTTGTTCGGCCAGGACATGACAGGAAGTGGCGGCGGCTAAAGCGCATACAGCGTACCGTTCCGGGTTAGCCTCAATAACTTTAAGGGCATTCAGGCCAATGGAACCGGTGGAGCCTAAAACAGCAACGCGCCGGATCACGCTAATCAGCGGCCCCCAGCGCCTGCCATATATGCAAGGCCAGGAGGAAAGCGGGGATAGCCAGCAGGTAGCCATCCATACGGTCCAGCAGGCCGCCGTGTCCCGGCAACAGCTTACCGCTGTCTTTGACGCCGCTTATGCGTTTAAGGGCTGATTCGAACAGATCTCCCACCATGGAGCTTATGCCCAGAATAACTCCTAAGCATATCATGCCCCACCAGGGAGCTTCAGGCAAAGTCAGCCATAAAGAGGATATCCATCCTCCTCCCGCGGCGGCCAGCAGGCCGCCGGCCACTCCTTCCCAGCTTTTGTTGGGAGAAATACGCGGAGCCAGTTTGTGTCTGCCTAAAAGAGTGCCTGTAAAATAACCGGCAATGTCCACCAGCGCCACCAGGGCCAGAATGAACAGAAGCCAGTGGCGCCCCTGGGGCAGCGACATTATTGCCACCAGGCAGGATATGCTTCCGCCGATGTAGACATAGCCGAAGCTCATACGGGCGGATTTTTCAATAGCCAGGGCCGGCGTGCCCAGCATACAGAAGAATCCGCTCAAAATCAGGAAAAGAGCCAGAGCGGCGGGCATGGCGTCAAATCCCAGCCAGTAGGCGGCCGGCAGGCAGGCAATACAGAAGATGGCGCCCAGTACGGTTTCCGGTAAGGTCAGACCGGGCACCATGCGGGAATATTCAATATATGACAAACCAGCCACCAGGCTCAGGAACAGGATGATGTACAGAGGGGGCGCCAGCATAACAACAGAAATTACTATTGCCGCCAGAATGATTCCGGTTATGGTCCGTATTCCCAGAGCCGGCAAAGAACGGCGGGAAGGGAGCGGGGTTGAGGTTGTATCTTCGCTCATAAACAGCCTCCTTTTCGGAGAGTGGTTATTCAACAGTTTGATTTATCAAAATCAGCCAGAAATCATTTCATGTTATTTTACCATTATTTCCGCCATGCGAAAAGACCTGCCTGGCCGGGCGGGAGGCGGATAATAGATAAAGGCGGATGGGCAAACCGCTTGACAAAGAGCGCGCCGGGCGGACAATTATGAAAGTTTGCGGACAAGGCGGTAAGCTGAAAAACATGCTTCCGCGCCGGCGCGCCGGGAACTGTCTGCGTGAATCTTAGCGTGAATTTTGGCGTGAATCTTGGCGTAATAACCAAAAATTTTGTGGGAGTAAAGATAGATGCGGTGTCCTAACTGTGATTTTGCCCTGGAGACCGGAACCTGTCCGGAATGTGGGAAAGATAATGTGACGGAGGCAAAATTCTGTAATTGGTGCGGTCAGGAATTGCCGCGCGCGCTTTCAGATCCTCTGGAGGTTGCCTCCTCACGGGAAAGGCTGGCCTGCCCTGACGGCATGTGTATCGGCATTATAGGCGAAGACGGTTTGTGCGTCATCTGCGGTAAAAGCTACAGCGAACCGCCTGGGCCGGACAATCGTGAAAAAGATGGAAGAGAGGAAACGGAGACGGAAGAAACGGGCAATCCCGGCGCCGCTGACGATCAGGAAAGCGGCTCTGGCGCAGAGCGAAAATAAATGTATGAATTGCAAATAGTAAGCCATTTTTCCGCCGCGCATCAATTGCGCAATTTTAAAGGGCGCTGTGAATCCTTGCATGGTCATAACTGGCGGGTGGAAGTCACGGTGCAGGGGAATGAATTGGACGAGGCGGATATCCTTTTGGATTTCGGATATCTCAAAAAGTTGACCCAAGAGGCGCTGGATGATTTGGATCACGTTTTTTTGAATGATATGCCGGAATTCAGCGAGCGTAATCCTTCCAGCGAGCTTATAGCCCGCCGCATTTTTCAGAGTCTGGCCCCGCGGCTTCCGGGGGGGGTGCATTTAAAATTAGTTTCTGTCTGGGAGTCGGAAGGAAGCCGGGCCGGATATTTGGGCTGACCGGCTGATAAACGTACGGCCGCCGGGCCCAACTTGCAGATTCCCGGCCTTTCAAGATGTAAAGGCTTAAAGCCGCGAGTGAAGCCCTTACAGGTCCACGATGCAGGCAGCCGGTTTATGTTCCGGGACGCCCGCGCGCTGACGGATGATTTCAAACAGCATCACCCCGGCGGCCACCGAGGCGTTTAAACTTTCCACTTGGGGGCTAAGGGGCAGGCTGGCTTTCATATCGCATAATTCCAGGAGCAGGCGGCTGACCCCCTGATGCTCGCCGCCTATGATGAGGGCCAGAGGGCGGTTGAGATCCTGTTCCCAGGGCGGCCGCTCCTGACCTGGGACGGCCGCCAGACTCCACAGGCCCGCCTCGTCGCGCAGCTGTTCCAGGGTATGAGCCAGATTGGTCACCCGGCATACCGGTATCATATTTAAAGTGCCGGCCGCCGCTTTGGCCACAGCCGGAGTGAGCTGGCAGGCCCGGTCTTTGGCGATTATGATTCCCTGAGCCCCCGCCGCCGCCGCGCTGCGGATCAGCGCGCCCAAGTTGTGAGGATCCTGGATATGATCCGCCATCAAAACCAGAGCGCTGTTGCCGGCCGCCTTGGCCGCGCTGATGATTTCCTCCAGCGGAGCGTAACTTCCGCCGGCAATCAGGCATACCGCCACCCCCTGATGCACCGCCAGCCCGGCCAGGGAAGTGAGGTATGATTTGGGCACCCGGCGCACGGTGACGCCCCGTTTCAGGGCCGTGTCCAGCAGCTGCTGAGTCATGAGAACGTTTTCATCGCTGGCTACCAGAAACTCGTCAATCATTTCCGGCCGGCTGCTTAACACCGCGCTGACCGCGTGGCGGCCGACAATGATTTGCCTCTCTTCTTTCATCAGCTTTCCCTCCCCCTTCATGATTAAACCCGCCATTGCCCGCGCAACCCGGGCCAGCGCCGCCCGGCGCGCGCCCCCATCGCCGCCACAATGGCCCGCAGCTCCGCCAGAGCCTGTCCCAGATCATTGTTGACCACTAAAAAATCGTAATATTTTTCCAGCAGCCCCAGCTCAAAATTCAGGCGGGCCAGACGCGCCTTTATATCCGCTTCACTTTCGCTGCCGCGCTGGATAAGTCGCCGTTCAAGTATTTCCGGCGAAGGGGGGAGAATAAAAATCAGGACGCTGGAAGGAAACAGTTCTTTTATCCTGGATGCGCCTTTGACCTCTATTTCCAGCAGAACATCCGTGCCCGCTTCCACTGTCTGCTCCAGGGAGGAGGCGGAAGTGCCGTAAAAGTTGCCGAACACTTCCACATATTCCAGCATCTCGCCTTGCGCGATTTTCCGGCGGAACTGGCCGGCAGTGATAAAATAATAATCCCGGCCCTGGATTTCGCCGGGCCGGGGAGGGCGGGTGGTGTGGCTGACCGAATAGGCCAGATTGGGCATGTCACTTCGCAATAGTTTGATTAGACTTGATTTTCCCGCACCGGGGGGGCCGGATACGATAAATATTTGCCCGTTCATACTTCGTACTCGCGGTTATCTTCCAGGGAAAGAGCCTGTCCTTCGTAATTGGCCTGTTCAAAACGTAAGGCCATGGTCTCCACCTGTATCGCGCTTAACACCACGTGGCCGGAATCCATGATTATGAGCGAGCGGGTACGCCGTCCCTGGGTGGCGTCCAACAGTAGTCCCGCGCTCCGGGCTTCTTCGCGTAGCCGTTTCATGGGAGAGCTGTTGGGGCTTATGATAGCCAGCACCCGTTTAGCAACCACCATATTGCCAAACCCCAGATTCATCAGTTTTTTGGCCATGAACCATCCCCTCTCCGCCAGCCTTTGGCGGCCCTCTTCAGAGCGGCCCGCCAGATCCTGGGCAACTTATTCTATATTCTGCACTTGTTCGCGAATACGTTCCATTTCCGCTTTCAGGCTCACCACCAAATTGATGGCCCTGGTATCCGGGCTTTTCGATCCCATGGTGTTGGCTTCGCGATTAAGCTCCTGCACCAGAAAATCCAGTTTACGGCCCACCGGCTCCGCAGAACTCAGAAAGGTACGGAACTGGGCCAGATGGCTGCGGGCGCGCACCAGCTCTTCGCTGATGTCGCATTTATCCGCGGTGAGGGCCACTTCCTGGGCCAAGCGCTGTTCCATCTCCGGGGCGTCCTGATCCAGCAGTCTGGCGATGCGTTCGCGCAGGCGGTTTTGATAACCGGCAATGATCTGGGGAGTGATCTCTTCCATTTCTTCCAGCAGGCCGGCCAGCACATCCAGGCGCTGGTTTAAATCCTGAGCCAGATACTCCCCTTCAGCGGACCGCATGGCGCAAGCTTCATCCAGCGCCTGATCCAAGGCGGGGATGAGGCTTTGCCACATCGCTTCCGTATCCGGGGCGTCTTCGTCGCTTATCACCAGATCGCGGATACCGAGCAGAGTGGAAAGGCCGGGTTTTTCAAAGTCATCTCCCATCTCCGCTTTCATTTGGGCGGCGATCTTTTTATACTGGGCCAGCAAAGGCAGGTTGAGACTGAGCTTCTGCCGGGCTACCGCCGTCCCGTTCAGAGTTATGAAAAGGCTTACCCGTCCCCGGCTGAGCCGGGCCGCCGCATATTTTTTAATGCGCTCTTCCAGGGCGTTGAGGCTGGCGGGCAGGCGCACCTGCCAGTCTAAAAATTTGCTGTTGACGCATTTGAGTTCCACCGACCAGGTCCCTGTCTCATAAGGGGAGCCGCCTTGGCCGAAAGCGGTCATGGATCGAATCATTTATTAATCCTTGGAAAGAGTCCATAAATAGCGCCTGCGCCAGGCGGCCAGCAACTCCCGGCAGGGCGGGCCGGCATAGTCGGGATAAGTCCAGGGCAGGGGCAAAAAACCGCCATATTGGAATAATAGAGTAACTTCCCCGTAAATGCCACGCCCCAAAGGCAGGCGGTGGGCTTTAGGTTTGGTGGTGGCCAGCAACAGATTTTCCTGACCCATAAGCCCCGGGTCTATGTTGACCAGCCGTTTTCCCCAGGCGCGCAAATCATTTTCCAGGCTGATGCATATGTGTTTTATGACAGCCAGGCGTTCATCTTTTACCAGATGGCTAAACATGAGCAGGCGGCGCTTTAAATCCGTCCCCATCTCCGGGGCGTAATATTCCGTGCCGGTGAAGGGCAGCAGTCCGCTCAGCATGGCCACTGGTCCGAAACGGGCGGCCAGACGGCTGACGGCTTGCCGGCGGGCCGGTTCATTGTTGCTCAACAGGCTGATGACCAGAGCTTTTCCGCCGCCCTCCGCCATATCAGCGCCTGTCAAGCCTGGCGGGGAGGGATCCAACGGGCCAGGGCATGGAAAAGTTCTTTCAGGTCAATGGGCTTATTGATATGATCATTCATGCCGGCCTCCAGGCTGAGGGCGCGGTCGCTGGCCATGGCATGGGCGGTCATGGCCACAATGGGCAAGCCGGCGAATTCCGGCATATTCCGGATAGCCCGGGTGGCGGTCAGTCCGTCCATTTCCGGCATCTGGATATCCATAAGCACCAGATCAAAAGCTTCGGTTTTAATTTTCTCCAGCGCTTCCAGGCCGTTATTGGCGATAACCACTGAAAAGCCGGCGTTTTTGAGGATCTTGTCCGCCACCAACTGGTTGACTTTATTGTCTTCCACCAAAAGAATGTGAGCGCCGCGGATAGGATCTATCATTTCCTGGTCATACGCCTTGCCCCTGGCGGGCGCGGCCTGTTCCTGTTTTTTCTTTCCCAGTATTTCCGCCAGAGAGTTGAGGAGCAGGGAAGGGGAAATCGGCTTGGTCAGCACCTGTCTGATGCCCACGGTTATGGCTTCGCTGTAGACACTGTCCTTGTCATAGGCGGTGGCCATGATAATCACCGGCATTTTATCGGAAGGAATGAATTTATTGATGCGCCGGGTGGTCTCGATGCCGTCAATTCCCGGCATTTTCCAGTCCATCACCACCAAATTGACCGGCTGGCGGTGATCCTGGCGTTCATGGAGAATAGTTAAGGCCTGGGCGCCGGAGGAGGCGGTGAGTACGGTGAGGCCTATGGACTGTAAAATCTCCCGCAGAATATCAAGAGCCAGAGGATTGTCATCCACCGCCAGGGCCACCAAGCTCTGAAAATCGGCGCGCGGGTCGATATAGCGCCGTTGTTTGCTGTGAATGGCAAAGCGGGCGGTAAAGGCAAAGATGCTGCCTTTATTCGGTTCGCTTTGGCACCATATTTTTCCGCCCATCATTTCCACCAGGCGTTTGCTGATGACCAGACCCAGGCCGGTGCCGCCGTAGCGGCGGGTGGTGGAGGCGTCGGCCTGGGTAAAAGCGGAAAAAAGATTAGCAATTTGATCCTGGCTGATGCCAATGCCGGTGTCCTGCACCGTGAAACGCAATACCGCCTCATCCTTGTTTTCTTCCACCGCTTCCACCCGCACCGCAATCTGCCCTTTTTCCGTGAATTTGACCGCGTTGCTGACCAGATTGTTAAGGATCTGCCCCAGGCGCACGGGATCGCCGGTCAGGCTGGTGGGAGTATTGGGTTTGACCGAGACCAACAACTCCAGATTTTTTTCGTGAATTTTGCCGGAGATCAGGTTGACCGAGTTGTTGAGAATATCCTCCAGGTGGAATTCAACTTGCTCAATTTCCAGTTTGCCGGCTTCAATCTTGGAGAAATCCAGAATATCATTGATGATGCGCAGGAGAGATTTGGCCGCCGATTCGCTTTTGAGCAGATAATCATGCTGCTGTTCATTGAGTTCGGTTTGCAGGGCCAGATGGGTAAGCCCCAGAATGGCGTTCATGGGGGTGCGGATTTCATGGCTCATATTGGCCAGAAATTCGCTTTTGGCTCTGGTGCTGGCTTCCGCCGCGTCGCGGGCCAGATTGAGCTGACGGGCCTGTTCCTTGAGTTCACTGACGTCAATGAGCCAGGACAAAAAGGCTTTTTCTCCATAATAATCGGCGCGGAAGGTGTTGAGAAGCATTTCGCGCACCTGGCCGTCGGCGCGGTTGATATGCACCGGCCACCAGTTTACAGACTGATTATTGGACAGGCTTTGCGCAATCCGGTCATATTCCTCGGCGCAGGTCAGGGATTGCTTTACCTTGCCGCCTTCTTTCACCCCCAGAAATTCCCGGGTGAAAGGGGTGATAAATTTTATGATTCCGTCTTTGCTTATAAAGAAACAGACCGGGCAGGAATCCAGAATATCTTTTAAAAGCAGGCGCTCGGCGTTCAGGGTTTCCTGAGCCTGTTCCAGCTGTTTGGTGCGGGCGTGAACCATTTCCTCCAAGTGGCCGCGCAGTTTTCGGTTTTTAAAATACAGGCGCGCCGTGAAAACCAGCACCGTCATAAGCAGGGCGGAAAAGATGAGCAGGTAGGGTATGGCCTCGCTCAACATTTTGGTTTTGTAATCGAAAATATTATGGTTCCAGAGCAGGTTGATCCGTTCGACAGGGACATAGGCCTGGGCTTTGCTGATAATGGAGCGGAGGATGAATGAATCTTCGTTGAAGGCAAAGGCCGCGGGCAGGCGGCGCGCGAAAGCGAGGCCTATTCTGAAGTCAGGGTCTTCCTGATAATTGACCTGGCGGAAGAAAATATTGCGCGAAGCCATCAGGAAGTCTATCTCCTGGTTTTTCAGGGCGGCAAAGGCCTTGTCGGAATTGCTGTAAATTGTGATATTGCCGCTGTCCGGGAACCATTGACGGTAAATGGAGGCGAACAGGCTGCCTTCAATGAGGCCGACTTTATGGTTCAATATCTGGTTGATGTCTATATCCGGATGGCCGGGCGTGGTTAGAAAGGCGCAGCGGTCATAGGAAAAAGGTTTGTCCGTCCAGCTAAGGCCGCTGTTTTCCTCAGTTCCCCACTTTAAAGCGCTCATTACATCCGCCTGTCCGGAGCGCAGTTTTTCCGGCAGAGCGGAGCGCGGCTCGTTCTGGGTGTTGGCCGGAATGAAATCAAGATCGGTCAGTTCGCCTATTTCCCGCAGGATGTCAGGAGCAACGCCCTGGAATTCCTTTTCCTGCTCATTATAGAAACTTATGGGATAACTGTCCGGGTCCATGGCCACCCGCACCGGCTGGCCTTCGCTTTTTCTGGCCGCCAGATAGGACTTCTCCTCGGGGCTAAGTTTTTCGTGCAGATGAGCCCGGATAAAATCCCGCCGGTGGGAGGCATAGATGCGGGCTATATATTCAGAGCCTCCGTTCTGCAGATATTTTTGGACAACATTTATAATGGGCGCGTATTCCGCGTTGGCGGTGGAAAGGGTCAGGGGCGAAAAAATCAGGGGAAAAAAATCATCCCCTTTGATGAATTCATGGCCGGCAAAGTGATAGCTGGCCGGTGATTCTCCCACAAAAGCGTCTATTTCCTTGTCCGCCAGGAGCGCGCTCACTTGCGGATAGTTATCCACATACACCGCTTCCAGCGGCCAGGGGGCGGCTTTGGTGAATTGTCCGGCTGTGGCCGCTCCGCGCAGAAAGGCCACTCTTAAGGGGCGGGTTTCGGCAATTCTTTGATAGTCGGGGGCCAGGCGGTTGGTGAAAATTTTCAAAGTCCGATAATATATGGTACCGGTCATGAAATAACGCCGGAGCCGTTCCGGGGTGGCGGCCAGGTTAGCGGAAAAATCCACTTCTCCATTTTCCAGAGCGGGCAGCAGGGATTCCCATTTATAAAATTCATAATCAAAGGGAATGCCGAACATTTCGCTCAAGATAAGGCAGAGTTTAATCGCGATCCCACCGCCCTCGCCCTCGCGGTTTTCAAAAGCGTCCTCACTGAAAATAAGACCGCAAGTGAAACGCTTATGGTTGGCCTTCAGCGCCTCAACGGCCTGAATTTCTTCTTTGGTCACTCCGGGAATGGCGCGATAATCCCGGAGATAATTGGAATTATCGTCAACAGGGGCTACTGGATGTTCCGAGCAGGCAACCGCCAGGCAAATAAAAAACAGAAATCCAGCCAGCTTAAGGTAAAGTGTCACCGGTTATAAATTCTCCTTAAACGGCAAAATAAGCAAGCTTCCTTATCTTACCCCCTGACAGGCCCCAGTTCAAGGATTTTAGGCTTATCCCGCCCGGCAATAAATTCCTTCTTTCTCTCCCTTGGTTGGGCCGGGGTCCAGGGACAAGAGAAACTTGAGGCTTTCGGCCGTTCGCTTAAAAGGGGAAATTTTTCCTTTTAATTTATAATTATATCTCATTATGGCAACCGCATTTTCCGGTCTGCGTTTTTGCTTTGATTTTTTGGCACTTTTGTTGCTTATAGATATTGAGCCTTTAAGTCCTCCTTGGACAGGCGGGCGCCCGGCATGGCCGGAAGAAAATTTTATGCTTAAACTGTCCCCAGGCAGGGGGCCTTTGCCGGCGCTGTTTGAGAGCGCGCGGCTCAAGGCAAGGAGAAAACAATGCGCGCTTCATCGTTATTTACCGGCGCTTTGGGAGTCAAAGCCCATGACCGGGCTCTTACCAGCGTGGCTGACAATATCGCTAACGTCAGCACTTACGGTTTCAAGGGCACCAGAGCCTTGTTCAGTGATCTCATCAGCCGCCACCTGGTGCAGGGAGGGCGGGAGTCAAGCGGCGATACCGCCGGTTATATGGACCATAATCAGATAGGTTTGGGCGTGGTGGCGCAGGCGGTCAATGTCATGAACGCGGCCAGTTTGACTCCCACTGATATCAATACCGACCTGGGAATAGAGGGGCAGGGGTTTTTCATTGTCAAAGCGCCCCAGCATTATACTTCTCCTTTCGGCACTGTTTACGCCAACGCCTCTGACAGCGGAGGCAGCAAGGCGGGAAGCCCCGATTATTACACTCGGGCGGGACAGTTCCAGATTGACCGCTTCGGCTATATCACCAATACTCAGGGCTATGTGCTGCAGGGCGTGCTGGCTGACGCCAACGGCAATGTGACCATGGGGCCTTTGCAGGATTTGCACATACCGGAAGAAAGCCTCAAAGCCAAATTAACCAGCCAGATCAATATGCTGGTCAACCTGGACGCCTCTGATCGGGCGGCTCATCCGGACAGCCTGGACATCAATCCTCTGGACGGTAGCACTTATAATTTCAGCAACGGCAGCCTGGTCTATGACAGCGGCGGCGCTTCCCACAATATCATGCTTTTTTACCAGCGCCTGGAACCGGTCGACTCCCGTTCCTGGAAAGTGGAAGTTTTTGAAAAAAGCGGAACCAGCTTCAATCCGGTGAGCGGCGGCGAATTCCGCCTCTATTTTGACGACATGGGACAGCTGACCCAGATTAACAATCCCAGCGCCGACCGCTATCAGGCCCTTCAGGGAGTGACGGGCAACAGCCTCGTCAGCACGGTCATGGGCCAGAGCCTGAGCTTCAGCGGCGCCGCCGGGCCGGAGACCTATCTCAGCGGCGGAATTATTGATTTTGCCGGCGGCACGGCGGGAGGGGAAACGGTCGGCATCGGCGCGATCACTTATACCTTGAGCGCGCACAGCAGCAGAGAAGAGGCGGCGGCGGATCTGGCCGCTCAGATTAACCGCAATCCGGCCGCGGCCGGCTGTTTCGCGGTCGATGAAGGTTCCGGCCGGCTCAGCCTGCAACCCCTGACCTCTTTGTCTCTGCCCATGAGTTCCAGTTCTTCCTCTGTCAATCTCAGCGCCGGGGCCACCCTGGATGAAGTGATCTATGCCATTGACAACGGCCGCGCCGCCTCTGGGGTCCTGCTTTTGGACAATGTTCTGGCGGCCGGCGAGACAGTGAGCATTGGCGGGCAAAACTATACTATCCCCGGCGGCGCCAGCCCGGAGGAAATGGCCGCCGGTCTGGTCCAGCTTATCAACGATAATTCCGCTTCCCCGGTTAGCGCCTCCGCTTTGGGCGGAGAAATAGCTTTGAGCGCCAGGAGCGTGGGCCAGGCCGGCAATGCCCTGCTTCTGAGTTCCAGCGATACTATGGGTTATCTTCATTTCAGTTCCGCCAGCCTGCTGGGGGGCATGAACAGCAGTGAAATATCTATGGTGGACGCCCAGAGCGGGGCCGATCCGCTCAACTCCTCCGCCAAGGTACTGGTTTTGCAGCGCATAGGCGCGGGCAGCGGAGCCACCATCACCGGGCTGAGTTCCAGCTTCATTCCGGAAGGCGCCTCTCTCCCTTTAAGTTTTACCCAGACTTCCAGCGCCAGCGCCGGGACTCCCTCTTCTGAGGGTAAAGCCACGGTCAATTTTAATTTCGATGGGTTGAGCCAGGCCGTGGTGCTGGATTACGCCCCTTACGGCCAATATGTTCCCGGCGTTTCCGTGGGACAGTACACCACCCAGCAGGCCTTGAGCAGCGAATTGCGGATGATAACCCAGGACGGATATCCGGAGGGGTTTGTCAACGGGATGGAGATCAACGGTTACGGCGATGTGCTGATAAGCTATTCCAATGACCAGATAAGGCGGATTGGCACTATCGCCCTGGCTCATTTCCCGGGTATTGTGGAGTTGGAGCGTATTGGCGATAACCTGTGGCTGGGCAATCAGGCCAGCGGCGGGCCCTGGATAGATTTTCCCCAGACTTATCAGTACGGCATGGGCGTCATCCATTCCGGCAATCTGGAAAAATCCAACGTGGATATGGCCCAGGAACTGGTTAATATGATAACTTACCAGCGGGCCTATCAGTTCAACACCAAGAGCATCACCACCACCGACGAAATGCTCAAAGAGGCCATTAATATGAAACGCTAGCCTGAATAAAAGCATGAGTGAACGGTGGGGTTAGATCATTTTAGGGTTGCCCGGTGCTTTGCTGACCCCAGACATAAAGCCAGTGGAGAAAATGGGCAATAGTCCCGGATTGGTTCAAGTAGATGCGCCTGGATAATTTTTACCCAAGGGGATAACATTTTTACTTAATCTCTTCACTTGGGGGAAGAAATTTATAATTGATCAGAGTAAAATAGTTTTTTCTTTACTAGAGTTCATAAATGACTTCTAATATATTTATTTAATATTATATAGTAGTTATAAATTAACGAAATTTATCTCACCCCTAAACGCCGCTCGCCTGGATGGCTGGCATGAATAATGCTTCTGTCTTTTCGGAAAATGGCGGCTTTAATTCTATGGGCGCAAAGAATCTTCAGTTATGAACAGAAAGACGGTCAAAGTTTTTTCTATCCTGGCGCTTGCGCTTATAGCTGTTTGCCTCCTTGCCTATACTATGTTCAGTGAAGATGATAAGGTGACTTATCTTACTGAACGGGCCGGGCGGGGAGATATTATCCAGACGGTCAGCGCCACCGGCGATGTGGCGGCCAGGCAGCTGGTAAGTGTGGGCGCTCAGGTATCCGGACAGATCAAAAAGCTTCATGTGCAATTGGGGCAGCTGGTGGAGCGGGGCGGATTAGTGGCGGAGATAGATTCAACGACCCAGTTAAATGAACTTAACATCAATAAAGCCAGGCTGGGAACTTATCAAGCCCAGCGCCTTTCCCGGCAGATTGCCCTCAAAGTGGCCCGCAAACAGCACGAACGGGAGCTGGAGCTTTTTAAACAGAACGCGACTTCCCATGAAAATCTGGAAAACGCTGAAAATACCATGGCCGCGGCTAAAGCCGCGCTGGATGAAATTAATTCTCTGATTAAACAGACAGAGATTGCGGTAAGCACCGCGGAAGTAAATTTGAGCTATACCCGCATTTCCGCTCCTCTGGCGGGAACTGTAGTGGCCGTGCATGTGGAAGAAGGGCAGACAGTGAACGCCAATCAGACCACTCCCACCATTGTCCAGATAGCTGATTTAAGCCAGATGGAAATAAAGCTGCAGATATCGGAAGGTGACGTCACCAAAGTTGAACCGGGTATGAAGGTGAGTTATAGTATTTTAGGCGAACCCAATGTCTTTTATGAAACCGTTTTACAATCGGTTGACCCTGGCCTGACTACCTTAAGCGATCAAAAATATGGCGTCGCCAGCAGCTCCGGCTCCAGCGCCGAGAGCGCGGTTTACTATTACGGTAACCTGATAGTGTCTAATCAGGAAGGTAAATTACGCATCGGTATGACAGTGCAAAGCACTATCATGATAGCTGAAGTCAGTGGAGTAGTTATTTTGCCCACAGTGGCTTTGCAGCAGGAGGCAGGAGTGACTTTTGTCAATCTGCTGGATGATAAAAGCTATCAAACAGTGCGGCGGGAAGTGGAAACAGGCTTGTCGGACAACCTTAACAGTGAAATAAAAAGCGGTTTGCAGGAAGGGGACACGGTGGTATCAGCCCAGATGGCGGACGGCGAGGCTCTTGGCTATATGCCGGGAAGATTCAGGCGCGGCGCTTTTTAAAATGAACATAATTGAAATCATAGATCTCAATAAATATTACGGCCAGGGAACCGGCCGCCTGCATGTACTCAAGAATATTAATATCAGTATTCAAAAGGGAGATTTTGTGGCCATTATCGGCCAGTCAGGATCGGGCAAATCCACTTTAATGAACATGCTGGGCTGTTTGGACACGCCCAGTTCCGGCCGCTATATAATCGACGGCGTGGATACCGGCCGTCTGGACAGCAACGGCCTGGCCCGCCTGCGCAGTGAAAAACTGGGTTTTATTTTTCAGCGCTATAATTTACTCAACAGCCTGAACGCGGTGGACAATGTGGCGCTGCCCTCAGTCTATGCCGGGGTAGAGCAGAAGGAACGAATGGTCATAGCCCAGGAGCTTTTAAGCCGTCTGGAAATGGGAGATAAATCCGCCAACCGTCCCAACGAACTCTCCGGAGGTCAGCAGCAACGGGTGAGTATTGCCCGGGCTCTGATTAACGGAGGTGAAATTATTCTGGCTGACGAGCCCACCGGAGCCCTGGATTCCAAAAGCGGTATTATGGTTATGGAGATTCTGCAGAAATTAAACGCCGGCGGACACACTGTTATTGTAGTTACCCATGATCAGCAGATTGCCGCTTACGCCAACCGGGTCATTGAAATTAAAGACGGTATGATTATTAATGATTACAGCCGCCGTCCCTGGACCGGCAAATCTCATTGTCTTAATCCGGCTCCGGCCGGCCGCCGCACCTGGCGTTTTTACCGGGATCAATTGGTTGAAGCCTGCAAAATGTCCATTCAGGCCATTATGGCGCATAAACTTCGTTCATGGCTGACCATGCTGGGCATTATCATCGGTATTGCCTCGGTTGTTTCGGTCGTGGCTCTGGGTATGGGTTCCCAAGAAAAAATTATGAGCGATATAAGCGCGATGGGCACTAACACCATTACAATTTATCCTGGGCTTAATTTTGGCGATATGCGCTCGGGAAGAGTAAAAACCCTGACAGTAAGCGACGCGCAGGTTTTGGGCCGGCAGAGTTATCTTGCCAGCGCCACTCCTATCTCTGTTTCCAATGCCACTATTGCCTATCGCAATATTGCCATCAAAGGCAGGCTAAACGGAGTGGGCGAACAATACTTTGACGTTACCGGACTGACTCTGCACCGGGGCCGCCTGTTCCACGGAGATGACGTCCTCAGAAACGCTTCTGTGGTGGTCATAGATCCCAACACTTTAGAACAGCTTTTCCCAGGGGAAGATCCTTTGGGCAAGACTATCATTTTTAACCGTCAACCCTTGCAGGTAATAGGCATAACCGAACCGCAAAGCCAGATGTTCGGCGGCGCCGGCGATACTATCAACCTGTGGTCGCCTTACACTACGGTAATGAACAAGATAACCGGAGAGCGCAGCATCAGTTCCATTATCGTTAAAGTGAAAGATTCGGTGAGCGCTCAAGTGGCGGAGAAAAATATAACCGTTCTGCTCACCGCCAAACACGGCGGAGCGGCGGATTTTTTCACGGTAAACGCCGACAGCATTCAACAGACAGTGCGCAGCACCACCAATACCATGACTGTCCTCATCGCGGGCATTGCGCTTATTTCTCTGTTAGTGGGAGGAATAGGGGTTATGAATATAATGCTGGTCTCCGTGACTGAGCGCACCAGGGAAATCGGTCTGCGCATGGCCGTTGGCGCCCGGCAGTACAACATCCTGCAGCAATTTCTTATTGAGGCGGTATTGTTGTGCCTGATTGGCGGGCTGATGGGCATATTGCTTTCCTTTGCCCTGGGTTTTATTATCAACGCCATGCTGTCCAGCTTTGCCGTATCTTTCAAGCCCTGGTCTATTATTCTGGCTCTGTGCTGCTCCACTCTGATTGGGGTGGGTTTCGGTTTTATGCCGGCGCGTAACGCTTCCCGCCTCAATCCCATTGAGGCCTTGTCCAGAGAATAGGAAATCCTTATGAAATTCGGATGGCGGTGCTTAATCTTCTTTATATGCCTTATAACCAGCTCCTGCTTAGGCGGCGGCCGTCAGCTGCCTGACGCCGTTCAGGTGCTGGGCTATGACGAAGATGATATTTCCCGCCGTTATAAGGTAGACCAGCAGTGGTGGCTATTATATGACGACGCCCAGCTTGACCGTTTAATGACTTTGGCTCTTGACAATAATATTGATTTGCTCCAGAGCGCGGTCACGGTCAACCGCGCTCTGTACAGGGCCAATCTGCTGGGCGCTGACTTGGCGCCGGAATTTTCCGCTGCCTGGGATGGCAGCGCCAGCCGTAATATCAAATCGGGCGATCCGTCTTCGGTGCAGTTTACCGGCCAGGTGCGGGTGCAATATGAAATCGATCTGTGGAGACGCCTGGCCGACAGCGCCAGCGCTCAGGAATGGGAATATCGGGCCAGCCGGCAGGATCTGCTCAGCGCCCGTCTTGCCCTGATAAATAATGTGACCGACACTTATTTTAATATTATGTATCTGCGCAGCGCCATAGAAGCCACCGGATACGCCCTCGGCTATTATGAGCAGATAAAAGAGCTTACTCAGCTTAAATATGATAAAGGCAAGGTGGCCTATGTGGAACCCGCTCAGGCCGTGCAGGCGGTGCTTGCTTCGGAAAGTAACCTGCTGGATTGGCGGGAACAGCATAAAGCCGCTGAACAGACCATGCGCGATTTATTGAATCTCACTCCGGGCGATGAACTTACCCTCACTTTTGTCGATATGCATGAGATGAAATTGCCGGAGGTGAATTTGCAAGTGCCTCTGTCGGTTTTGGCGGCCAGGCCGGATGTGCGCGCGGCCGAGTATCGCCTGCAGAGCGCTTTTAAAAATGTACAAGCGGCGGAAAAGAGTCTTTATCCGACCATTACTGTCGGCGCCGCTTTGAGTTCAAGCGGAGAACGGGCAGCGGCTACTTTTGATCTCCCCTTTACGGGCGGAACTATATCCATCAGCCTGCCTTTTCTGCAATATAACCGCATAAAATGGGAAATTGCCGTCTCGGAAGCTGATTTTGAAAGCGCGCTCCTAAATTTTACTCAAAGCGTCAACACCGCTCTTAACGAACTCGACTATTATTATTACAGTTATGTCAGTCTGAGAGAATCACTCCGTAAAATCGAGGAAAAATATGACTATGATTTGAAAATAGCCGCTTATTATCAAGCTCGTTACCAGGCAGGCGCGGGTGAATTGTCCGATTGGCTGAATGCCCTCAATACTGTTATGGACAGCAAAATCTCCGCTTTGCGCTGCCGCTATCAGTTATTGCGTCAGGAAAACATGATTTATAAAGCCCTGGCCGGCCGTTATCTGGAATTGTAATAAAATATCCGGTCTCTCTTCCCGTGAGGGGTTAACTCATTCCTTTCTTCAGAAAATCTGCTATTTCCCGGGCCAGGGCCTGACTGATTCCGGCCCTGCGGCTTATTTCTTCCGCGCCGGACGCTTTCAGATCCGTGAAGGAAGGAAAAGCCGCGTTTAATTTTTTTTTATTTTTGGGACCCAGACCCGCGATTTCATCCAAGATGGAACGGGTAAGCGATTTTTTCTTAAGCAGGCGCTGATAACCGATCGCTACCCGGTGAGCTTCGTCGCGCAGGGCCATAAGCAGGGCCAAACCGCGATCGCGGAGAGGAAAGTTGAGCGGATTTTTACGTCCGGGCACATATACTTTATCACTTTCCTTTTCCTCTCTGTCTTTGGCCAGGGCAATAATTTTCAAACGGTTTGCGGAGACGGAGTTTTTATCAATATTCTCCTGAAAATTTTTTAAGGCCGCTTCCGCCATAGCCAGCTGGCCTTTTCCCCCGTCAACCACCATAAGATCCGGCCAGGGACGGTTGGAGTTAAGGCGGCGGGTGAAGGCTCTGTTTATGGCCGAGTAGTCGTCGCCGGGAGGTATATCTTTCAATTGGTAGCGCCTGTATTCTGACTTAAGCGGTCTCCCGGCCACAAAACATACCACGCTGGCTACTGTAAACGCGCCTCCCAGATGTGATATGTCCATACATTCCATCCGGTTCAAATCAGCCAGACCCAAGCGGCGGCTTAAGTTTTCCAGCACTTTTTCCGGGTTTTCCCCGAAGTCATTCATCCCGGCCAGGGCGGCGTTTTTAAGGGCGATATCCAGAAATTTGCGTTTATCGCCCCGTTGCGGTATTCTGAGTTCCACTCCGCCCTGCCGTAAAACGGCCAGGTATTCGCTTATAAGGCCCATGTCTTCCGGCATTTGCGATAATAACAGTAAAGGGGGAGGCGGGTTGTTATCATGATAAAAAGTTAACAGGCCCTGGGCAAGGGCTTGGGCGTCATCCAACGCGGCCCGGCTTAAATCCTGTATCTGACTGGAGATCATCTGTCCGGAGCGCATACGCGCAATCCCCAGGCGCAGAGAGGTTGAGTCCTGATATAATCCCCAGGCGTCCATATCTCCTTCCGGCGTGTCGGCCTGCTGATTTTCCAGGGTGCGTTGAAGGGCGAGCATGCGGTCGCGCAGGCCGGCCGCCAGTTCAAACTCTTCCCGCGCGGCGGCACTGATCATAGACGCCTCCAGTTCTTTTACAACCCGTCCGCCCTGACCGGCGAAAAAGGCTTCTGTCTGGCTTACCAGACGCCTGTAAGCCTCACCCAAGGCGGGATTGGCGCAAGGCGCCAGGCATCGTTTCATTTCATAGTCCAGGCAAGGGCGGCTACGGTTCAGCATCTGCCGGTTGCTGCAGCGGCGCAAAGGAAAACTTTTGTGCAGCAGATCGAGGGTGCGGCGGGCCGCGCTTACATTTTCCAGAGGCCCCCAATATCTGGCTCCATCCTTACGGTCAGGCCGGCGCACCAGATGAAGGCGGGGAAATTCGTCCCTTACGCTTAAGCGGAAGAAAGGATAGGTTTTGTCGTCACGCAAATCAACATTATAGCGAGGGCGGTGAAGTTTGATCAGATTGCTTTCAAGAATGAGCGCTTCCTTTTCATTTGAAGTTATTACCCACTCCAGCCCGTTTATTTTCGCCACCATGGCTTGTACTTTTTGCCGGTAGTAGCCGGGGAATTCGTCAATGCGGGCATAATTGGCCAGACGTTTGCGCAGAATTTTGGCTTTGCCTACATAGATGATCTGATCATTGGAGTTTTTCATCATATAAACGCCCGGTTGCAGAGGAGCCTGGGGCAGGAGGGAGGCGATAAGAGCCGAACCGGTCAGCGGCATTGCATCTCCTGCTGTTCCAGTTCTTTTATGCGGTCACGCAGAAGCGCCGCCTCTTCGAAGTTGAGATCCTTGGCCTGGGCCAGCATTTCTTTGCGCAGCTTTTTAATAAGCCTGGGAATGTCCTGGAGATCAATATCCGCGGTTTGCTGCGGGCGCATTATCTGCGGGCTGATATAATCGCCCATTATTTCTTCCGGCAGCATGCTGGTTAAATTTTTATTGATGGTGGCAGGGGTGATTCCATGTTTCTGATTATATTGCCGCTGCAAAGCCCGGCGCCGGGACGTTTCTTCTAAAGCCCGTTCCATGGAATGAGTTATTTGATCAGCATAGAGGATAACTTTGCCTTCGGTATTGCGGGCGGCCCTGCCGGCTGTCTGGATCAGGCTGCGGGTAGAGCGCAGAAAACCTTCTTTGTCGGCGTCCAGCACCGCCACCAGAATAACCTCCGGCAAGTCCAGGCCTTCGCGTAAAAGATTTATGCCAATCAGCACATCAAAGACTCCGGCCCGCAGATCGCGCAGAATTTCCACCCTCTCAATGGTTTCGATATCGCTATGCAGGTAGCGCGTCTTGAGTCCATGTTCGCTCATATACTGGGTGAGTTCCTCTGCCATGCGCTTGGTCAGGGTGGTGATCAGCGCCCGTCCTCCATGGGCGGCGGCGGTTTTAAGCTCGGCAAGTAAATCATCCACCTGGCCGCTGGCCGGCCGGACCTCCATTACCGGGTCCATAAGGCCGGTAGGACGGATTATCTGTTCCACTATCGCCCCGCCGGATTTTTTGAGTTCATATTCGGCCGGAGTTGCGGATACATAAATAATTTTATCCAGAAGGGAGGTAAATTCCTCAAAGTTGAGGGGGCGGTTATCCAGTGCTGAGGGCAGGCGGAAGCCGTATTCCACCAGATTCTCCTTGCGGGAACGGTCTCCCCGGAACATGCCTCCTACCTGAGGTATGCTTATATGGCTTTCATCCACCACCAGAAGCCATTGCCGGGGAAAATAATCCAGCAGGGTAGGAGGCGGGTCTCCCGGCGCCCTTCCGGTGAGATGGCGGGAATAGTTCTCAATGCCATGGCAATAGCCCAGTTCTTTCATCATCTCCAGATCCAGGAGAGTGCGTTCGCGCAGGCGCTGGGCTTCCAGGAGACGGCTGTGGCTTTCAAAAAAGGCCAGACGGTCCCTCAGTTCCCGGCGGATGGAACTCATGGCCTGAGCCCGGATACCCTCATTGGTGACATAGTGGCTGGCGGGAAAGACGGTGACCTGGTTTTCCTGGCTCAGCCGGCGGCCGCTCAGAGGATCGATAATGCTGATGGCTTCAATTTCATCGCCGAAAAATTCTATGCGCACCGCTCTGTCTTCCTCATAGGCGGGAAAAATTTCCACATTCTCTCCGCGGACCCGGAAAACTCCCCGGTGAAAATCATATTCATTGCGCTCATACAGGATATCCACCAATTTGCCCAGAACCGTTTCCCGGCCCGGCTCATCTCCCACCCGCAGGTTTAAAAGCATGCCGGCGTAAGCTTCCGGCGAACCCAGACCGTAAATGCAGGACACACTGGCCACAATAATGACGTCATCACGGGTAAGCAGGGCGTAAGTGGCGGAATGGCGCATTTTATCTATGCGTTCATTGATGGAAGAATCCTTTTCTATATAGGTGTCGCTGCTGGGAATATAAGCTTCAGGCTGATAATAGTCATAGTAGGAGACAAAATATTCTACCGCGTTGTGAGGGAAAAACTGTTTCAGTTCCGAATAAAGCTGCGCGGCCAGAGTTTTGTTGGGCGCCAGCACTAAAGTGGGCAGGGCGGTTTTTTTAATTACATTGGCTATGGTAAAAGTCTTGCCGCTGCCGGTGACTCCCAGCAATACCTGTTCTTTGACGCCTTGAAGTAATCCTTGGTTAAGTTGAGCGATGGCGTCGGGCTGATCACCCTGAGGAACATAAGAGCTGACCAGCTCAAAGGGACGGGAGCGGGGCTTGGTAATCCAGAACTGGCTGGAATCTATGGCGGTGGGAGACAAAAGATTATCCTTATTGGTTTTCCCCGGAAAGGGATGGAATAGTTTTCTTCCCTTTCCGGGGCGGTCACTCTAACCGTTTTTTATATTCATCACTTTATCAGTAAATATCCGGCTGTCCATCAACTGGGGAGGCGCCGGTATTTTAGGCATAAAATCCATATGAGCCAGGACATCGTTTTTAATATCAACCCCTGGGGCTATCTCAATGAGGTGCAGACCGTCCTTTTGCAGTTTGAACACCGCCCGTTCAGTAATAAACAGGATAGGCTGCCCAATGTTTCTGGCATACTCACCGCTGAAAGTTATCTGGCGCACTTTTTTTATGAATTTTTTCTGCGCTCCTTCCTTAATTATGCTGAGTTTGCCTTGGCCGGTCTGTATTTGCAGGCCCTTGGCGGTGAAGGAGCCGCAGAAAAAAAGTTTTTTGGCATTCTGGCTGATATTGATGAAGCCGCCGCAGCCGGTAAGGAAGGTGCCCAAATCGCTAACATTGACATTTCCCTCTTCATCCACTTCCCCTGAACCCAGATAGGCCAGATCCAGCCCCGCGCCGTCATAAAAATCAAACTGCTGGCCCTGGGTGAGAATAGCGTCAGGATTGACGGCGGTGCCAAACAAAGATCCGCCGCTGCTTATCCCTCCCACCGGCCCCGCTTCCACGGTCAAAGTAATATAGCCGGCTATACCCTCTTCATTGGCCACCATGGCCACCGCCTCGGGTATGCCTACGCCCAGATTTACCACTGAATCGGGGCTTAGTTCCATAGCCGCCCGGCGGGCTATTATCTTTCGTTCATTCAGCGGGATGGCGGGAATAGCTTTGCCGGGCACCCTGGTGTCGCCGGCAATTGCGGGGGAAAGATAGGAATCGTATTCCGGCATGTTCTCCGGTCCCACCGGTATTATGTAATCAACATAAATATGTGGTATTTTTACATCTTTAGGATGAAGAGAGCCGTTTTGGAGTATGCATTCCACCTGCACCGCCACTTTGCCGCCAAAGCGGCGGGTGGCCTGGGCCATGGCCGTGGCCTCTAAAAAAGTACCTTCCTTGGCAAAAGATATATTGCCTTTCTCATCCGCGTAACTGCCGCGGATAACGCATATGTTGATGGGTATGGCCTTATAGAAAAGCTGTTCTTGGCCGTTTATGGTTATCAGTTCCACTGCGTCGTAGCCGCTGTCTCTGGCTTTTTGGTTGAGCTTCCCCCCTTCCAATCTGGGATCAATATAAGTTTTCAGCCCCACATGGGATATTGTGCCCGGTTTGCCGCCCGCCATATCCCGGTAAAGATGGGCCATTATGCCCATGGGCAGATTGAAGGCTTCTATTTTTTCATCAATGGCCATTCTACCGATGGCCGGATTAACAGCATAGTGAGATCCGACAGTCCGTTTCAGCAGGCCCTCCTGCGCCAGCTTATCAAAGCCAAGGGGGTTTTGAGCCGCTCTGGTTGTTTGACCGGAGGAAAATATATAAGTCAGATCATGGGGGCGGCCTGAGTCACGGTAGCGGTCGGCTAAAGCATGGATGAAAGAAAAAGGCACCAGGTTGGCCATGAAACCGCTGACCGCCAAGGTATCTTCATCTTGTACCAACAGAGCCGCCTGTTGGGGCGTTATAATCTTGGGGGGCATAACTATCTCCTTAATTTATAGGTTTTATAGGTAACGGCATATATAAATAGTCGATCCTGAAAAACATTAAATGTACTGATATTAAAACGTAATTTTTGTAAAAACGCATATTTTTCAGCCCAGAAATGTTTTTCAGGATCGGCTATCCCGGTCGATTTATCGAACGGGCGCGGTGAGGGCGAGCCACAATTTACTTGCGGCGGCCACTAAGAGCGGCGCCTGAAATCGGCGTTCTTCCCTGAAAAAGCCGGCTTCGACTTTTTCAGGGTCTACTAAATAGTGGGACTGTTGTCCCGGATAATTGAAGCGTGCCGGTTTGCGTATTTTGCAGTATGCAACTGGTCTCATATCATATTTTAACTTCAAGAATAGTTGTGGTTTCATACAAAAGATAGTACGGTTTTTTCTGGCGGGCTTTTACAACCGCCTCAGTGCGGGCAGCTATAATATCCACAGCCGAGACCCGCTCCACCCAGCGTTCCCGGGGCAGGATCTTTCCGTCTTTGCTTGCTTCTATGGTCACATCCCATTGCGTCATAATCTTCAGCCTTTTGTTAAGGTATGCCGGAGAGTTTGTCAGAAATATAAAAAACGTATACCGGGTTGCTTAATCGCGCGTGATATGAAATATATTGATTGCCGCGGCAAAATTAACGGCGGTCTAATTCCATTTAAAATTTAAAATCCGCACAGTCTTGATTTGCCGGTTGGGGTTTTAAGCAGAGAACTGTTTTTTAGCTGGGATTAAAGAAAAGTTTTTCTTTCTCCTCAATCCGTTGGGTCAGCTGTTCAACAATGGCGGCCAATTGTCTGGCTTCAGCGGCCAGAAGGCGATGGCCTTTATCAGCGCTGGCCAGAGTGGGATTACCCCATACTCCGCTGGGCCAGTGTTTTAATTTTTCCCGGGTGAGAATAGGGCCGGGAAAGTCCGGGTAGGCCTCCGGGGCTGTGCCTTTGACCATCTCCGGCCACAGGGCCAGAGCCAGGGATGTTTCCATTTCCCCGGCATGGGAATCGGCCGCGCATTGCAAAAAAGTCCCGGCTTCCTGCAACAGATCCATTACGCTGACCACGGCTACTTCCAGGCTGGTATGAGCCAGAAGATGTTCTCCGGCTTCAACCATGCGCGCGCCGTGAGTGCCGCCGGCATGGCCGGTGACAAAACAGACTCCCCTCACCCCCTGGCGGTGTAATTCCATTCCGATATCCTGCAAAAGCATTTGCAAAGTCTGGCCGCTGACGCTTATCGTACCGGGATGGTCAGAAGTGCTGCGGCATAGACCGTAAAATACCAGAGGGGCTACAAAACACGGAATCAAATCGCCGGCCGCCTTGGCCAGTTCCCAGGCATGGAAGGAGTCCAGTCCCAAAGGCAGGTGAGAGCCATGTTCTTCCAGCGCGCCAACCGGCACTATGGCCACGGAAATAGCCTGCCGTCTTTCGGCAAACTCTTTCATAGTCATCTCTTGCAGTAAAAGCGCCATAATTATTTAAGCTGGGCCAGAGCTTTGTCCAAACGGTTCATGGCCGTTTCTATTTGCTCTATGTTTACCGCATAGCTGAAACGCAGACAGGAGTCTTCGCCAAAAGCCACTCCCGGCACCACCGCCACCTGGGCCTGATCTAACAGGTATGAAGTAAGATCCAGAGAATTTTTTATGATTTGACTCTGAAATTTTTTGCCGTAATAAGCTGAAAAGTTGGGAAAGACATAAAAAGCCCCCCCCGGCGTGCTGCAAGTGACCTGGGGGATGGCCAGAAGCCGTTTGATTATATAGTCGCGTCTTTTCTGGAATTCTCTGCAATTGGCGGCGACTTCATCCTGGGGGCCGGTAAGGGCGGCCAGGGAAGCCCATTGAGAAATAGAAGTGGGGTTGCTGGTGGACTGGCTTTGAATTTTGTTGCAGGCTTTGATCAGGTCTTCGGGCCCGGCCATATAGCCAATCCGCCATCCGGTCATGGCATAAGTTTTGGATACTCCGTTCAGGGTAACGGTATGATTATATATATCCGGACTCAAAGCCGCTACCGAAGTAAAGGTGCGGTTGTCAAACAGGATGGATGAATATATTTCATCGCTGAAAATTATCAGGCCCTGGCGTATAGCCAGTTCGGCCAGGGGGGTTAGTTCCTCTTTATTATAAACCGTGCCGGTGGGATTGCTGGGAGAATTGATGATAATCGCTCTGCTGCGCGGGGATATAGCCGCTTGCAAATCTTCCAGGGTCAGTTTGAATCCATTTTCCTGGCGGCTGGGCAGCAACACCGGAACTCCGCCGGCCAGAGTCACCATAGCCGGGAAGCTGACCCAGTAAGGAGCGGGTATTATGACCTCGTCCCCAGGATTGAGCAAAGCCTGACAGAGAAGATAGCAGGAATGTTTGCCGCCTACATTTACGCTGACCTGACTGAGGGCATATTCCAGTTTGTTGTCATGTTTGAATTTTTCCACAATTGCTTTTTTGAGTTCCGGAATGCCGTCCACAGGGGTGTAGCGGGTATAACCTTTATCAATAGCATCTTTAGCCGCCTGACGCACATGGACCGGGGTTTCAAAGTCGGGCTGGCCCACCCCGAAGTTAATTACATCAATCCCCTGGGCACGCATGGCGTTGGCCCTGGCGTCCACGGCCAGGGTCGGTGAAGGCTGCACATTTGTCACTCTCTCGGCCAGCTTCATAAGAATTCCTCTGTTTCAGTAATGTGTTTTGTTATTTTTACGATCAAACGCCGGGTATCTTTATCCGTAACGGTAGAAAACGCCTTTTGTGGCTCTGGGATAGCCCCAGGTGAGGGCTCCCGGCCGAGAGGCGCAGATTATCCTGCAGGAACCGCATTCCAGACACCCGGCGTATTCCAGGATGAGTTGGCCTTGGGGATTTAAACTGTAAAGCCCGGCGGGACAAACCGCCAAAAGGGCATTGAGCATATTTTGATCCATATGTTCAGCATGGGCTGTGATATGGCGATGGTGTTCATCCACCGCAAATCTGTTCAAAGCCAGCTTGTCATCTACCACAGTTTTATATTCCATGCAAGGACCCCTTGCGGACGCATATAGCGCCGGTTTTGTGTTCATATAAACGCGAATCTGTAAAAATCTATCTTATCCGTTAAATCCCGTCAAGCAGGCTGTTTTGGGTTGCCGGATAATATCAATTTTTACAGGGCCTGTTTTAATTTTTGCAGTAATTTTTCATGCAAGCCGTCAAAAGGGCCGTTGGACATGACAAGGCACAAATCGCCGGGCCTGATTTGTTCCAGAAGGGCGGCCAGGAGACGGTCAGAATCATGAAACGCCTGTGCTTTTACCGTGTCTGATCTGGCATTGATATCAGCGGCAAGCTGATCAACAGATAGACGGTTGTTGGGGTCGGTATCTTCCGCGCGGCCTGGAGCGCGCAGGAATACCAGGTCGGCCTGATCAAAACTCGCGGCATAATCATGCTGAAATATGCGGCTGCGGCTGGTGTTGCTGCGCGGTTCGAATACGGCCAGCAGGCGGCCTGATTGGCGGCGCCAGCCGGGCATGCCGAAAGTATCCAGGGCGGCAATGGTTTTTTTTACCGCGGTGGGGTGGTGGGCAAAGTCATCCACCACCATAACGCCGTTGATTGCGCCTCGTTCCTGTAAACGTCTGGCCACTCCCGGAAAAGACTCCTGAGCCGTTATCAGGGTTTCCGTATCCAGGCCGGCGGCTTTAAGAGCGGATATGGCCGCCAGCAGGTTCAGGGCGTTATGTTCACCCAGCAGAGGAGTATGGAGGCAATAGTGGCTGCCTTCAGGATCCGACCAGTAAACATCCATGCCGCCCGCGGGAGCGGGTTTGATTTGGCGCAGACGCCAGCGGTTGCTCTCCGCCCAGCCATAAGTTTCCAGTCTGGCCGGGGTGTTGGCGGCACAGGCCATTACTTCATCGCTGTCTCCCCAGGCGATCAGGGTCCGGCTGGTCAGGCGGGCAAAGCTGTTAAAAGCCATACTCACGGCCCGCATATCCGCATAGATATCGCCATGGTCAAATTCGCAGCTGGTCAGAATGCCTATTTGAGGATTATAATGGATAAATTTGGGCCTTTTATCAAAAAAGGCGGTATCGTATTCGTCTCCTTCGGTTACAAATACGCCCGCTTCCCGTTCAGAGGGAGCGAAGTTATCCAGACCGCCCCCCACCAGACCTCCGACCATATAGCCGGGTTTTTTACCGGCCTGTCGCAATATCCAGGCCAATAAGGCGGTGGTGGTGGTTTTGCCGTGGGTGCCGGCAACTACTATTGACAGGTTAGAGGCAATAAAAAAATGCCGTAAGGCCTGGGGCAGGGAGATATAGTGAAGTTTCATCCGTTCACAGGCCAGCGCTTCCGGATTGTCCCGGCGGATGACATTGCCTATAATTACCAAATCCGGCCTGACTCCGCCGCTTAAGTTTTCCGCCTGATAACCGGACGCGTAAACAATCCCTCTCCCTGCCAGGAAGTCGGACATGGGCGGGTAAAGGGGATTGTCCGAGCCGCGCACCGTATATCCCCGCGCTTGCAAGGCTCCGGCCAAAGCTCCCATGGCGACCCCGCCAATTCCCATAAAATAAACATGGCGGACATGGGCCGGGACTGTATTGAGGGGAGAATCAAGGGTCAGCATATATTTTGATCATCTTTTTATAATATGAGTTCATTTCATAAATCCCCTGGAAGGTGATTTATGAGGATCACATCGCCCCAAAATTGTTTCCGGATTGCTTCGCGCCCCTCACAGGCGCGAAGCAAGGGGTATATTTATACCCGTTCCAAAATCATGGATACTCCCTGCCCGCCGCCAATGCACAGAGTGGCCATACCCAGGCTGGATCCGCGTTTTATCATTTCAAAAAGCAGGGTAATCAGAATTCTCCCTCCAGAGGCGCCGATGGGGTGGCCGAGGGCAATGGCTCCGCCGTTGGGATTTATTTTTTCATCAGGTATATCAAGACCTCGGGCCACCGCCACGCTCACGGCGGCAAAGGCTTCATTGGCTTCCACCAGATCTATGTCTTTAATGCTTACGCCCGCGCTTTTCATGGCTTTACGGCAGGCTTCCACCGGGGCTATTCCCATGATCGCGGGGTCAACTCCGGAGGAGGCATAGGAACGTATGCGGGCAAGCACGGGCAGCTTCATTGCTTTGGCCTTTTCCGCGCTGGCTACCAGAACAGCCGCCGCGCCGTCATTGATGCCGCTGGCATTGCCGGCCGTGACAGTGCCGTCTTTTTGGAAAGCCGGTTTCATGGCGCTCAGGGCCTCCAGGGTAGAGCCAAAGCGGGGGTATTCGTCAGTATCAAAAATTTCGGCTTCGCCCTTGCGCCGGGGTACGGCCACGGGAATGATTTCGTCTTTGAAACGTCCGGATTTGATTGCTTTTTCCGCTTTATTCTGGCTGCTTAATGCAAACAGATCCTGATCCCGGCGGCTGACTCCAAACTGCCGGGCCACGTTTTCAGCGGTAATTCCCATATGGTAACCGTGAAAAGCGTCCGTAAGCCCGTCCCAGACCATACTGTCCACAATATTGCCGTCACCCATGCGTTGCCCCCAGCGGGCCGAGCGCAGCACATAAGGCGCCATGCTCATGCTTTCCGTACCTCCGGCCATGATGATATCAGCGTCGCCGGCCTTGATGCATTGGGCGGCCAGGGCCACCGCGCGCAACCCGGAGCCGCACACTTTATTTACGGTCAGAGCGCCGCGTTCCTGGGGGATGGCTGATTTAATGAGGACCTGGCGGGCCACATTCTGTCCCAGACCGGCCCCCAGCACATTGCCGAAAAACATTTCCTCAATACCGTCAGCCCGCAGTCCGGCCCGTCTGACGGTTTCCGTAACCGCCGCTGCTCCCAGATCCACCGCGCTCATATCCTGAAACATACCGCCGAATCTGCCCACCGGGGTTCGCGCGGCTGCCACAATAACAATTTCTCTGCTCATTAAAATCTCCTTTATAGGTTACTGCAGAAGTTCATATAATCTATGCCGGTTCTGATTTTTCCCGGCGTTTTTCCATGCGTCTGATCAAGACAATAGAAAATTCATAGAGTACAAGCAGGGGGAGGGCCAGCAATATCTGATTAATGGCGTCAGGGCTGGGCGTGGCCAGGGCCGCTACCACAAAAGCGCCCAAAATAGCATAGCGCCGGTATTTGCGCAGACCGGCGGCGGTAATGATATGAAGTTTGCCCAGAAAAACCAGCACCAGAGGAGTTTCAAACAGCAGGCCGAAAATAACAATAAACCCAACTGCAAAAGAAAAATGGTCGCTCACTTTTATCAGAGGAATTACCCCTTCGGTTGCCATGCTCATAAAAAAATCCAGAGTTAAAGGCAGCACCACAAAATAACAGAATAGAGCGCCCAGCATGAATAGTCCGGCGGAACAGCCCAGAAACGGCCAGATCAGACGTTTTTCCCCGGGATAGAGGCCAGGGGCCACAAATGCCCAGAGTTGATAGAAATAAAAAGGCGCGCCCAGGAACAGAGCGGCCAGAACGCATATTTTAAAATAAGTAAAAAACATTTCCGCGGGAGCGGTATAGATTAGTTGGGACCCTGAGGGCAAATACGGCTGGATCGGCTGTTTCAGCACCGCGAACAGGTATTCCCGAAAAAACCAGCTCACCATAATGAGCAATATAAATACGACCGCCGTCCAGGTGATGCGGCGGCGCAATTCTCCCAAATGTTCCCAAAAAGACATGGATGCATCATTCTCATCGCCTGGAGGCAGAGCGGCTTGCGGGGAGGGTGAAGGCAGCGGTTGCGGGGACACTGGATCGGACATAAGGATATTTATTGCTCTCGGTCAGTTTTTTCTGAATTGTCCGGGGGAAGGTCAAAACCAAGAGGAGCAGAGGATGTGGGTATGTCGGAACCGGCAGAGATCGCTTCAGAGGTCTGTTCCGGTTCAGCGGCTGATTCTGCGGCAAAAGGCGCCTTTACCTGGGCGACTGAGGGCGTGGGAGTCATATCATCCACGGGGGCAGAGTCATCGGTCATCATAAAATTCCGCCAACGGTCAGTGATTTGGCCGCGCAGAGGTTTTATCTCTCTGTGTAATCCCCGGACTTGCTCTTTCAATTCATGGAGTTCATCCATGGTTCCGTTTTGAGTGAGATCCGCGCGCATTTTTGCTGTGGCTTTTTTAAAATTGCGGATTCCTTTGCCTAAATTTCTGGCCAGATCGGGCAGGCGTTTAGGCCCCACCACCAGTACGGCCACCAGCAGGATCATTAACAGTTCTTGGGTGCCGATGAAAGACATAGTGAATTTACAATTCCCGCCGGGATAAAAATCATCTCCGCGGCATGTCAAAAGTTTTCATTTGCGCGATACTTAAACAGTTGAAGAAAATTCATCAGAATTATTTTCACAATCTGTTATAGTGTAGCACAGTTTAGTTCATTTTGACACCTCTATAGCCAGACGGGCAGTCTCAAGATTACCCGGTCTGGCTTGGCTTTCATCTCCCGCGTAATTATAATACGCAGAGACTTTTATTAAATGCTTCCAGTTTGGCCGCCGCCTTGGCAAAATCGGAAACTAAAACCATATCCGCCACTATCTCCACTATGGCCGCGGTGGCGGCGTTTAAGGGCGTCATAGCCAGCTCACGCAGCAGATCATCCGCTTTTTTCACATTTTCAGTTCGCAAAGCATCTCCGAGCAAGGTCAGGCGTAACTTGACGTCATCATTTTCCTGATCCGGGCGCATTTCTCCGGCTCTCTTTGCCTCTTCATCAAGGAAACGGCGAATTTGCCCGTTAAGCCGGCTCATGGCCCAGCGAAATTCTTCCAGTCTCTCCTCCATGGCTTCGATATCGCCGCGGCGGGCGGCGTTTTCTAAAAATTCCGCCCGCGTCGCCAAATCCATGGCGCCTATATTGGCGGAGCTGCTTTTCAGAGCATGTGCCTGGATAGTAAAATTTCTCAAATCTTTCTTCGCGGAGTCCTTATGAAAGAAAGGCAGACGCATCTCCAGGTCGCGGCAGTATACAGCCAGCAATTTTTTGTAATTTTCCTCCTTGTCTCCAGCCATTATGAGACCTCGGGCCGTATCAATCCCGTTAATCCGGAGAAAAGGCGGCGTCGGCGCTTGTCCCTTGGTCTGTTCTCGCGCAAATTTTTGCGCGGGTTTGCGTTTCTCTTTCGGCGTCCAGCGATCCATAATATCGTTAAGTTTAGCTATTTCTATAGGTTTGGATAAGAAATCAGTGAAGCCGTTTTTTAAAAATATTTCCCGAATTCCCAAAATCGCGTTAGCGGTGAGGGCTATAATGGGCAATTCAGTAAATTTCCCGCCCCAGGCGCGGATGGCCGCGGTGGCTTCCAGACCGTCTATACCCGGCATCATCTGATCCATGAAAATCAGGTCATAGTCTTTTTTCGCGATTAATCTTAAGGCGTCTTCCCCGCTTAAACAGATATCCACCTGAGCCGAATAGGGGGCCAGCAGGCCCTGCGCCACCTGGAGATTGGTCTCTATGTCATCGACAATAAGCGCTCGCAAATCAGGAGCGATAAAAGGAACTTCACTTTTCTGTTGGGCAATTACCGGACTGCCCTTCAAAATTCCTATAGGGCTGGGATCCGCCACAGTTTGCATAACTGTGGCGGTGAAAACCGAGCCAATCCCGTATTGGCTTTCCACCGTAATATCTCCTCCCATGGCCTGGCACAGACTGCGCGCGATCACCAGACCCAGGCCCGTGCCTTCGATATTCATGTTGAGTGTATGTTCAACGCGGACAAAATTTCCAAACAGGAGGGGAAGATCCTCCGGTTTTATGCCTACCCCGCTGTCAGCTACCATGAAAATCAGTTTCCCTTTCCCCTCTTCCGGGAATTCGCATTTGGCGGTAAACTTGATGAAGCCTTTTTGCGTGTATTTCGCGGCATTGGACAGGAGATTGAACAGCACTTGACGCATCCTGACTTCATCGCCCCAAAGGCTGGCTGGTATGGTCTGCTCCAGATCGGTCTCAAGACGGATCGGTTTTTCTCCCAGGCGGACTTTGGTGATGGTTAATACGTCGCTGAGCAGGGAAGAAGTGTTGTAAACAGCAGAGATTATTTCCATCCGGCCTGACTCGATCTTGGAAAAATCCAGAATATCGTTAATTATGGAGAGAAGATTTTTCCCCGCCTGTTTTATGCTGGTGATATATTCCAGACCTTGCGGCTGACCGTAATTTCTGAGCGTAAGTTCGCTTAAGCCGATAACGGCGTTCATGGGAGTGCGTATCTCATGACTCATGCGGGCCAGAAAATCGCTTTTGGCCTTGGATGCCATTTGGGCTTTCTCATTTAGAACAATGAGATTATGATGTTGTTCTTCAATGGCGTTGCCGACCCGGTCAATAAAAAGATTGAAGATAATGATGATCAACCCAATCAGCACAAGGATCGAGATAAAAATAACAAATATTGTGAAGTTGAAAAGGGTGGAGAAATTTATCGGGATGCTGCCCACCAAATACCAGCGCAGCTGCGGAGAAGAGCATACCGCGTATAATGTATCGTCATGGGCCAAGATTTCAATTTCTGTGTTGCTTAACCCATTGGCAATATTGATAATCTCCTCGCCCACGCTTCCCAGGTGATCCGTCAGAAGAACTTTGTTGTATACCAGATTCTGATCTCCGGCGATAGTTATTTCATGAAAAGAATTGAATAAATATAAGGTAATAAGGGGATCGGGTTCATGATACACGGAACTGATGAAATCTGTAAGATTAATGCCGGTGCCCAGCATACCGATGGGTTTTTTGCTTCCATCCTCCATCGTTAAAAAAACAGGAGCGTTTACCCACAGGTTTATCTGCTGTAACTCAGGATTATAGTTAATGTTGAAATTATATTTTTCGGTTTTGTAAAGCGTTAGATTATACCAGTAATTTTCCGGACGGGCAGGATCGACGAGATATGATTTTCCATCATCGGAGTAAAATAATTTGTCAATATCGTTTATCCAGAATATGGAATTGTTTTTGAAATTTCTGCGGTAGGCGGCGAATTCCTCAACGGCGGCGTCCTTCAACGTTTGATTGCCCGGATCAGTAAAATAGCGCTGTATCAGCTTGGAATCAGCCATTTTAAACACCAGCGCAAGTTCGCTGTTCACTGCTGTAGCCAGGCGCAGCCGTATTGTTTCCGAAGTCAGAGCCAGTTTATCCTGGATTGTGTTGTAACTGATCTGGCGCGAGATAAAGAAAAAGGCAACGCCTAAGCCAATCAGAATAAATATGAAGACAATGTAGGAAAATATTCTAAAATTGCGCTTAATGGAAGCTGATTGCAAGAAATTGGGGATACATTGCCGCCAAACACTCATCAGACGTCACCTCCTCATGCCAGGCTGCTTGAAGATGGTATTCATATTGATTGTAACTTGTTATTAAAAACAAAATTGATCCGCAAACTGTTCAAACACATCGGTCAGAACCGGATCGAAGTGGCGCCCCCTTTCTTGCAAAATGACGCCTACCGCCTCCTTATGGGAAAAGGGTTTTTTATAGGGACGTTTAGAAATGAGCGCGTCGTACACATCGGCAATAGCCATGAGCCGGCCTGGCAGAGGTATCTCCTCTCCGGCCAGGGCCAGAGGATAACCGGAGCCGTCCCATTTCTCATGATGGGATCCGGTAAGAATTTTGGCATATTGCAAAAATTTGCAGTCTGATGTTTCCGCTTCTATGCGCTCAATTATTTTGACTCCAATGCTGACATGGCCCTTCATTTCTTCGAATTCCCCGGGCGTGAGGCGGCCCGGTTTATTGAGAATGTGGTTGGGAATAGCGATTTTACCCACATCGTGGAGCTGGGAAGATTGCAGCATCAGAGCAATATCCCAAGTACTGGTCTGCTCCCGGTAAAGAGCCAGATTTTCCAGGCCGGCGATCAAAATTTTAAGATGGCGCTGGGTGCGCTCAATGTGGCCTCCGGTGTCGGCGTCACGGCTTTCCACCAGATCCGCTACGGTATTGAGGATGGCGTTTTGCAGTTCCAGAATTCTGCCGGTCTTTTCCTCGACCATTTTTTGCAGGCTGTTGTTAAAGTCCCGCAATTCGGCGCTTTGTCGTTGCAAGGAGAGCGACTGTTCTTCCATTACGCGTTTTTGATCTTCAACCGTAAGATGTAATTGCACTCGTCTGAGAAGAAGCTGAGGCATAAAAGGTTTGGAAATATAGTCAATCGCGCCCAAGGTCAGCCCTTTGAGTTCGTTTTCCGGATCGTTCTTTCCGGTCAGAAAAATAACCGGGATTTCCCGGGTATCGGGATTGTCTTTTAAAAGTTTTATCGTCTCATATCCGTCCATATCCGGCATCTCAATGTCCAGAAGAATTAATCTTGGTTTATTGCGGGTCAGCAGATCAAACATTTTGGCCGCGGAAGGAACGGTGAAAACCTCGTAAGCATCGGCAAGGGCATTTTTGGCGGCGCGCAGATTGGCGATGCTGTCATCCGCTATCATTACCGTTAAGCATTGTTTGTCCATTACCCTGCCTCATCAAAATTCGCGAAAATAGAAAATTTTATCTGGACGCTGACCTGAGCTTGACATTGACCTGACGGAGTATTTGGCTTAAACTATAAGGATAATGGTCGCGCTTTTTTAAAACTGATGCGATAGCTTCTTTTAAAGCTACCCGGCATTATTGCTTTCGGTTTGCTCCAAGAATAGACTTTTTTCAAGCCGCCGGTCAAATTTGCCATTAGTTGCCCACGCCGGAACGAATACTCCTTTAGGATGGGTGAGCGCTTTTACCCGGGGAACAGGGATGAAAATCGGCGCGCCCATCCTGAGCAATATTACTTATCTTGTTAATATCCAAGTGATATCCTAATAATTGCCAGGGTACTATCTTTCTCTTGGGTTTATGGCAACGTCTATGTAGCCGGCCCTGAAAAAGTCGAAAATGACTTTTTTAATGTTTTTCAGGATCGACTATGTACAAACCCATTTTAACAACTATAGAAATATCTGTCAATAACTTTTAGTGTTATTTTAATGATTATAGTATATTTTTCAGAACGTTTAATTCAGGCCCGGCATTTGTTGGGGCTTACCCAGGCGGAGATGGCCTTGAAAATAGGGAAATCAACCGGAGGTTATCAGGCGTATGAGCAAGGCCGGAAAATGCCCGGCGGTGATGTCTTTTATAAATTGCACAGCTTGGGCGTCAATATCCATTGGTTATTATCGGGTGAAGGTGAAATGCTTTTAAGCGGGCAGGGAGCGCCGTTTCAAGAAGGGGACAGCGCGCGAACGGAACGCTCTGATAATGAGGAATCAGAAATTTTTATGAATATGCCTTCATCTGAATTTTGGGATTTATTTAACAGATATGCACAGATATCCCCTGTTCAGGCTGGCTGGGCGCAAATGGAAATAGTTAAACGCTTTCCTGAATTCAGGCGCTGGTTAAAAAAACAGAGCTTATAATTTGCGCAACAGTTTATCCTCCCGGCGTTTGTTTTTGGGTAAACGCCGGGCAGGGCCTTTTTTGCGGGTGGAGAACTTTTCCTTCTCCTCTTGATCTTCATCCATACCCTGGCTGGAGAGCATTCTGTGGAGGAAACGGCTGGCCGGAATAATCCCGGCGCCCTGGCGGGAAGCGGAAGAATTCAACCCGGAATCGTTGCTGACCAGGATAAGGCCCCGGCAGTCATTCTGCTGGGCCAGGTATTCCAGAATAATTTGATCCGCGCTTTTTTCCGGACCGGAAAAACGGGAAGGTATGCCGTTCAGAGAAGTGGAGTATTGTTTTTCGCCGCCATCGAAAAAAAGAGTTATTTTTAATTTTTTCATATCCCGATATGGCCTGAGCAATGAGGCCAGAGCCAGAGGCCGCTCCTGGGGAGAAGCGGAGCTGATGATTTCAGGAATAAGATGAACAAGATTGTTGGCGTCTATGAGCCAGTGCATCGGCAGATTAGCCTTTACGCAGGAGATCGAGCAGGCGCTCCAAATCGTCATAGGAGAAAAAATGCAGCACCAGTTGGCCTTTTTTCCCCTGCCGTTTGATTTCCACTTTAGTACCCAGTTTTTGCTGCAGTTTTTCTGTCATATCCTGCCAATGGGCAGCATGTTCTTTCTGTTGCGGAGAAGGGCGGGGAGGAGTCAGCATTTGTCTGACCAGACGTTCGGTAGCGCGGACGCTCAGACTTTGATTTATGATTTTATCCCGGGCGGAGCGGATTAAATTTTCATTTTCCAAAGCCAGCAGAGCCCGGCCGTGTCCCTGGCTGAGAAGGCCGCCGGCCAGATCATCCTGCAGCCATAACGGCAATTTGAGCAGTCTCAGAGTATTGACCACGGTGGAACGATCCTTGCCTACGCCTTGAGCTATATCCTCATGGTTGAAATTGAATTCCTCCATCAGGCGTTGATAGGCCCTGGCTTCTTCCAGGGAATTTAAATCAGCGCGCTGCAGATTTTCCAGCAGGGCCAGGAGCAGAGCCTGCTGGTCGGTGGCCTGGCGTACAACCACCGGGACTTCTATGAGTCCGGCCAGCTGCGCGGCGCGCAAACGGCGTTCGCCGGCGATAAGCTGATAGCCTCCCTGGGCCGGCCGTACTACTAAAGGCTGCATGATGCCGTGCTGGGCTATGGAGCCGGCCAGAGCTTTCAAGTCTTCGTCGGCAAATATTTTACGCGGCTGGTAAGGGTTGGGTTCCAGGCGTTCCGGAGGCAGATGTAAAATTTTGTCATCAGCTTTGGAAGCAAAAGTTATATCGTGAGTTTCTCTAAGGGGAGTGGGGGTCAGATCCTGGCCCAGGAGAGCATCCAGGCCTTTGCCCAAGCCGTGTTTGTTTTTCCTTCCGTTCACTGCCGGATCTCCTGATAAGGCAAGGCCATTATTTCCTGAGCCAGATTGAGATAGCCCTGGCTGCCGGGACTGCGGGAGTCGTAAAGGACTATTGGTTTGCCGTGGCTGGGAGCCTCGGATAAACGCACGTTACGGGGAATAACCGCTTTAAATACCAGATTTTTGAAATGATTGCGGGCGTCTTCAGCCACCTGACGGCTTAAGTTGTTGCGGCTGTCATACATGGTGAGTACAATCCCGTACAAGGCCAGAACGGGGTTGAAGCCGCGCCGTACCCTGGCAATCGTATGCAATAACTGGGTTAAGCCTTCCAGGGCATAATATTCACACTGCAAGGGTACGATAACTCCCTGGCAGGCGGTCAGGGCGTTCAAAGTCAGCAGACCCAGCGAGGGCGGGCAGTCCAGCAAAATATATTCATATTTATTCAGAAGCGGCTTAAGGGCTTTGGCTAAAATGCTTTCGCGCTGTTTGTCCATAGTTACCATTTCCACTTCGGCTCCATATAAATGTAAACTGGAAGCCAGTACGGTGAGGCGGCTCAAGTCAGTGGGATACAGAGATTCCTCCACAGGGGCGTTATTGATAAGCACTTGATAAAGGGTAATATTCGTCAACTGATTGAGATTTACGCCCAGTCCGCTGGTGGCGTTGCCCTGGGGGTCACAGTCCACCAGCAGCACCTCCTTGCCAGCTACCGCCAGGGAAGCCGCCAGATTGATGGTGGTGGTGGTTTTTCCCACTCCGCCTTTTTGATTGGCTATGGTAATGACTTGCGCCATGATTTTATATCCGCGAAAACCATAGGGGAACAATTCTGCGGCCAATGATCGGCGGTAACAGCCCTCAACCCTCCGTTTCGAACGGTCCGTTCCGGCAATTCGCGCTCCTGGGGGGGTATCATCTGTTTCGCTTTGCCGTTTAAGCTTGCCGCCTAACGGCGGCGGGTACGGGACCTGACCGGGCCGCCGCGTTTTCTGCGCATATTTTTCGCGCCGCTTTTTTCTTTGTCTTCTTTGTGCGCGCTGCGTGCCTCATTGGAATCCGTGTCTTCCGGAAGAGGGGCCTCCTCTTTTTTTATCCGTTTAGCCAGGCCGGCCGGGGAGGGGGAAAGCAACTTTTTCTTACGTTCAGGCATAATTAAAATCAGAGGGCTGGCTATGTAGATTGATGAATAAGTAGCTACAACAACTCCGATAATCATGGTAAGAGCAAAATCTTCTATCACTCCTCCGCCAAAAAAGAAGAGAATAATCACCACGATCAGTAAAGTGCCGGAAGTCAGAATGGTGCGGCTTAAGGTTTGATTTATTGACTGATTAATGATTTCCTCAAAACTTTTGCGCAGATTTTTGCGTAAGTTTTCCCGTATCCGGTCATATATAATTATAGTATCGTTGACGGAAAAACCAATGACAGTCAGAAGGGCGGCTACCGTGGAAAGGTTGAATTCCCGTCCCAGGACGCAGTAGATTCCAATTGTGAGCAAAGCGTCATGGGTAATTGAGACTACCGCTCCGGTGGCGTAGCGCAGTCTTAAAAATATGCACACCAGAAATGTTGTTCCCATTATCGCCAGGGTAAGAATGGCCAGGATAATGTCTTCGGATACGCCTACATTCAGCAGGACCAGGCGCAGGACAAAAGCGGTAACTCCCAGGATCAGGGCCATGACGCAGCTAAGCATCCATTTGGATTCAAAACGTCCTGATATATAAATTCCCATGAGCAGGATGGAACAGAATATGGCCATCATGGCCTTTTCCCGTAAATCCCGGCCTGCTTTGGGTCCGACCGTCTCCACCCGGCGCATTTCCACTTTGTTTCCGCTGAAACTGTTTTCCAGGTTGGCCCGCACCGCGGTCTCAGCCTGTTCCAGAGAGAATCCGGCGGCCAGAGAGCGGATTAGAAATTCATTTTCATCACTCTGGCCAAAACTTTGCACTAAAGCGTCAGTTAAACCCAAGCTTTGGAGAGACTGGCGAATATCCTCAGCTTCAACCGGTTGGGTAAATTTGACCTGGATGAGCATGCCTCCGGAAAAGTCAACTCCGTAATTAAGCCCCCTGATCAGGAGCGGCAAAAGAGAAATAAGCATTAACAGGCCGGAAATAATCAGAAAAAGATTACGCCGGCCCATGAAATTTATGTTAATGTCTGGTTTTATGAATTGCATATTAGCTCCGCAAAGGTATTTTTGCTCTGACCGCGCCTTAAATGGAAAGACTCTTGGGCCGGTAGCGCCTGACAACATAGTCGAACAGCAGTCTGGTTACAAAAATGGCGGTGAACATAGAGCAGGCCAGACCAATGGTTAAAGTTACCGCAAAACCTTTGATGGGACCTGTGCCGAACTGATAGAGTACAACGGCGGCCAGGATGGTGGTGATATTGGCGTCCAAAATAGTTACCGTGGCTCTGGCGTAGCCGGTTTCCACCGCCGCGGCCGGGGTTTTGCCCAGGCGCAGTTCTTCCCGTATTCGTTCATTTATAAGCACATTGGCGTCAACCGCCATGCCTATGGTTAAAATGATGCCGGCTATACCGGGCAAGGTCAGAGTGGCTTCCATAATCACCATGACAGCCAGCAGGATGATTATATTAAAAACAACCGCCACATCGGCGGCAATGCCGGAGATACGGTAATATAAAAGCATAAATATAATGATGAGCAGGCCGCCGATTAAAGCGGCGGTAACTCCCTGGCGGATGGAATCATTCCCCAGACTTGGCCCTACAATGCGCTGTTCCAAAATATTAACCGGAGCGGGCAAAGCGCCGGAGCGCAGGGCTACAGCCAGATCTTTGGCTCCGTCGGGAGTGAAATCACCGGTAATGGAGGCTATGCCGCCGGTAATGGGTTGTTTGATTGTGGGATCTGATATGGCTTTGCCGTCCAGGACAATGGCCAGCCTGCGGCCGACATTGGCGGTGGTGAGATCAGCGAACTGGCGGGTGCCGGCAGCGTTGAAATATACTTCCACTCCCATCTCTCCCTGCTGATTTCTCAATTGCACCCTGGCGTCAGTTATCCCCTCCCCGGTCATGCTGGCCCGGGAGCGCATCAGTATTTGTCGTCTGTTGACCCGTCCCGTGACCGAATCTCTCCTGTCTACGTAACCAAGCGATGTGCCGGGGGGAATACTGTCGATGGTCAGGTTGTCGGCGTCCACATCTTCCACCAGCCGGAATTCCAATTGGGCCGTCTGACCAATAAGAGCGATAGCCCGCTTGGTATCGCTCATGCCCGGCAATTGCACCAGGATGCGATAATCCTGCTGGGGAATTATTTCCGGCTCCGCCACTCCAAACAAGTCAATACGGTTGCGGATGGTCTCAACCGCCTGATTGTGGGCATTGTCTTTGATGCCCTGTAATGCCGCTGGGGTCAGGCGCAGAGTAAAGGAATTGTTTTCTCCGGGCTGCAGTTCATATTCTTCGAAATACTGCCGCGCCACATCTTCGGTTGTTGCCCGGTCATTGGCGGAAAACAGGCTGAAGGTGAGGGTCTGCCCGCTTTCCAACTGGGGTTGGGTCAGGCGCACCCTGCTTTCAGTCAAACGGCGGTAAAGTTCCTGTCCTGTCCGTTCCAGTGCCGATTGAGCCGCTTTGTCCACGTCAGCTTCCAGGAGTAAATACACTCCGCCCTGCAGGTCCAGACCCAGCCGTACCGGCTTGAAAGATATAATGCTGTTCCACCAACCGGGCAGTTTAGCGCCCGTGCTGGGCAGGAGAATAATAAAACAGGCCAAGATAATGAACAGAACCAGTACGGTTTTCCATTTAAAACTTCTGGGCAATATGGGCCTCCTCTGCCAAAGGCGTGATCATGATTTCTTTTTTTCTTCCGCAGGCTGGTTCTGGCTTAACCCGGAAAGTATCTGGGTTATGCTGGAGCGGGTTATTTTAATACGGACCTGAGGCGCGATTTCCAGCACAAGCTGTTCGCCGCTGATTCCGGTGACGCGTCCAAATATGCCGCCATTGGTGAGGACGTCATCTCCTTTGCGTAAAGAGTCCAGCATTTGCCGGGCGGCTTTGGCTTTTTTTTGCTGGGGCCGGATCAGCAGGAAATAAAAAATGGCGAACATAGCCAGAAGCATCAAACCGGGTCCGCCCAAAAAAGAATTCAGGCCCCCTTCCTGGGCGGGAGCGGCGGCTTCCTGAGCGTGAGCGCTAGCGGCGAAAAACATATCTAACATTAACTAATTACCTCCTGAGGTTGGGAACGGTCTCAAATTATTCATTCATTATCATCAGCTTTAAGATTATACAGTGTCCGGCGGCTGAATTCAGAATATACGCCGCTTTCCACCGCCCGGCGAATGTTTTCCATAAGCTTTAATATATAGTAAAGGTTATGGATGGTATTCAGTCTGTAAGCCAGCAGTTCCCTGGCCATGAACAAATGCCGCAAATAGGCCCGGCTGAAAGTCCTACAGGTATAACAGCCGCATTGTTCTTCCACCGGGCCGGGATCATTGCGGAAACGCCGGTTGCGGATGTTTAGTCTCCCCATGGCGGTCAGCAAAGTCCCATTCCTGGCCATGCGGGTGGGCAGTACGCAATCAAACATATCCACTCCCAGCCCGCTGTAAGTCACCAGATCTTCCGGTTCACCCACTCCCATGAGGTAAACCGGCTTATCCGGGGGCAGGAGAGGAATAGTATGAGTGAGCATTTCCCAAGTGGCTTCCTTGGGTTCACCCACACTTAGCCCCCCCAGAGCATAACCGTCGAATGGCAGGGCGGTCAGCAAAGCGGCGCTCATGGCCCGCAGATCTTTATACATCCCTCCCTGGATAATGGCAAACAGAGCGCCGCTGTCCTCGCCCCGGGCGCGAATAGCCCGCTTGGCCCAGCGGCAGTCGCGCTCGAGAGAGGATTTTGCATAATCATGGTCAGCCCCGGGGGGAGGGCACTCGTCCAGCATCATCATTATATCACTTCCCAGATATTCCTGGGCTTGAACAGCTCTTTCGGGGGTTAAGAATAATTCACTGCCGTCCAGGTGTGATTGGAAACTTACACCCTCTTCACTAAGTTTACGCCTGCCCGCCAGACTGAATACCTGGAACCCTCCGCTGTCGGTCAAAATCGGACCGGGCCAGGCCATAAATTTATGTAACCCGCCCATATCCGCAATCAAGTCCGTACCCGGACGCAAAGATAAATGATAGGTATTGCCTAAAATTATCTGGGCGCCCAGTTCCGCCACTTCCTGAGGCAACATGGCCTTGACGGTACCGGCCGTACCCACGGGCATAAAAGCAGGGGTGTCAATCAGCCCTCTCCGGCTGTGCAATACTCCTCGCCTGGCGGATCCGTCACGGGCGCGCGGTTCATATTTAACTCTGGGAATCATACCATTAACTTTGAGGATAAGAGATGATCCCCGGCAATATTTTTTCGCTCTGAGGCGGAAATTATCGCCGCCGGCAATTTAAACAATTGTTCTCCGCAAAATAATCATAAAATCAGCATGGCGTCGCCGAAGCTGTAAAAACGGTATCTCTCCCTTATTGCCTCCGCATAGGCCGAGTTCATTTTTTCCCGGCCCATAAACGCGCTTACCAACATGAGCAGAGTCGTGCGAGGCAGGTGAAAATTGGTCATCAGACCGTCTAAAATTTTAAATTCGAAACCAGGGGCAATAAACAGATGACACCATCCCTGTTTTACTTCCAGGCAGCCTGACAGGGCGGCCCATTCCAAAGCTCTGGCGCTGGTGGTGCCCACCGCAATGACTCGCCCGCCCCGATCCCGGCAGCGGCGGTAGCGTTTGACCAGATCCTGGTCTACTTCCACCCATTCGCCGTGAAGATTGCCTGCTTGCAAATCCTCGCGGCGGGGAGGGGAAAAAGTGCCATACCCAACATGCAGAGTCGCAAACGCAATATCCACGCCTTTCTTTTTTATCTCCGCCAGTAAAGCATTGGTGAAATGCAGGCCGGCGGTAGGCGCGGCCACCGCGCCCGGGTTGCGGGCAAACACCGTCTGATAGCGCTTACGGTCAGCCGCGGTGCAACCGCGCGGCCTTTTTATATAAGGCGGCAGCGGGGTCAAACCGTAACGGGCGGCCAGGTCCAGAGCTGAACCGGGAATTTCTATTAAGGCCTGGCCGTGTTCCCTTTTTTCCAGCAGGCGGATAACAATTTCAGGATCGGCTGACAGGGTTAATATGCTGTTTTCCTGTATCTTGCCTTTAATTAAAGCCTGCTGCCATTCATGACCGTCCGGCTCTGTCCGTTCCGGGTGAGCGGGATTGAGAAGAAAAATTTCCGCCAACCCGCCGCTTGGTTTGCGCGCCAACAGGCGGGCGGGAATAACCCTGGCGTTGTTCAATACCAGTAAGTCGCCCGGTTGTAATAAAAGGGGTAAATCGGCTACCTTTTGGTGGGTTACATGTCCAGTATCTGAATCAGAAACCAGCAGCCGGGCCTCTGTCCGGCGCCGGGCCGGAGTCTGAGCCACAAGCTCCGGAGGCAGATAATAGTCGTAAGCGGATAATATATCGCAATTATTACTTGTTGATTTCATACTGCCGGGCAGCCGCTTCCCCCGCTTTTAACTTCAGTATCTTATTAGTTTACTTAACTATTGTCAACCTATATTCGATAAAGAAGCTGATTGTTCCCATAAACAGCTACCTTGGCTCTAAAATCACCACTGCCCAACCGGGCTGCAGGTAGCGTAAGCCCAACTGCCAGGCATGACTGATGGGCAAGACGGCGCCTGGAATTAATTTCAGTTCGGTTGAGTTATCATTTGCATACAATCGAAAAACAGCCAGATTGGCTCCAGGATCGATCCGCAGGAGTTTCAAATTTAATTCCGGGCTTAAAAGCAGACTTTGCCCTGATTCCAGCAATCCCCTATAACCCTGACCATCGGGCCATATCCATGCCCGTCCGGTTATTTCTTGCGCCAGGGGCGGCTGCTGGTGCAACTGCTCCAATTTTTCCTGCAGAAGCTGATTTTGCTTGGTAAGAAGTAGCACTCTGTCAGTAGCCTGGGCGGTCAGAATTTTTATATCTTCCATCTCATGGGCGAGCCAGTATTTACCTATGCTGAACCCGGCCAAGAACAGGCCTGCGGATAAAACAGCGGTTATCAGGACAGCCTTAAGTCTGAGACTCATTATTATTTATAACCGTTGCCGGTCCCCAAAGCTGATGCAGGGCATAAAGGCTTTGCCAGAAAGAAGCTTCATCACGCAGCTCAAGAGTGAATTGAGGGCCAGGCCGCATACCGTTCACGACTTGGCCCAGATAAGCGAAGTCCACTTTGCCGCTGCCAATAGCTTGGTGAAGATCATCATATCCGGGGTTGTCATGCAGATGCATCTCCCGCAGCCAGGGAGCAAAAGCTTCCCACCATTGAGGCAGATCGGTAGAGGAAAAGGCCAGGGCGTGGCCCACATCCAGACAAAATCCCACATTATACTGCCCCATATCGCAGAAACGCCGGCGTATTTCCAATAATAAAGACGGGTCTGGCTCAAAAACATTTTCCAGCACCGGCTGGCAGCCGCCGGCCGTAAGGCCGGCGATTATCGGAGCCATTCGCTGACAGAAAAGAGTTATAAATTTTTCTCTGTCCCGGTCAAAGCGATAATCATAACCCAAGTGTAGAACCGCCCGCGAAGATTGCAACGCTAAAGCCGTTTTTACAGCCTGCCGCAGGCGGGTCAGGGCCGCTTCCGCCGCCATAGGGTCAGGGGTGGCCGGAGCAAGTCCCATAAAAGGCATGTGCACGGTCAGGTTGCGGCCGGCGAATAACCGGCGCGTTTCTTTTTGTTTTGACGGCCAGTAATAATCCAGAGCCATCCAGTCCAGACCCAACTCCAAATTGACGGGGAGTTTGGCGATCAGGCGGCAAACATCGGTTTGATTTTCATCCCAAAAATAACTTAAAGGCACAGCCAAATAAATAATTTTCTGCCAGCCGTATTCGGGCGCGGACGGATCCAACGGTAACATCATGGCGTTTATAAGCCCAATTAATCTATTTTAATAGACCCTGAAAAAGCCGGCTTCGGCTTTTTCATACTATTTACTCCAGGCTACCAAGCCGATGGCATGTTGGGAAAGGGTACCCATAAAGAAGGGCGTTACTCTGATTTTTATCCCCAGACGGCCATTGTTTTCGCAGGTTATGCTGCCTTTATACCACCAGGCGTCACCTTCTTTCTTTTCGGGAGTCATGGCGACAGTCTGGCGGTTGGCAAAGTTTCCGCCGGCATTCAACAATCCGTAATATATTTCGCAGCGCACATCATCAGGAGACAGGGAGGCAAGTTTAATCTTGGTTTTTATTTCGATCTTCTCCCCCCAGAGGAAGTTGCCATTGTCCGGGCCAATGATTTCAGATACTTCCACTTGCCCCCAATTTTCCATAATTTTATGGCCCCAGGCGCCTACCTGGCGGTCAAGTTTGAAGTTGTCGGCAATCAGGCTGTTCATGCTGGCAGCGGCCGGCATATAGAATAGATTGGTATAATCTTCCAGCATGCGATGAGTGTTGAACACAGGGACCAGTTTGCTCAGATTTTGTTTTATATAAGCCAGCCAGCGGCGGGGCATATCACCGTCGGGGCGGTCATAAAACAGAGGCACAACCTCATGTTCCAGAATACGGTAAAGAGCATAGGCGTCCATTTTATCCTGCAGATCGTGATCGTCATTCATATCTCTGGAACCAATGGCCCAGCCTAATCCCGGCTCATATCCCTCATCCCACCATCCGTCTAAAATGCTTAAGTTCAGGCAGCCGTTGGCCGCGGCTTTCATGCCGCTGGTGCCGCATGCTTCCAGGGGCCTTCTGGGGTTATTAAGCCATACATCGGCGCCCTGAACCAGATAGCGGGCTACGTTAATATCATAGTTTTCCAAGAATACCATACGGTTACGGAAACGTGGGTTGCGGCATGTCTCAACTACTGTACGTATAAAGGCTTTCCCTTCATTATCCTGGGGATGGGCCTTGCCGGCAAAAATAATCTGTACCGGGCGCTCGGGATTATTTAAGATGAGGTCCAGGCGGTCCAAATCTTCCATAAGCATAACCGCGCGTTTGTAAGTGGCAAAACGGCGGGCAAATACAATAGTCAGCACCCGGGCGTCCAGCACTTCACCGGCTTGGTGGATTAATTCAGCTCCCGCGCCTTGGCGCATAAGCTGAGCGGACAGATAATCGCGCACATAAGTAATTAAGCTGGCCCGGCGCCGCTCTCTGGCCCGCCATAATTCCGAGTCAGGAATACGCGCGGCTTTTTGCCAGATGGTTCGCGAATCATGTTCTTCCGTCCATGCCGCGCCTAAATAGCGATTGTAGAGGTAGACCATTTCACCGGATATCCAGCTGGGAATATGCACTCCGTTGGTGACGGAAGTAATAGGTATATCTTCCAGAGGGAAGTTGGGCCATACATCCTTCCACATATGACGGCTGACTTCGCCGTGCAGGCGGCTGACCCCATTGTTGTAAGTGGAAAAACGCAAAGCCAGCACAGTCATGCAAAATAAAGCCTGCTGGTCATGGGGATCGACCCGGCCATACGCCATGAGTACGGGCATGCTGATGCCCAGTTCATGCATATAATCATTAAAATGGCGTTGGATAAGATCAGCGCTGAAATAGTCGTTGCCCGCCGGCACCGGGGTATGGGTGGTAAAGCAGTTGCTTGACCTTACCAGAGCAAGCGCTTCATCAAAACTCAAACCGTGGCGCTGCCGCAGCAGGCGGATACGTTCCAGAGAGGCAAAGGCGCTGTGTCCTTCGTTCATATGATATACACGCGCTTCAATATTGAGAGCATCCAGAAGCCGCACTCCGCCGATGCCCAGCAAAATTTCCTGGCGGATACGCATTTCTATATCCCCTCCGTAAAGCTGATGGGTGATGGAGCGAAGATCCGGAGGATTAATTTCAATATTGGCGTCAAGAACATATAAAGGGATACGGCCTACTTGTATTTTCCAGGCCCTGGCATGCAACTGGCGGCCTTCAATATCCACACTGACAATGATCTCATCGCCTTTGCCGTCAAGCACCAGTTCCATAGGCATATTATAGAAATCATTAGGATTGTATGTCTCCTGCTGCCAACCGTCGGGGCCGAGGCACTGAGTGAAATAACCTTGGCGGTAAGCTAGTCCGATACCTATCAGAGGCAGATTCAAGTCGCTGGCGCTTTTTAAGTGGTCGCCGCTGAGCATGCCCAACCCTCCGGAATAGATGGGCAGGCAATCCGCCAGACCGTATTCGGCGGAAAAATAGGCTATTTTAAAATTATTCGGTGTTCTGTCTCCCAGCAAAGGACATCCCTGCGCCGCCATATAGGCCTTGAATTTAGTCATAGTGCGGTCTAATTGGGCCAGAAAACCGGTATCCTTGCTTAAGTCGTCCAGTATGTCTTGATCTATCTGGTTCAGCATGGCTTTGGGGTTATGCTGGGTTTTAACCCATAAATCAGCGTCTATGCGCTGGAACAGGTCAATGGCGTCATAATTCCAGGCAAACCATAAATTATTGCTTAATTCTTCCAGAGACTTGAGATTATCTGGCAAATGCGGTTTAACAAACACACTTAAGCTGGGATACACTTGAACACCTCCATAGTGTAAAGGCAGTTGATAAAAACAGTCGCCGCGGCGGCAACCGTTATCTATTATATTGTTATTTATCGTTTATTGCAACATATTGTCACTATTGGCAAATAATGTGAGACCTGTTGCAAATTGCCGTCCATGGCGTCAGCTCGGGATTAACTATGCGGCAGATCTCAATGTTTAAAAGCTCTCTGTCCGGTGAAAACCATGGCGGCGCCTGCTTCATTGCAGGCCTGGATGATCTCCCAGTCACGGATGGCTCCGCCCGGCTGGACTATGAGGCCGGCCCCCTGCTCCAGACCTATTTCCGCTCCGTCGCGGAAAGGAAAGAAGGCGTCGCTGACCATGACGGATCCCGTCAGCCCCGCTTTTACTTTTGTGGTTTCCTCTTCTATCTGGTTCAGCAGATATCCTCTCTGCCTGCCTTCAGCCACCGCTCTTTTAAGCTCATTCAGGTTCAGGCGGCTGTAATGCCAGGCCAGGCGGTTCATGTATTTTTCATACGCCCGTTCTACAGCCAGTTGGGCTACCCCCACTCTGTCCTGCTGGCCCGCCCCCACGCTCACCGTGCATCCGTTTTTGACAAAAAGCACGCTATTGCTGGTTACCGCCTGCTCCACCGCCCAGCCCAGCACTCCATCTTTCAGTTCTTCCTCGCTTGGCCGGCGGTTTATAGTGTAAAGGATGTTTTGGCGTCTGGCCTGGGCAGGCAGAAAATCTTCAGGAGAACGAATGGAATTCAAAGAACTGATCTGAACGATCAGGCCTCCGTCCATTAAATTTTTTATATCCAGAAAGCGCATGTCACGATATTCGTAGATGCGCTCCAGGGCGGGGATGCGTAGAATACGCAGATTTTTCCATTTGGACAAAATATCTAAACAGCCTTCCTCATAATCAGGGGCGGCCACCACTTCCAAATACAGTTCTCCCATCATTTGGGCGGTGCTTTTGTTTACCGGGCGGTTAAGTACCGCCGCGCCGCCAAAGGCGGCTACCATATCCGCCATAAAAGCCCGTTCATAAGCGTTGTCAATGTTTGCGCCTAAGGCTACCCCAGAGGGATTGTTGTGCTTCATGATGGCCGCGGCCGGCTGTTCTTTAATATAACGCAATATATTTAGAGCGTTATCAACATCAGTGAGATTGGTTTTACCGGGATGCTTGCCGGACTGGAGCATATCCGCCTCACTTAATGCGCTGATAATGCCCTGGCCTGGCCGGATAAGTTCCACTTTCCCCAAACTGAGATTGCCGCCGGTAAGTTGATAAAGAGCGGCTTCCTGGCCCGGATTTTCCCCGTAACGCAACCCTTTTTCCTCCGTCCCGCCGTTGCCGGCCGGCAATTTCCACATACGTTTGCGGTAGGTAAGAGTAGTCTCTCCCAAGGTTATGGTCATTGTGGCCGGGAAGTGATCATCGGCCAGCGTGCTGTACTGGGCTTTAATATCCCCCATTTTTGTGCCTTTCAATAAAAGCGTAAGCCGAATGATTGTGAATGGATTCCATATTTTCGGCTTCTACGGAAAACCAGGTGACAGCGGGATAGTGTTCGAGTTTGAGGCATATTTCGCGGACAATATCCTCCACAAACCTGGGATTAGCATAGGCTGTTTCAGTTACAAATTTTTCATCAGCGCGTTTTAAAAGCGAATATATCTGGCAGCTAGCTGATTCTTCAACTAAAGATATCATATCTTCTATCCAGATAAAGCGGGTGATACGTACGGCCAAGCGTACTATTCCCCGCTGGTTGTGAGCTCCCGCGGAACTTATTTCTTTGGAGCAGGGACACAGAGTGGTTACTGGAACTTTAATTTCCACCACCAGATCCAGATGATTTTCCAGACTGGCCCGATAAGTGACCATGTATTCCATTAAAGCCCTGGCCTGACTGACAGGAGCGCGCTTGTCAATAAAATAGGGAAAACTTATCTCAATATGAGCCCGTCCCGCTTCCAGGCTGCTTTTCATGTCTTCCAAAAGACTGTGTAAATTTTTAAGATTGATATCCTGAGAGTGCCGGTTCAATACCTCAATGAAACGGCTCATATGGGTGCCTTTATAGTGATGGGGAAGATCCACATACATATTGACCGCGGCCACCGTCTGCTGGCTGCCCTGGGCGCGATCCATGACCGTTACAGGATAGCGTATATCTTTTACTCCCACTTTGTCTATGGCCAGATTGCGGTGGTCAGGTTGTTTCTGTACGTCAGCCATGGCCCCGGTCATGATAAAATCCTCATCTCCGTTCAATTACATAAATTTGATTGCAGATTGCAATATAATATAAAAGTAAAAATTCTATGAAGTTGTAGCGTGCTGTCATATCGGCTATGGACTAACTGTTTTTTTTAGCATATCTTAATTTTATTATAGTTGATGTTTGGAATTATACCCAGCCCAAAAAGGAGAAGCTTTTTACGGCAAAATGATATCCATTCCATTTAAAAGGTTTTTTACAGGATCCATCAGACGCCTTTTTTATCTGTTGGTTATATCGGCCATGCTGCCGTCTCTGTGCATTCTTGTGTATTCCAGCATATTACGCAGCGCCCAGGCCATTGAGTCAGCCCAGGGCAACGCCATAACCGCGGTACATAATATTAGCACCCAGCAGCGGATTATTTCCGAAAACACGAAAATTCTGCTCATGACCCTGTCGCAATTGCCTGCATTGCTGGATGGCAACAAGAGCGTCAGCGCCGATTTTCTGAAAAATGTTCTCAGCCAGTACCCTCTTTATGATAATCTGTTTGTAGTTGATCTCCAGGGCAGGCTTATAAATTCCGCTGTTGGTCTGCCCGAGGAATTAACTGATATAAGTTCCCGGCGTTTTTTCAGAGAGGCGCGCCGGGCCCGCGCTTTCAGCGTAGGCGATTCAATGGGCGGTCTGGGCGGAGAAAAAGTCCAGTCCCTGCATTTCAGTTATCCAATCATGGACAGTCTGGGGCAGATGGAGGCTATAGTGGTGGCTTCCACCAGTTCAGCGCTTTACAGCCGCTATTTTGCCGGCTCTGATTTGAGCGGGGATGGCAATTTATGCCTTACCGACAGAAGCGGCCGGATAATATATTCTGTTTCCGGTCAGGGCAGGTTTGTTCCCGGGGACAAGCTGCCTGATAAATTATGGCAGGATCTTGAAGTGATGTATGATGACCGGGGGATTTTCAACACTCTGGATTTTGACGGCAAGACTATAATTGTCGCTTATCAGCGGTTACGTCTTTCCAGCAGCGAGTGGCCGTATTTGAATGTGATTTTAGCCATACCGGAAGGTGAGGTTTATGGCGCGGCCCGGCAGGAGATGTATTTTTCGCTGTCGCTGTTGGGTTTGGCCTTGCTTCTGGCTCTGGGTACAGTTTTTCTGGTCAGCAATTTTATAATTATGCCTGGGGTCAACCGGTTGGTTAATACCGCCCGTTCCCTGACCGAGGGAGATTTTAACGCCCGGGCGGATATGGGTGAACAGAAAAGCGAACTGGGAGCGGTGGGAACCGCTTTGGACGAAATGGCTACAGCTTTGCAGCAGCGCACCGGGGATCTGGTGGAGGCAAAAGACAGAGCTGAAGACGCGAACAGGGCGAAAAGTGAATTTTTAGCCAACATGAGCCATGAACTCAGGACGCCTTTGAACGGGGTATTGGGCATGCTGCAAATCATGCAGCTAAGTGAATTGAACAGAGAACAGAAGGAAAGCCTTGATACGGCTATTTATTCAGGACGCAATTTGTTGCGGATTATCAATGATATCCTGGACTTTTCTAAAATTGAAGCGGGCAAGCTGGATATTGAGGCGGTTCCTTTCAATCTGCGGGAAAGCTGTCGGGCGGTTTATGACATATTCAAGCCCGAGGCCGGCGGCAAAGGAATTGAATTTGTGCTGCATATTGAAGATGATGTGCCTGTCTGTCTCCTGGGTGATGAAGTGCGGGTGCGGCAAATCATTTTTAATCTGATTGGCAATGCCATAAAATTTACCAGCCAGGGCCGGGTTGAACTTCAGATCAGCCGGGAGGGGCGGGAAGCGGCAGAACAGGATTTTTGCCGGACAAGATTTGTGGTCAGAGACACCGGTATCGGCATTGCCTCTGACAAGCTGGATAAAATTTTTGAAAGTTTTACCCAGGCTGACGGCGCCACCACCCGCAAATACGGCGGAACCGGTCTGGGGTTGACCATTGTGCGCCGCCTGGTCGAGCTGATGCGGGGAGAAATAAGCATGACCAGCCAAGAAGGGAAGGGAACAACTATGACGGTGTTGCTCCCTTTCACGATTATTGCTGATCAGGGGATTGCCAAACCGGCGGACGGAGAATTGGAGCAGGCGCGTGACCCGGAAAATCTGTTTTTACTGCTGGCTGAGGACGAGCCGGTAAACCGGATTACTTCCACCCGCTTCCTTCAGCATCTGGGGCACCGGGTAGTTCATGCTGAAAACGGACGCCAGGCCTTGGATATTTTAACGGAACATCCCGATCTGGACGGTATTTTAATGGATATTCAGATGCCACTGATGGACGGTATGGAGGCCACCCGGATAATCCGCAATTCTCATGAATTACGGCAATTTTCCCTTATTCCCATAATCGCGCTCACCGCGCACGCTCTAACCGGCGACAGAGAAAAATTTTTGCAGACAGGCATGAACGACTATCTCTCCAAACCTCTGAACCGCCATGAACTGCGGGAGGTGCTGCGCCGGGTCTTTGGCGGGCCGGCGTCCGGCAAAGAAATAAACTGAAAATAAGGTATTATTTAAAAGTGGAGAAGATAGCTACATTTAATGTGAACGGCATACGGGCCCGGCTGGCTCCTTTGCTGGCCTGGCTTGACGGCGAACCGGGTATACAGATACTGGCTCTGCAGGAAATCAAAGCTAGGGAAGAGGATTTTCCTTTCCCGTTCTTTGAGGAGAGAGGATTTACTGTCAGTTGTCAGGGAGAAAAGTCGTTCAACGGCGTAGCGATAATAAGCCGTATTCCGCCTGATGATCTGGTGCGGGGCTTGCCCGGCCGGGAACATCTGGGCGCGCGCTTTATCGCCGCCCGTTTTGCCAACCTGTGGATTTTAAATAGCTATGTCCCGCAAGGGCGCTCCGCCGCTGATCCCATGTTTACGGAAAAATTAAGATTTATAGAGGCTATAGGCGACTATATCCAATCCCGCCATCAACCCGGAGACGCGTTAATCTGGTTGGGAGACATTAATGTGGCGCCTCATGATATTGATGTATACGACCCTGTAAAACTTAAAGGCCAGGTGGGCTTTCATCCTGAGGAACAGGCCGCGTTGGGCGAAGTTATGGATAAATGCCGGCTTTATGATTTATTCCGAACAAAAAATCCCCGGGCGCGCCAGTTCAGTTTTTGGGATTATCGGGCGCCTAACGGCTTCAAACGGGATTTGGGGTGGAGAATTGACCATTTTTTAGTCAGTAAACCGGTGCTGGAGCATTGTACCGCATGCTGGATAGCCAAAGACTTGAGAGGAGAGGACAAGCCATCTGATCATGTTCCTGTGCTGGCCTCTTTTTCCGGTTCATTTTGACGCCCCGGCAATCAGTTTAGACGATCGGATCTCATTGCGGATCTGATCTCAGCCGTCCGCTTAATTAAATTATTTCCCGCAACTCGAAACGGCTGCCGTTGGAAAATGTGGGTTCCCGGCAAAATTTTAACCCGCGCCAAAGCGCGCCATAGCGGCGGGAACGAGTCCAAAACTTCAGCTTGGGGGCGATGTGAATAAATCACCTGGAAGGTGATTTATGCAATGAACTCTAATTATTATTGGGGCTGAATGTCATGATATCTAAAAGATTTGCTTGGCCGGCGGGAACGGTTTTTATCCTCCTGGCTTTTATAATGGCGCTGGAGGCATATTATGTCCAGGCCTGCTCTTTGAGCGACGGTCTTATGAAATCATGGGAGTATGATTTCATGCAACGCCTGTTGCTAATGGATCTGGCTGCGGCTTTTATGATTATTGTACTCTTGCCGCGAGTTACCGTCTATGCGGTTTTTGTTTTGCAATTGCTGGCGGGAGTTTTCATCCTGAGCTATGTTGCCAGTCTGGACCTGCCCCCCACCTTGAGCGCCATGGTAAACGGCCTGAACATGGTTGAGCAGACCAACGAGTTTGCCTGGAGTTATCTTGACAAAGAAGGCGGATCTGTCCTTTTGTTGTTGATGTTGTGCAAATGCTGGCTGTGGAGGCGCAAACCGGTAATGGGCCGGGTCTGGCGCCTGGGCGTGTCGGTCACCGCTCTGGCGGTGCTGGGCGGATGCTATTCCTATGATTATATCAAGGGGCGGATGGACATTTTAAAGCCCAATCCTCCCGAGGTGTTGGAAAATTCGATTTTAAATCATCTGCGTTACCGGGGTTTTCTCTTTACCTGGCTTCAGGAATATTATTATGATGTGCCCTTCAATTACCAGGAGGTGTATGCGGAAATCGGCTGTAACCCTGACTCTGTTATGCCTCTGCCTTTGCCTGACATATCCGGCCGGATCAGCATGATTCAGGTGGAAAGCCTGGATTGGGCGGCGCTCTACAAAAAAATTAACGGCAAGGAAGTGGCCCCCAATTTAAATGCCATGGCCCGGCGTTCTCTTGTGCTTAAACTGGATGGGATGAAACATTTTGTTTCCGCCAATTCGGAATATGAAATGCTCAACAGCAGGATTGCCAGGGCATTCTTTTTATATTTTGAATATCTCAACAAATACAGTGACAGTATTGCCCTGCCTTTAAAATCCGCTGGTTACGAGACCTCCCTTGTTCATGGGGTTGCCGGCGCTTATATGAACCGCCGCTACGCTTATCCCAAGATGGGTTTTGACAGCAATTTTTTCTTTGAACAGATTAAAGAACAAGGTTATCAGGTTACTCCGGGGCTGTTCGAATATAATATAGCCGATTATGATCTGATGAAATTTGCCGCGGATTATGCCAAAGGCAAGGACCGTTACCTGCATTTCCTCATCACCGTTACCATGCACGCCAGTGTGGAAGCCAAAACGCCCGCTTATGAAAAATGGGACGGCTATTGGCGGAGCGTAAACTATTTTGACGAAGGACTGGGGCTATACATCAAATCGCTGCCGGAAGGCAGCACCGTTATCCTCTATGGAGATCATCAATCCTACCACGGTCCGGAGAAAAATGACCTGGTTCCTTTTCTGGTTTACATTAAAGGACAGAATTTGAGCAAGCTTAAAACGCCTCCCGGCATGGTTTATACGCGCTGCGAACTCTCCCATTATCTGCGCCGTATTTTCGCCCGGCATTTGGACAAAACCTCCGTCATGACCGACCTTGCCCCCTAAAACCGGTTTACCTGTTCACGAGGGAGAAATGCCGGACGGTCTTTGCGGCTTGACGGGCGTATAAAAAGCATTAAATTATAACAGTCCCGCAATACGGCGGATTTTCATTTTTTAAGGATAGCTATGAACGGCCTTAAGACATTTTTTTTCCTTGGTCTGCTGACCTTGATGCTGGTATGGGCAGGCAACCTCCTGGGGGGGCGGCAGGGTATGATAATTGCTTTTATCATAGCCATGGCCATGAATTTTTTTTCTTACTGGTTTTCCGACCGCATTGTGCTCAAAGCTTATAAAGCCAGGCCCGTGAGTCAAACTGAAGCTCCGGAGTTATATGGACTGGTGAATACCCTGGCTTTGGAGGCCGGTCTGCCCATGCCCCAGGTATGCATTATTCCCAACCCGTCTCCTAACGCTTTTGCTACCGGCCGCAATCCGGAACATGCGGTGGTGGCGGTGACCGAGGGCCTGCTGAATCTGCTGAACAAGCGGGAATTGAAAGGAGTGCTGGCCCATGAACTGTCCCATGTCAAACACCGGGATATTCTGATTGGCTCTGTTGCCGCCACCTTGGCCGGAGCGGTTATGATTCTGGCCAACATGGCCCGTTACAGCGCGCTGCTGGGCGGCAATAACCGCGACAACCGGGGAGGAAGCAACGCCATTTTGCTGCTTTTATCGTTTCTGGCGCCTCTGGGGGCCATGATTATCCAGATGGCGGTGAGCCGGAGACGGGAATATATGGCCGATGCCAGTGGGGCGGCCATCAGCCATGATCCCGGCGCCTTGGCGTCTGCTTTAAATAAACTGGATCAGTATGGCAAAAGCGTGCCCATGCCGGCCTCGCCTCAGACCGCCCACATGTTTACGGTAAACCCGTTGCATGGCGGCGGGCTGATGAGTCTGTTTTCCACCCATCCCCCAATCGCGGAGCGGATTGCCCGTTTACAGGCGATGACCGCGCCTTCCGTCCAGGTGACAGGCGGAGAAATACGCGATTATTCCAATCTGTCTTCTCACTCCGGGCAATATAATTCCCAACCGTCCTTACGTGACGCGCCGGGCCGGAAAAAAAGCGTTAAGGACAATAAATATTCCGAGGGAGGAAAGATAGATTGGTCTTAAAATTATCGGGGCGGATAGCTCTTCTTTTATTATTGGCGGCCCTTCCGGCCCATGCCGCCGAGAGCGGGCGGGTTACGCCTTTGGTTACGGCAGTCAGGGCGGCAGGGCCGGGAGTGGTCAATATATCCACCACCATGCCAGGCCGGCAGACAATGATGATCAGCACCGGGGATCCGGTTGTGGATGAAATATTCAACAATATGTTCCCCAGTTCCCGGCAGAGAGGGAGTTTGGGCAGCGGGGTGGTTATTGACGGGGCGGGGGGGTTAATTGTCACTAACAGCCATGTGGTGCAGGCGGCGGAGCATATTACCGTGCAACTCAGCGATAAACAGGAGTATCCGGCCCGCCTTCTGGGAGCGGATCCGGGCAATGATATTGCTCTGTTACAGGTGGACAGTTCATTGCCCCAGGCGCCTCTGGGAGACTCTGACGGTATCATGATCGCCGAGCAGGTTATAGCCATTGGCAATCCTTATGGCTTTTCCCACACTGTCACGGTGGGGGTCGTAAGCGCCTTGCACCGCCGTATTCGTATAGGCCAGGATGACTACCTGAGCGATTTGATTCAAACTGACGCCAGCATTAATCCCGGCAATTCCGGCGGCCCCATGCTGAATTTGGCCGGCGAGGTGATCGGCATCAACACGGCGGTAAACGCCTCCGCTCAAGGCATTGGCTTTGCCATTCCCATCAACAAGGTCAAACGGGTGGCGTCGCTCCTGAACCGGGGCGACAATCCTCCCGCGCCGGTGTGGCTGGGTATGCTGGTGGAGGAGGGAGGCCTGGATACTCCTCCCGCGGCGGGACAGGAAGCCAGCCTGCCGATCAGCCGGGTGATTAGCGCCACCCCGGCAGCGCGGGCCGGCGTCAAAGAGGGAGACATTTTACTGGCCCTTGATGACTGGCCGGCTTTGTCGGTGGCTGATTATATTTTAGCTCTGAAATCCCTGCTGCCGGAGCAGGAGGTTAATCTTACTCTTTACCGTGTTCAGACTGGCATTTTTGAGCTTAAAGTGAAAGCGGAGAAATTCGCTTTGCCGCAGGCTATGCTTCTGTTCACCGCGCGCACGGGTATAATTCTGGAAAATAAACCGGCTACTAACGGAGGAATAGCCATTGCCCGCAGCGCGGACAGAGCCTCCTCCCTCGGTTTGAAAACAGGCGATGTGGTTTTGCGGATAGGGGATATAAGTTTGAACCGGCCGGAGGATTTGGTGGAGGCCATGTCTTCCCGGCAAAGCGGCGGCCAGATAAAGATTTTGCTGAAAAGAGGCCGCGGCCTCCACTGGCTGGTTATTTGACAATAACCGTTTGAGTCCCGCCCCGGCCGGCGCCGCCGGATTGGTTCCAATGATTCAAGGCCCGGTTTGTATATTCACCTGCCCGGGAAGGATTTCCACTTCCATCTCTTTCCGGCCGGCCGGCCAACAGAGTCTGTAGGCTCCGGGTTGCAGTATGAATTCCCGGTTTTCCTTTCCCATGCCCAGGAGCCGGTTATCTTTACTGTCCCGTATTTCAAAACCGCGGATAACAGCGCTCTCCCGGTTGACTCGTAAGATGCCCGCGGGCGGTAAATTAAGTTCAATCCGGGCCTGCGGTTTGATCTCCACTTCTTCTCTAAGCGGAGGAATAATCTGCACCTCCAGATAATAATGCCCAGGATCGGCCATTATACGCCGGCCGGTCTGACCTCTCCGGTAACCGGCGCTGTCTCCGTCCGCAGCAAGAGTAAAAGCGGCGTTTAACTGGTTGCGCCCCGGCCCGGTCAGTGTTACCAGCAGACTGCCGGGAGGCCCGAATATTTTTTCCAGAACTTGTCCGGCTGCCAGCTGGAAACGCCAATCCTGGTGAGGATTGGCGGTGGTATAAGCCCGGTATTCTCCGGCGGGCAAATCAAGGCTGAAAGGGGCGTATCGCTTGTTTACCAGCAATTTGCCCGTATTCACTTCGGCCAAAGCCAAAGGCCAATTCAGTTCAACCTCATTGCCGTCCAAACTGGATAATTTTATCCGGCCGCTTCCGCCCACATTTAGAATAGTTGCGTCATTCAGCACGGAAACCCTTTTAGGCAGGGTCTCCGACCGGGGCAGAGGAGAGTAGTCACGGGGCCATTCAAGTCCATATCCGCCCAAATCAAGCTGCAGCCAGCGGTTGCTCAAGACGTCCCGCGATTTTTCATTGTGATTTTGGCGGGTTAATCCCAGTACCATAGGCAGGGGGGTATTGTCCTGGCTGTTAACGGCAATAAACAGCCGTCCTGGGGCCAGGGCGTTTGCCAGTGAAGAATTCAAAAAAGGCAGCATCCGGCGGGCGTTGCTAACGGCCAGATATCCTCCGCCTCCCTGCAGGGCCAGAGCTTTGATCCCGCCGTCATCTTCCAGGCCTAAGCTTAAGGCGTGACAGAATAAATTATTTTTAGCCAATTCGCGGCTGACGCCGGCCTGGAATTGCAGAGGGCCGGCGCTTATTATCAATAAAGATCCGCCTTGATTTTCCAGCAGCCAGGAACATGCCTGCTGCAGAGCCAAAGTAAATTTTTCTCCCTGGCCGCTGCCTTTGAGTACCGGCTCCGGCTGTAAACGGGGCCAGTTATCGCGGTCAAATAATATGGGCGTTTCATTGACCCAGTGCATATACCAGGGTATGTCGGCGGGTAAAGCGCCCAAGGTCAATTGCAGGGCTGCTCTGAGTTCCTGGCCGCGGGTGCTGCCCTGCCATACTTCTTCCATGACCGCGCCGGCGTTGACCACCACGGCCAGACCCTGCGCGTTTGCTGTCAGGGCGTGAGAGCATAACATTATAATGAAAATAATAACGGAAATTAATCTGGCTTTGACTTGCATAGACGCTTTTTAACCGATACAGTGTTTATCTGGAAAGCGGGCATTGGCGTCAGTGGGGCTTGACATGTTGCCGCCGGGAGCGGTTCCGGTTTAAAACCATAGCCCGAGGCGCGTTCTGTTTTTTGGCAGTGACCTTAAAGCCTGCTATAAGTTAAGTATGGGGTTGCCTGCCGCAATCAGGCAGTATATCTCTGGCGCCTGTTTAATGAAGTATGACGGTTAAGCGGGGCATATGCCAGGGTTTATATCGCAAATGAGGTTTTATTGGACGAAACACACCTGGATTGGCTGAAGCTCAAATTGGTGTCCCGGCTGGGGAGCCTGATTTTTGGGCGCTTGGTGCGCCATTTTGGTTCAGCGGGCGCGGTTCTGGGCGCCGGCGGCAAGCAATTGCAACAAGTCAGAGGCGTGAGCCGGGAAATTGCCGACAGCATTGCCGGTAAAAAATATTTGAACCATCTGCAGGCTCATTTGGAAGCCCTGGAACGCCTGACCGCACGTATGCTGATTATGGATGATCAGGATTATCCCTGTTATTTACGGCATATCCCCAACCCTCCGCCGGTTTTGTTTATGAAAGGCCAGCTCAGGCATACTCCGGCGGTGGCGGTGGTGGGTTCACGGCTGCCTACCGGTTATGGACAAAAGATAGCGGAAGAATTGGGCCGGGGATTGGCGGCCCAAGGCATAAGCGTGGTTTCAGGCCTTGCCCGGGGAATAGACGCCGCGGCCCACCGGGGGGCTTTGGCTGCCGGAAACTACAGTATAGGGATATTGGCCTGTAGTCTGGATTATGTTTACCCGCGGGAGAATGCCGCCCTTATTGCCGAAATGAGCCGCCAGGGAGCGGTAATAAGCGAATATCTTATCAATAATCCTCCCAAGCCGGGTTTGTTTCCGGTGCGTAACCGGATCATTGCCGGCATGAGTCAGGCGATTGTCGTTGTGGAAGCCTCTTTACGGAGCGGTTCGTTGATCACAGCGCGTCATGGCTTAGAGCAGGGACGGGAAATTTTCGCTGTCCCCGGTCCGGTCCACAGCCCGCTTAGTCAGGGATGCCATGAATTGTTGCGCCAGGGGGCTAATATTTTGACTTCAGTTGATGATCTGCTTGCTTTTTTGCCTTTGTCTCCCCAGGGAGACGCCTCCCATAAAACAGAATTCAAAATTATCCCTTCCCGGTCAGGGCTTGACCTTCCCGCCCAACATGCTAATATTTTGAATTTGATAAACATTGAGCCACTACATATTGATGCTGTCATCAGGCAAAGCGGGCTCAGCAGTCAGGAGGTAATGGTTATACTGGTGGAGCTGGAAATTAACGGGTATGTGGATCAGCTTCCCGGACAGCATTATGTGCGCTTGTAAGACCGTCGGGCCTGAAAAATATTAAAGCGGCATCATAAATAAATTCTTATTATTGCCTATCACGGCACAGGGTATCTGCAGTGGGGTATTTGCCTTATTCCCCAGGTACAAGGATTCAAAAAAATTGAGTAAAGCATTATTAATTGTTGAATCACCGGCAAAAGCTAAAACCATAAACAAATATCTTGGTTCCGATTTTGAGGTCAAGGCCTCTCTCGGCCATGTGATGGATCTGCCTCCCAACCGTTTGGGGGTGGATCTGGAACACGATTTTTCTCCGGAATATCAAGTTATTGAAGGAAAAGAAAAAATTGTCAGGGAATTGCAAAGGGCGGCCCGCCAGGCTGAAGCCATATATCTGGCGCCTGACCCGGACCGGGAAGGCGAGGCCATTGCCTGGCATATTGCCCGTCAGTTGGGAGGTGACCCTGAAAAATATCACCGGGTATTATTTCATGAATTGACCAAACCGGCCATATTGAAAGCCGTACAGCATCCTCAGCATTTGAACGAGAACAGCTTTAACAGTCAGCAGGCCCGGCGGGTTTTGGACCGCCTGGTGGGTTATCAGATATCTCCGTTGCTGTGGGATAAAGTTAAACGGGGACTTTCCGCCGGCCGGGTGCAATCGGTGGCATTGCGCCTGGTGGTGGAACGGGAAAGGGCCGTTAAATCTTTTATCAGCGAGGAATATTGGACCCTGGAAAGCGAGTTGCAGGCTTGTAACCCGCCTTTGTTCAAAGCCAGACTGCAGCGCCTTAACGATAAAAAATTTGATCCTCACAGTCAGGATGAAACAGAACAGGCCATGGCCTCTCTGCAGGGGCAGGCATTTACGGTTAACAAGATCATCCGGCGTGAACGCAAAACCGCTCCCGCCGCCCCCTTCATTACTTCCACCTTGCAGCAGGAAGCTTTTCGTAAACTTGGCTTTGAGCCTAAACGAACCATGTCCCTGGCCCAGAAACTCTATGAAGGGCAGGAGACCGAAGAAGGCCAGATGGGGCTTATTACTTATATGCGTACTGATTCCACCCGTCTGGCGGAGGAGGCGGTTAAGGACGTCCGCGCGTTTATAGCCAAACGTTTTGGCCCGGAATATGTGCCTTCCCGCCCGCAAGTATATAAAGCCAAAGCCATGGCCCAGGAGGCTCACGAGGCTATTCGTCCCACCAGTGTGCTGCGGACGCCTGAATCGTTACTGAAGTATTTAAAAAAAGATGAATTGGCTCTTTATCGCCTGATCTGGAACCGTTTTGTGTCCTGTCAGATGGCTATGGCCGTTTATGACCAGACTCAGGTCGATATACAGTCCGGGCCAGGTTTGTGGCGGGCCAGCGGCCAGGTTATGCGTTTTCCCGGTTTTACCGCGGTATATGTGGAAGGTTATGACGAAGGGCAAAAAGGCAAAAGCCAGAATGACGAAGAACCGCTTAATCTGCCTCCTTTGGAGGAAGGGCAGACTCTTGTCAATCTCAAGTTTTTGCCGAAACAGCATTTTACCCAGCCGCCCCCCCGTTTTACCGAGGCCAGCCTGGTGAAAGAACTGGAAGACAAGGGTATTGGCCGTCCTTCCACCTATGCCTCTATTCTGTCCACCCTGCAAGACAAAGAATACGCGGCCAAGTATAACCGCCGTTATCTTGTGCCCACCAGCCTGGGAGAAATTGTCAATGATCTCCTGGTGGAGAATTTTCCCCAGGTAATGGAAGTTAATTTTACCGCCCGGCTGGAAGATTCTTTGGATCAGGTAGAGGAAGGCAAGGAAGACTGGAAAAAACTTTTACGCGTTTTTTATCAGCCGTTTTCCGCGGCTCTGAATAAGGCCAAGATTCAGATGCGCCAGGTCAAAGGCAAAGGCCTGCCCGCGGGTATAGATTGCCCGCATTGCGCCCGCCCGCTTAATATCCGCTTGGGCAAGCACGGTGAATTTTTAGCCTGCTCCGCCTGGCCGGAGTGCAATTATACCAGTGATTTTGAACGTGATGACAAAGGCGCGGTTATACCGGTGGCGGGGCCGGAGTTACCGGAAGAAAAATGCGATAAATGCGGGGCGCCCATGATTGTTAAAAAAGGCCGTTTCGGCCTTTTCCTGGCCTGTTCCGCCTATCCCAAATGCCGTAATAACATTCCCCTGGACGCCAACGGGCAGCCAATGGAAGCATCTTCCTGGGAAGAGTTGAAAGATAAATGCCCCAAGTGCGGATCCGCCCTGCTTTTGCGCACTTCGCGCGCCGGCAACAAATTCATTGCCTGTTCCGCTTACCCCAAATGCCGTTATGCCACTAGCCCGCCTTTGGATGTGGCCTGTCCGGAATGCGGCGGACAGTTGACGGAAAAGCGTTCCCGGCGGGGAAAGGCTTTTTACGGCTGCAATAATTATCCCGAATGTAAATTTGCTTCCTGGGATAAACCTGTTGACCATATCTGCCCTGCCTGCGGAGGCAAAATTATGCTGGAGAAAGTAACCCGTCAGGGTAAAAGCAGTCTGCTTTGTCCAAATTCTGAGTGCAAATATAGTATGGTGAAAGAATAAATTATGACGCAAAAAATGTTAATTAACGCCCAGGATCCGGAAGATATCAGAGTAGCTGTTGTGGAAGACGGTCATCTGGAGGCATTTTATGTAGAAACTAAAGCCAGCCGGCAGACCAGGGGCAATATTTATAAAGGGGTCGTAGTTAATATTGAGCCCAGTCTGGGAGCGGCGTTTATTGATTATGGCCAGCCCCGGCACGGTTTCCTGCAATTTGGAGATATCGAACCCGGTTTATGGCCGGACAGTGATCAGAGTCAGGATTTGTCCGTTAAAGAGATATTGCGCCGCGGCCAGGAACTGTTGGTGCAGGTGGTAAAAGAGCCTATAGGCGGCAAAGGTTCTTCTCTGACCACCTATCTTTCGGTGCCGGGACAAGCTCTGGTGTTGACCATGGGCCGCCATTTGGCCGGAGTATCGCGTAAACTGGAAGATGAGGCAGAACGTAAACGTTTGAAAGCTATCCTGGCTGAATTAAAATTGCCGGCTAATTTGGGAATCATAGCCCGGACCGCCGCTGCCGGGCGCAGTAAACGCGAACTGACGGCCAGCGCCAAACTCCTGTTGCGCCTGTTCCAGGAAATATTAAAAAAAAGTGAAACCGCCGCGCCGCGCAGCCTGATCAATTGCGAGGAAGAGCTGGCTGTGCGTACGGTGCGCGATTTATTCACTAACGATGTGGACGAAATTTTGGTGGACAATCAGGAAGTGCTGGAAAATATCCGTACTTTTATCACCCTGGTCAATCCCAAGCGGGTGAGCGCCTTGCGCCTGTACCGGGAACAAAGGCCTATCTTTGCCAAATACGATATAGAAAAACAACTGGAAGATATCTACAGCCCGCGGGTCAATTTGCCGGGGGGAGGCAGTTTAATTATTCATTCCACTGAAGCTTTGGTGTCTGTTGATGTAAATTCGGGTAAAGCCTTAAAAGGCAAGGAGCTGGAAGAGACGGCTCTGGCGGTCAACCTGGAGGCGGCGGAAGAGATTGCCCGGCAGCTGCGCCTGCGGGATTTGGGCGGGCTGGTGGTAATTGATTTTATTGATATGCGCGATAACAAAGCCAAAACAGAAGTGCAGAAGGCTTTAAAAGAGGCCTTGAAAAAAGATAAGGCCAAAACAGACCTGGGCCGTTTAAGCCGTTTCGGCCTGTTGGAGTTATCGCGCCAGCGCATTCGTCCCTCTATTGACCATGGGGATATTATGACCTGCCCCCATTGCCAGGGCAGGGGCCTGGTGAGAACCACCGAGGCCGCGGCCCGCCTGGTTTTACGCGGGCTTGGCCGGCAATTGGGCCAGAAAGACGTCAGGCTTGCGGTCAGTCCGGAAATAGCCCATTATCTGCAAAATCAGCGCCGGGCCAAACTGGCCTCCCTGGAAGAAGAGCATCATATTCATTTGGAAGTTATAGCCGACAGCCGCCTGGGGGCGGGCCAATGGCAGGTGGAGTCCTCTCCTCCGTTACGGGGTGAGGATAATAATATCGAGTCAACGGCTGAGCAGAGTAAAATTTCGCCCCGCCAATCTTATAAGGAAAACCGGCCAAGCGGCCGGGCAGCCCGTAAACCGCCTCTTAACAATGAGCGGAACGCAAAAACTCAGACCGCTGCCCCCAAATTTGATAATGCGGAAAAAACGGAAAAGAAAAAAGATGCGGAACGCCTGCCAGAGAAAATAAAAAATACTGACCCGGTAGAAAAAGAAGCCATTCAGAACCAAAAAGGTGAAGGAAAAGAGACCGCTTCTCCCCCAGCCAAAAGGAAACAGCATGCCGCGCCGCCCAGAACCCAACTGAAGGCCGGATCTGACAGAGAGGGGGAAGAAAAAGGTAATTCTGTCCCCAATATTAAAAGCAGTGAAAGAAAAAGACGGCATAGCGCCGCGAAAAAGCAGGCCGAACCCGTTAATTCATCTTCTCCCCCGGTATCCGGGCCTGCGCTTGCTGAACCCGCTGGGGGAGAAAAGGGGGATACGGATCCCGGTCCGGGAAAACGCAGCCGCCGTTCAGGCAGCGCCCGGCGGCGCGCCCGCAAACAAAAATTGGCGACCATAACCCAGGCTGACAATATCAGGGAAAATGAGGATAATAAGGGCTAATTTTCCTGACCAAGGCTGAAAAAACGCTTCCCTTGGCGGGAACGAGCTTCAACCTTTTGAAAGCGGCCGCTAAAATACGCAGTTTTGCAAAAATTACGCTATAATATCAGTGTATTAATATTTTTCAAGATCGACTGTAAGGAGATTTAAGTTAATTTAAAACAGTAAATTTTAACATGTACAGGGGGCGTTATGTCTTTATTGGCCAATTCCAGTTGGTTTGATTTTGCCGTCGGCGGGGTCGGTTCTTTTCCCGTATACAGTTTTGAAGGCAAGGAAAGCGTAAGCGAACCCTTTGAGTTTGCTATAGAATTTGTCAGCCTTTCCGCCAGTGAAGACATAACCGTCATGCTGGGCCTGGATGCTCATTTAAGCATCTTGGAGCGGAGCGGGATCACCCGCCATGTCCACGGGGTTATCCGCCAGATCGAGCAGCTTCATACCGCCAACCGTTTTACCCACTATAAATGCCTGTTGGTCCCGCGTTTTTGGTTTTTGGGTTTAAACCAGGAACAGCGCGTTTTCCAGAATAAAAATATAATTGACATTATTGAAAATATTCTAAAACAGCAGGGTTTTGATTACAGTTTATGGGAATTCAAATGTGCCGATAAATATCCTGTCCGGGAATACTGCGTGCAATACGCGGAATCAGACCTGCATTTTATATCCCGGCTGTGTGAGGAAGAAGGCATATATTATTACTTTGAACACAGCGAAAACAAACACAAGCTTATTTTTTCCGACCGGGAAGGCGGGCCTTCTGTCAGCGGAAAAAATGGTTTGCGTTATTTCCAGGGTTCGGGCAGCATAGCCGAGAGCGCGGTGATAAGCCGTCTCAGTTACCAGATGAGTTTAGCTCTTCGGAAATCAGCGGCATTACAGCTTATAATCTCAACTTTCCCCAGGGCAATCCCTTTGTGGCGGAAGAAGGCTCCAAGCCTGTTCAGGTCAGCCTGGGAGCGAAGGAGGTTGGCCTTCCCTTTGAGTGGCCGGAAATTAATGCGCCCAGCGCCCAGGAGTTGGGACTGACGGATTAGTTGGGTATGTATGTTGATATCTCTAACCGCTTCAAGCACCCGGAAATCTGCCGTTTAAACCCAACGGCTTGGGTTGCTAAATATACATTTTTAAGTGTTACAGCGTACTATTCTTCGTCTTCACCTTTACTGGCCTGGAAAGCTTCCACTATTTTGGCCTGGACGTCACCGGGCGCTTCTTCATAATGAGCCATACTCATGCTGAAGGCTCCTCTCCCTCCGGTCATGGAGGTCAGTTCCGGCTGATAGGTCAGGACTTCCGCCATAGGCACATGGGCGCTTATTACCTGGAGATTGCCTTTGGCCTCCATACCTAAGACTTTGCCGCGGCGGGAACTTATATCGCCCATTACATCGCCCATAGCGTCTTCGGGCACGGTAACGGTAAGGAGCATAATCGGTTCCAGCAAGGTGGGTTTGCATTGCAAGGTTCCTTTTTTAAATCCCAGGGAACCGGCCACTTTAAAAGCCATTTCGGAACTGTCCACCGCGTGATAGGAACCGTCCACCAGATGCACCTTGACGTCGATCATTGGATAACCGGCGAATACTCCTTTTTGCATGGCTTCGGCAATGCCTTTTTCCACCGCCGGGATGAAGTTGCGGGGAATGGCGCCTCCCACGATTTCGTCTACAAAAATGAATCCTTCGCCGTGGCCGGCCGGTTCTATTTCCAGCCAGGTATCACCGAACTGGCCCTTGCCCCCGGTCTGTTTTTTATAGCGGCCCTGGACTCTTGTCTTGCCTTTGATAGTTTCCCGATAAGGCACTTTAGGGGTTTTGAGCTGCACTTCCGCATTGAATTTACGGCGCAGGCGCTCCAGAGTGGTTTCAATGTGGACCGAACCCATACCGGAGAGAATAGCCTCATTAGTCATGGGATCGCGCTCCAGGCGCAAGGTAGGGTCTTCTTCCAGTAATTTATTGATGGCCGCGAACATTTTTTCCTCATCGCCTTTTTCTTTGGCCGCAATAGCATAACTGATTACCGAAGCGGGAGGATTTAAAGGCGGAAGGATAATGACATTTTTTTCATCGCAAAGAGTATCGCCGGTGGCAGTGTCTTTAAGTTTAGGAATGGCGATTAAATCGCCGGGCAGGGCCTCATTGATTGGTTTAGTGGTTTTGCCGGTCATTTGATAGAGTTGATTAAACCGTTCTTTGGCGCTCTTTTGCGGATTATACAGTTGCATGTCGCTTTTTAGTTTGCCTGAAAAAACTCTTAACATGGAGAGGCGGCCGGCAAAAGGGTCGGCCACGGTTTTGAAAACCAGGGCGCAGAAAGGAGCGTTTTCTTCCGGGGACCGGCCAACGGCCTCATCACCGCCCGGTTTGACGCCCATAACCGGGCCCCGGTCTTCCGGCGAAGGAAGAAGCTGATTAATAAATTCCATGATGGGAGTTACCGCGAAATTTTTGAGGGCAGCACAACAGGCCACAGGAACAAAAAGACGCTCTTTCACCCCTTTAGCCAGGGCCGCGGCCAGATCCTCCGCGCTTAGTTCTTCTCCTTCCAGATAACGCTCCATCAGGGAATCTTCAGCCTCGGCTATATCTTCAATCAAAGTTTCGCGGGCCAGGGAGACGTCGTCCGCCATGTCGGCCGGGATATCAGTTAATTTATTGCCGCCGTCCGCTTCAAAGAGATAGGCTTTATTGGTCAGAAGATTAACCACGCCTTTGAAGTTTTCGCCTGTTCCTATCGGAATTTGCAGCAGAACCGGTTTAATTCCCAAAATTTCCGGAATCATGGCGCAAGCTTTGTCATAGTCGGCCCGCTCCCGGTCCATTTTATTGACAGCCAGCAAGCAGGGCAGGCCTGCCTCCTGCAAATGCCGCCATACTTTTTCCCCTTGCACCTTGACCCCGTCAATGGCGTCGATAACCATGATCGCCCCATCCACGGCGCGCAGCGAAGAAATAGCCTCATAAAGAAAATTGTCGTCGCCGGGGGTATCAATAAAGTGGATACTGTGTTTTTTAAAACTGTAATGACCAAACGCGGAACTTACGCTGGCGCCGCGTTTTACTTCTTCCGGTTCATAGTCCAGAACCGATGTGCCGTCGCCAACTTTACCCAGGCGGTCCACCGCTTTGGCATTAAAGAGAAACGCTTCCGCCATGGAGGTTTTGCCGCTTCCGCCGTGGCCGATTAACGCAAAGGTACGGGTAAGTTTGATTTGTTCGCTCATAAGCTTAAGAATTCCTGTATTACGCGGTTAATATTTAGAGTTAATTTCATAAATCATGGCGATTTATGAGAATTTCGCTTCACTGCAGAAGCGAAAGGTTTGGGTTTTAGTTCCCACTGTTTGCCAGGCGGCTGACGCCGGCTATAAGCGAGCCGCAATTTACTTGACCCGTAAGCATTCTTTCCTTAAAAAGCCGAAAACGGCTTTTTAAGGGTCTATTAGAATAGGATAACTAATTATAAGGTAATAAGTCAAGCTTCAAATACACTTATTAATTTTTTTGCGATCGGAGGCGTTAATTTTTATGGTAACTCAGGCAGGCTCGCCGGCCAAAGGAATCCTCATATCCTGTAAAGTCTGCCAATATATTTTGGCTTGATCCTTGATAAGCTGATATGTTTTTAACTCGTAAGGGCAGCGGGATGCGCATTCCTTGCACTCAACGCATTCGTCCGCCCGGCGCACTTTATGCTGCCACTCGGGGCTTGCGAATATCTGGGCCGGCAGGCGGTGAGAACCCAATCCCGAACGGGCCACCGTGGGGATATCTATTTGCGCGGGACAAGGCAGGCAATAGCCGCATCCCCGGCAGAAATTACCCCCCAATTCCGCGCGTTCATTGGCAACCGCCGCCTCAATTTCCGCGCCCCATTGCGGCGGATTGGCTTCCAAAGCTATAAATTCCTCCAATTCCTCCATTTTTTCAATGCCCCACAAAGGCACGACATTTTCAAAGCGGCGCAGAAAAGCGAAAGCGGCCGGGATGTGGCGGATAAGCCCGCCGCCAATGGCTTTCATGGCCAGCAGGCCGACATGGTGCTGTTTGCATACATCAATTAATTGCAGATCTCTGTCGCTGGAAAGCAGGCTTAAGGGATACTGTACCGTGTCATAAAGTCCGGATTGGGCCGCTTCCATGGCAACCGGCAAGGCGTGAGCGGTAAGCCCAATAAAACGGATCTTGCCCTGTTCCCGCGCCTTCAGCATGGCTTCATAAATGCCGGAGCCATCCTCCGGTTTGGGTACAAAGGCGGCAAAATGAAACTGCAGCACATCCACATAATCGGTACGCAGATTGCTGAGGCTGGTTTCAAGCATCTCCAGGAGTTCCCCGCCGTTTTTAGGTTTACATTTAGTAGTTATAACAATATTCCCGCGGACCGGAGAAAGAGCGCGGCCTATTTTAGCTTCACTGTCCGTGTATCCGCGGGCGGTATCGAAAAGGGTTATCCCGCTTTCATAGGCTTTTTTAAAAATAGGTATGGCGTCATCCATGCTTCTTCTTTGAATAGGCAGAGCGCCAAAAGAAGTGCGGGTTACAGTCAGGCCGGTACGCCCCAAAATAATTTTTTCCATTGTTACTCCTTGGCAATCCTGGTCAGAGAGGGTTAAGAAAACGCTGATTAATCTGATAATATTCCCGACGCAGTGAAATTTCACTGTGCGGATACAAAAGCCTTTCTTTTTTGCCTTCAGCTTTGTTTAATATAGTTCCAATACTGTCATATTGCTCCCAGAGATCAAAACCGGAACCGGTGGCCTGATAAGGAAGATGGTCTTTGGGATTAAAAGTGTTCTCATTATAAATGGCGTCTCCGCATATTATCCATTTGTCATCCCCGGCGCCGACAGACAGTGACTGATGGCCGATGGAATGTCCGGGGGTAGGGAATATGTCTATAAAACCATGGAGCTTAAAAGGCCCGTCCCAAACGGTAAATTTTGAATTTGCGAAAGGCGGGGTCATGCCCACCGCTTCCGCCTCATAGGCTTTGTAATTGAGAGGATGAGGGTTGAGCGCGAAAGCCAGTTCTCTGCGCTGCACATACAGACTGGCTTTTTTAAAAAAGTGCAGATTTGAACAGTGATCCCAATGCAGATGAGTAAAAATAACGCTGGAAATATCGTCAGGATCTGTCGACAGGCTGGCCAACTGGCGGTCGATGCGCTCTTCCTCTTTCTGGCGGGATCCGGGGAAATGCCAGCCGGCGCGCTCTGTATCCGGCATGCCCGTATCAATTAGAATTTTAAGATTGCCGTAAACAATCAGGTAGCAAATGGCGGGAACCAGCAGCTTCGTTCCCGTATCCGCGCCCGGAGTGACCATTAACCCTTTGTCCAGGCAAATATAACCGGTTTTGATGGGATATATGCGCAAATCCATTTTTTTGTTCCTCAGACAAATTTTACCCCGGATCAGTAAAGACAAAAGCTTTTTTGGGGGGGCAATACCCTCATTGGGAGTCATTTCATAAATGACTCCCAATGAGGGAGTAGTATGTGGAGGCATAAGCCGCTTGGCCATCGGCAGAACATGAAAAATAAAGTCAGTCAGGAAAGGGCGGGAGTCTTTTGTCCTCAAGACCCCCGCCCTTGCTTTAATTGTTGCCGAGTTCTTCCAGACTCTTGCCCGCGGTTTCCCGGCCCAGCACATATACCAGGATGGCTAAAATCACCATGCAAACGGCAAAGGTATAGAACAGCAGGCCCAGAGAGTTGAGGTTAAGAGCGTAGCCGACAAAAATGGGGCCAACCACCGCCGCCCAGCGCCCGGCGGCGCTGGCGGCGCCGGAAGCGGTGGAGCGGATATGGGTAGGATAATTTTCCGCGGTGTAAGGAACAATGGCGCACCATATGCCTTCGTAGAAAAAAGAGGCGCAGCAGGCAATAATTATGAGCTGAGTTGTATCGCCCGCTTGAGGATATATGCACATACATACCGCGCCGCACAGAGAGTAGACAATGAGAAGCGCCTTGCGGCCGGCTTTTTCAATTAAGAGCATGCAGCAGGCCCGGCCCACAATGCCCACGCACACAACCAACATCATTATTTTAAATGTGGTCGCCCGCTCAATTCCAAAGTATTTGGTCATCAGAGTAGGCAGCCATAAGCCTACCGCATAGTAGGGAACACAATGGGCAAACCATACCCCCCAGACCACAATGGTGCGCACAATGAATTGTTTTTTGAAAAGTTCAAAAAAGCTGGGGGGATTGTCTTTGTAAATGCTGAAATCGCCGTCCTCCGGGGCTTCCAAAGGTTTATGATCAGTGATGCCGGATCTCTCTTCCATGAACCAAACCACTTTTTCAGCTTCTTCCGGACGGTTGGTGGAAAGCAGGAAGCGGGAAGATTCGGGGATCCAGCGCCGGATGATAAATACCATAAGGGCCGGCAGCGCGCCTACCACAAAAAGAACTTGCCAGCCGAATACTTCAGTCAGGTTGAGAGCTACAAAAGCGCCAATCAGGCCGCCCATGGGCCAGATGGTAACGGCGCAGGCCAGGAAACGGCCGCGATGTTTGGCCGGAACAAATTCGGCCACCACCGCGTAGTCCACAGGCACCATGCCGCCCAAACCGGTTCCGGTAAGAAATCTGGCGATAAACAGGCTGATAGGCCCTAAAGCCAGAGCGCACAGGCCGGTGAAAATGGCATAAATCAGAATGGTGGACTGCAAACAGAGCCGGCGGCCCAGGCGGTCGGAAAGATAACCCCAGCCATAAGCTCCCACGATCATGCCCCACATGGCGGCGGAGGTAATCCATCCCGCCGATCCGGTGGTAAGACCCCATTCATTGAGAATCATAGGAAGCGCGAAGGCCAGGAGATAAAGATCCATGGAGTCAAAAACCATACCGGCGGTACATAATGCCAGTATGCAATAATGAGCCCGGGAAAGCGGCAGTTTATCCAGTCTCTCTTGAACTGGATTATAAACCGTGTTTGAAGGAGTTGCTTGCATATATTTATCTTCCTTTTTAGTTAAGTCATAGCGTTGAAGCCTTTATTTTCAAATAAATCAGAATGTCTGAAGCGTAAGCCGCGGGTGCTTTATTCCAGGGAGCGTCATTGCGGGTTCAGGGCATGGTGTATACTGTTCCGTCCATTATGCGGCGCGCGGTGCGTCCGAAAGAAGCCATCTTGATGTTCACATTGTCACCGGAGCATTCCACCCGCATGTCAATATGCATAATGCCCATGGGGTGACCGATGCCGAATTTTTCACCGTTAAGCACAGCGCATTCGTTGGCGACAGTGCCTGGGATATAAGCCGCGGCGCCGGTGCAGGTGCCGGCTGTGCCGGAGTAAGTTTTGTGCATATACTGCATAAACATCACCCGGCTTACCAGGTTAACGCCTTGTTTTAATTCCTCGTCCCTGGGTTTAGATACAAAGCTCACCAAAGGGTTGGCCGGGCTTTTGATCCTGGCCTCAGCCGGATGGCCGGCCAGGCCGCAGTGTTGGGCGCCAATGCCTCTTATGTTTTCCAGAAGCTCCAGAAGGACGGGATTGGAATCAACTTCCCGGGGCGTTTCCCGTCCGCTCAATTTTAGATCGCCGGCCCGCACAAATACTACCGGATTGGCTATATCCACCAGGCTTACTTCCAGCGGTCCGAAACCGGGGATATCCCAGGTGTCGGCGCGCTTGCCGGTGGGAAACAGTTGGCCGGAAGCGGAACCGGCGGTAAGAGAGAAATCCAATTTAATTTGCGCCGAGGTGCCGGGCACGCCGTCAATGGCGTAATCTCCGGATTCTTCCGCCAGGCCATCCCGGCAGGGAATGTAAATATTGAGAATTTTCTGGGTATTGGTGTTGTAAACTCTCACTTTGGTGACCGGATCATTAACTGGCAGCAGATTTTCCTGCACCGCGAACAGGCCGGTCCCGGCGCTTATATTGCCGCAGTTGCCTATGTAATCCACTATCGGCCTGGTGAGATCAACCTGGGCAAAGGTGTAGTTAATATCAGCGTCAGGATGAGTAGGGGGGCCTATGATGGCCACTTTGCTGGTGAGAGCGTCAGCTCCTCCCAAGCCGTCAATCTGGCGGACGTCGGGGCTGCCCATGGCTTTCAGAAGAAACCGGTCACGTTCCGGACCTGCCGGCGGAATGTCTTTTTCGTAAAAGAATACCCCTTTGCTGGTTCCGCCGCGCACAATGCAGCAGGGGGTTTTTCTGGCTGTCCCGGTAGGATTACTGCCCATAATAACTATCCTCCTTTCACTAAATTCCGGCGAACGTAAGCCATTAATCCGCCAGCCTCGGTTATGTTCCGGATGAAGGGCGCCAATGGCCTGGCTTTGTATTCCCTGCCGCTGCTAAGGCTGATGATGCCGGTTTCGCTGATGGCAATTTCTTCGTCTTCCCGGATTTGCCCGGCGTCCGGCACTTCCAGCAAAGGCAGGCCAAGGTTGACGGCGTTGCGGAAAAAAATCCGGGCGAAACTTTCGGCCGCTACCAGTCTGACGCCGGCTCCTTTGATAGCCAGTACCGCCTGTTCGCGGGAGCTGCCGATGCCAAGGCGGCGGCCGGCGATTATGATATCTCCGGCTTGCACCTGGCCCGCCATTTCCGGACGTAGTTTTTCAAACAAATGCTTGGCCAGTTCGGCCGGATCATTAAGCTGCAGATAGGTTCCGGCAATTATTTGGTCGGTATCTATCAAATCTCCAAATTTCCATATTCTCATTTCAGCACTCCTTCCTGGGGTCGCTGATCACGCCCCGGAGCGCGGAAACAGCCACGGTGGCCGGAGAAGCCAGATATACCTGGCTGCTGCCCGAACCCATGCGCCCCTTAAAATTACGGTTGGTGGAAGAAATGCATACTTCTCCGTCGCCTAATAAACCAATATGCCCGCCGAAACAGGCCCCGCAGGCCGCGGGCGCCAATATTGCGCCCGCGGAAAGCAAGGAAGTGATAATGCCCTGTTCAATAGCCTGGATAAGTACCGAGGAACTGGCCGGAGCAACAATGAGGCGGGTGCCGGGGTGGACGCGTTTGCCTTGCAGGATTCCGGCGGCAATACTCAGATCTTCCAGACGGCCGTTGGTGCAGGAGCCAATATAGGCTTGCTGCACCGCAACCGTATCTGTCAATCTGTCAACAGCTATGACATTGTCGGGGGAGTAGGGCATAGCCAGCATAGGGGTCACTGAATCCAGGTCCAGCATGAGGTTAAGCACTACGCCGCGGTCGTCATAAGTAAGATGCGAAGGAAAATCATCGGTGAACAAGGCGCTCTTGGCCCCGCCTTCACTCATCAGATTGGCCATAGTGATGCGTTCCGGCAAAGTTAAAGTTCCATCCCCGCTGAATTCGATCACCCTGTAATCCACCGGGTGTTCACGCAGCATGCCCAGGAGAACAAGCGCGGCGTCTTTGGCTGAGGCCGGCGCCCGCAGTTTTCCCTGCAGCCGGACTTTAATGGTTTCCGGCACTTTCATCCATACCCGTCCGGTAGCCATGGCAGCGGCCAATTCGGTGGATCCCACCCCTATACCCAAGCACCCCACCGCTCCGGAAGAGCAGGTGTGGGAATCAGCCCCCACCAGAATTTCTCCCGGTTTTACCAATTGCTTTTCGATCAGAATCTGGTGGCATACGCCATTATCGCCGTCATAAAAATTTTTGATCCCCTGCTGTTTGACCCATTGGCGCAGCATCTGCTGCTCATTGGCCGCGGCAGGGGCGGAAGGCGGAACAAAATGGTCAAAAATTATTACCACCCGTTCCGGATCCCATATCGGCGTCCCCAATTCATTGAAAGTCCTGACTCCGATGGGAGCGGAGACGTCATGACCAAAGGCCAGGTGAACCGGAACTTCCGCAAATTCTCCCACTTCCACGCCGCGCCCCAGGCTTTTAGCGATTATGGCGGTAACCGCGCTCATTTATTTTTCAGCCATTCCAGGGTCTTGGCAAGGCATTGGTTGTCAAAATCCTTGCCTTTGGTCATGCCGATGAAGTCGCAGAACTGTTCAAAAGTCAGCATATCTTTGAAGAAAGGTTCGGAATTGCGCGCTTCTTTAAGTTTTTTCAGACTGTCCCGCAAAGTCTTGGCTACAATGAAAATCAGCATGACGGGGTGAATAACAATCTGATAACCCATGTCAAAAACTTCATCATCGGGCAATTTGGGACTTTTGCCGCCTTCCACGTTATTGAACAATTGCCAGCCGGGAAGTATTTTGGGAACTTCTTTCAACTGTTCCAAGGTCTCAATGGCTTCCACGAAAAGTATGTCAGCCCCGGCTTTGCGGTATAATTCCGCCCGCTTGACCGCCTTGTCATAACCTTCCACCGCGATGGCGTCAGTGCGGGCCACGATTAAAGTTTCCGGATTCTTTTTAGCTTCCACGGCAGCCTGAATTTTCGCCGCCATCTCTTCCGCCGGTATTAATATTTTGCCGCCCACATGGCCGCAGCGTTTGGGCCACAGCTGGTCTTCAATCTGCACCGCCGCCGCTCCGGCCAGTTCAAAACTTCTCACCGTGCGGGCCACACACAAAGGTCCGCCGTAACCGGTATCGGCGTCGGCAATTATCGGGACATTGGTACACAGAGTAATATTTCTGATAACATCGGCTACTTCAGAACCGCTGATCAGCCCCAGGTCAGGTTCGCCCACCCGAGAGCCGGAAGCGCCCCATCCGGTAAGGTAACAGGCGGGAAAACCGGCTTCATCAACCGCCTTGGCGCTTAATGAGTCGAATACCCCCGGAGCAATGATCCTCTGTTTTTCTGCAAGTAATTTTCTGAGACTAGCCATGAAGCATCCTTTCTGAAAAAATTGTTGATCAACAAACCAGTTGACATTTTTTGTTAATAGCGATCTTTCTCCAGCGCTCTTTTGTCATGACCGGGCAAAACTATCTCCGGACCTATGGCCAGCATTTTGCGAAAGGTGTCATAATACATGTCTTTACTGTGGAAACAGGTGTTCAGAGTGCTGTCAAGACCGTTCCAGTTTTCAAACAGAGGAAAATTATCGCCGGCAATAATAATTTTTTTCCCGCCTGTTTCCACCAGCACGCTCATAAAGCCCGGGGTATGTCCCGGAGTGAAAATGGCCTTTACCCCAGGAATAATCTCAATTTCATCGTCATCCACCTCATTGAATACGGAAGCGGTGAAAGGAGGGATCACTCCGCTGCTCAAAGCGTCATAAGCTTTGACGTCCACGGGCAGCGGAGCGATGGCGTACTGCAGCTCTTTGCGGTGTACATATAACTCAGCATTGCGGAAGAGGTGCAAATTATAACAATGATCCCAATGCAGGTGAGTTAAAATTACAATATTGATTTTTTCCGGAGTTAAATTGTATTTTTTCAATTGCGCGGTGATATGTTCCTCAGGGGTCTGGGTGAAGGGCATATGCCAGGCGGCGGTTTTATCAACATCACTGGGACCTGTGTCAACCAGAATATTGCATTTTTCTCCCGTGATTAGATATACCAGCACCGGATAGTCCGATTTTTCTCCCGGATTTTTATTCAGAGCAAACCCTGATTTATCGCGATAGATATGACCCAGATTGAGCGGCGCTATATACATAATTTACCCCTTGCTTAAGGTAAGTTGTTTTAAGGAATGGCCCATTATGCCCCTGGATAAAAAAAGGCGCCCCTTAAGCCAGCTTAAGCCAGTAATCTGGCCAATTCATTTATATCATTGAGATCTTCCAGCTTTTCGCAGATATCTATGATGGCTTTGATCTTGGCTTTGTCTTTATGAACGCTGGTCAGATATTCGAATTTGGCGATTAGATCCGCGTGGGGAATGGGGTTTTCCGGGTCTCCCACCGGGTAATCAATGTAGCTTTCGTATTTCTGGCCGTTTTTCATGGTAACGATTATGCGGATGGGGTATTTTTCCGGATAGACTTTTTCCAGTTCCGGATCTTCTTCCCCCCGGACTTTCTGCATTAAGGCGTGTACTACCGGATCCTGGGCTGCTTCTTCGGTAAATTCCGTGGTCATGGCCTGGCCTTTGGCCAAGGCCACCGCGGCGGCGTAGGGCAGATTAAACTGTAAATCAACTTCGGTTTTGGGATTATATTTGAGTTCTCTGGGGACGGTGAGAACTTTCATGGTATATTTCTGGCACTTTACCAGCACATCTTCTATATCTTCTATTTTTGGAGAGTACTTCCTGCGCACATCCAGGCCGGCGTCCACAATGGGACAGGAAAAACGGCAGCAGGCATGGGGTTTGATGCTGTTATATTCAAGCTCCCAATAACTGCCCAGACGGTCGGTGATCACATTCAGGTCATATTGATCTTTATACGAATAAGCGCGTATGAAGCCGTCGTCGCCTTCATAGATAGTGGTGGGGGCGATGTAGCCTTCGCGGGCCAGTTGGGCGCTGAGTACCCCGGTCATAGCCGCGTGGCCGGCGTTGGTGCGTTTGGACCAGGATCCCTGGGCTTTCCATTCCAACAGGCCGGCTGCCATACCTTGGGCCAGACTTTGAGCCATTTCCAGCTTTTTGGCGGGCAGACCGATAATTTTGCCCGCTCCGATAGCCGCGCCCCCGCCTCCAACGGTTCCCGTGGGATGGAATCCCTGATAATAAGTCTGTCCCAGGAAAGCGGCGCCCAGACGGATCATCAGTTCGCTGCCCAGGGCGTAAGCGGTAATGACTTCTTTGCCGCTGGCGCCATAGCGTTCCGCCATAGCCAGAACCGCGGGGAATACGACCACACTGCAATGAAGAGTGCCCCGGCGGTGGTCATCGTCCATATCAAAGGCATGGCCGGCGGCGGCATTGATGAAGGCGGCATTGGGGGCCGGCAGCTTGGCGGTGTAATTAAACACGGTGCTGTCCTGGGTTCCGCCCTGAGCCAGCAAGGTTTTGGCGATTATCTGGGAGCCGGGGACATGTTTGGCCCCCAAGATGCAGCCAATGATATCTAAAATGAATTCTTTGGATTTACGCACCAGTTCCGGAGAGAGATCTTTGAAAGTGGTGTTTTCCGCAAACTCCCCCCAACGCAAGGCAATTGTCTTTTTGGGATCAGCCATTTCGTATCCTCCTTACATAAAACAGTTAACGATTTATTAATAAAAAATTTGAGGCAAGCAAAATGAAATCAGATATTTTATGTCAGTGCAGGTACTGTGCCAACTGCAGATTTGCCTCCCCGTCAGGGCTGAAAGAAGGGTGCGGAAAAATTTAAATTAGGATATCTATGTCTATTTATTGGATAAAAACTTTTAAAACATTTGGTCGGTCCCAAATTTGGAATAAGCGCCGTCAATATATAAAATAAAAGAAAAGCCGGTCTTTTGCGCCATAAACGGCGCGCCGTTAGTGGTGCGCGCCGTTTATGGCGCGGGCGGGCGGTCCCAAAATGAACTTATCCAGGCATATCTTGGGGCGGGCGGCGCGTTTTGGGGTTAAGCCAGTCCCTCAGAAATAACCTTGAATAACCTTGCGGGTGATTTATAAGATGAATTCCAGTATAATATAAAAGGTATATTCTAAAATTAATTACGCTTAATCATCAAGTTACGGGCCAACTCAAGCTGGGCGCGCTATTTCCGGCGGCGAAACGGGTGCCGGAGGTCAGGCTGTCATGGCGGCAAGGGCAAAAGAGGGGTGGTTATGAATGATCTAATAGAATTTATTACTAATCTTAAACAAACTCCTCATCTTGAAGACAATTTGGACGAGCTGTCAAAACTTCTGAAAATAATTATAGATTTTCATCCTGACTCCATTTTTATCAACGACAAGGACGGGATAAATATTTTTGCCAACCGCGCCCATTTGGATGTGATTGGCATGAAGTGGGAAGAGTGGGTGGGCAGGCCGGTATATGAGCTGGTCAATACCGGCCTGCTCAGTCATTCCGTGGTGACCAGAGTCATTGCCGAAGGCCGTCCGGCCACCTTTTTACAAAAATTCAGCCGGGGCCCGCTGGCCTTATGTACCGCCAATCCTGTTTTCGACAATAAAGGACAAATACAATATGTTATTGGATCTTCTCGTATAATTGAAGATTTGATTTCACTGCACAATCAACTTATGGAAGAACAGGAGAAATCCAGCCGCTATGAAGCCACCTTGCAGCGGATTCAGTCTAAAGAAGTGGCTAAATATTATACCTGCACCCAATCTTCCGTAATGCGCAACGTGATGGATCAATCTAATAAAATCGGCGCTTCCGAAGCGGTGGCCCTGCTGACCGGAGAATCAGGGACCGGCAAAGAGGTTATAGCCAGATTGCTGCATTACAATTCCAAACGCCGCAACCAGCCTTTTCTGGCCATCAACTGCGCGGCTTTGCCCGAGGCGCTGGTGGAGTCGGAGATCTTCGGTTATGCGGGAGGAGCTTTTACCGGGGCCAATCCCAAAGGTAAGGCCGGAATGTTTACTCTGGCTAACCATGGCACCTTATTTTTAGATGAAATCGGTGAATTGCCCTTAGCTGCCCAGGCCAAATTTCTGCGGGTTCTGGAAAATATGGAAATACAGCCTTTAGGCGCCGGGAAAACCCAGCATGTTGACGTCAGAGTTATTGCCGCCACTAATAAAGAGTTACGGGATCGGGTGGCGGCGGGTGAATTCCGCGAGGATCTTTTTTTTCGCCTCTCGGTGGCTGCCATCGCGGTTCCGCCGTTACGAGTGCGCAGAGAGGATATCGATCCGCTGGCCGATTTTTTTCTGCAAAAGATCAACGCCAAATATTCCCATCATAAACAGCTTGATCCCTTGGTGCGGGATTATTTCCGCAATTATCCCTGGCCGGGAAACATTCGGGAACTCAAAAATGTTATCGAACGCATGGTTATCTGTTCAAACAACGATATTATAGGAGTCAATGACCTGCCCGACAGCAGTTGGGATAAATATTTGATGCCTGAACAGAGTGAAAGCCGCACCGGAAGCATGAAGAGTACGATAAACGATTTAGAGAAAAAAATGATCATGAACGCCTACCAGCATTATGGCTCGGCCCGCAAGGCGGCCCAGTCATTAGGGTTGCCTCTGTCAACTTTTTTGCGTAAATTACATCGCTGTGAAGGGCGGCCCTGATTAAGATATTTTGAGTTTATTTCATAAATCACCTGGAAGGTGATTTATCTTAAGTTTGGCCTTTATCTAGACAAAAGTAAAATATAAAGAAATATCTATTGACATTTTCGGGGTTTGTGGTCTAGTTATATTACTAGACTAAAGGAGGATATATGGGCTACCCTAC